>CAJUQT010000005.1 GCA_910588225.1 uncultured Acetatifactor sp.
TCAGCGGAAGCGGAAACGACAGCGGAAGCGCCGGCAATAATGTCAGCGGAAGCGGAAATGACAGCGGAAGCGCCGGCGGCTCTGCGGGGCAGTGACCATGGAGTTTCCGGAAATACATTACGCTATGTAGAAATAACGGGAATAAAGGAATAAAACATGAGAAGATACAGTATTGGAGTTTTTGTGGTGCTGGTGCTGGCGGCAATGCTGCCGGCACGGGCCCGTGCGGAAGGTGCCGGCGGGATTCGGCTGGATGAAAAAGGAACGGTTACGCTGGTCTCCTCACAGATGGCAGAGGATGAAGTGTCTACAATGAGCTTCAGCATTTCTGTGGATGCGGTGAACGCAGAAAGTGCAGAGTTTCTGTTCTCAGAAAGCGGCGCGAAGATTCTGGAGTATCGGTACAATCGGGAAGAGAAAAAGCTGGATGTTTACATAGCGGGTAATACTCCCCTTTTTTCGGCGGGAGCGAATTCTCTGACTCTGGGACGAGTCGTAGTCCGGGATGGAAATGGAGGGAGTACTTCGGCGACAGCCAGCGTGTCGGCAGAGTCCCTTCAGTATGTGTACGGCACGGAGGTGAGAATGGTAGAGGGTATGGAATCATCAGGAGCCGTGGAAATTAAAGGGACAGATACCGATTCTCAGCCGACACAGCCACCAACACAGCCGACACAGCCACCAACACAGCCACCAACACAGCCGACACAGCCACCGACACAACCGCCCACACCGTCTCCGAAGCCGCAGAATCCGCCGGATAAAGGGAATGATGACGATGATGATGATAATTCTCAGGATACGAATAACAGTGTGACAGCGGGGAATCCTCAGGGGACGGCAAGGCCCCAGAAAACGCCCAAACCTGTTGCGACTAAAGTGCCGGTAGTACATGTTCCCCAAAGTACAGCCAGACCAACAAGTTCTCCTGTGGCAACCACTCAGCCGCCGAAGGAAGATGAGGAAGACATTGATGTGGAGCAGAGCGCTGGAGCAACATCGGAGCAGGCACCCGAAAGCAGTGACAGCCAGGAAGAGGAAAGTGAATCCGGCGGGAAGATCGACTGGGTCTGGGTGCTGGCAGTGGGAGGGATTGTTATTTTTGCCGGGGTTGCGGTATTGGCTTTTGTGACATTGAGCCGGAAACCGGAACAATAATATTCTGATATCCTGCTGGATGATAAAATGAATAAAACTTTTGTATCTGAAAAATTTTTGATAGATGGCAAAATTTACAGTTGTATTATGAAAGCTTTTTCGTTATAATAAAAGTACCCTGAAATGTTTGATAACTTTTGTTTATTTTTGAACCTACATTACTTTAAACGGGATTCCTACATTGCCCAGTGGCTGTCAAGCCCTCACTCATTGAGAGGATTGGAAGGGAAGGCAAAAGCTTTGGCTGCGGTCACCCACCTAGCATTGCTAGGAGTCAGAAAGCAGAAGGCGGCATTTTGGGGATAAATACAGAAGAAGAGGGCAGTCCGGCAGGGCTGCTCTTTTATGTATATACCCATGGTGGATAAATATTTTTAAGCATTGAGACAGTGCAGCGAGGAAGAATGCACAGATAGGGAGAGAAAATTTGGAGAATAACAGATGGGGACTGAACAGGTCTCAGAGAATGCAGATGAAGGCGTTTATCTGTGTGCTGGGTTTTCTGCTGATTGTAATTTTGCTGCTGGGAAAGCTGATTCTGATGCTGGTGAACAGAGGAGAGGATCAGGAGGAGGTACCGGAACCACAACCGCATATTCCGGTGGTCCGACAGCTGACAAATGTATGGATTACAGAGGTGGATGAAGAGGGACTTTCCCTTTTCCGGGAAGGGAACAGCGAACGTTATCTGTGGGGAGACGTGACCGTGGGAGATAATGGTCCGGTGCAGCCTTATCATGCAGACTTGTCCGTGCGGGAACAGGTGGCGGATGTGGAGCTGACAGACGACAGAGTCACCTCTGTCAGTGCCAAAACCGATAAGATTAACGGCCGGATCCTGAGTGTGGATGAAACGGGAATCGAAGTGGAGGGTTACGGCAGACTGCCGCTGGCTGCAGATTACAGGGGCTACAGACTCTTCGACAGCCTGGAGATGTGCACGGCGCGGGATGTGCGCTTTGGCTATAATTTTACGGATTTATGTATGGAAAACGGGGAAGTCTGTGCAGTTTTGATGGTGAAGGAGGAAGCCATGGAATATATCCGGGTGCTGATTAAGGCTTCGGATTACAGCGGAAGCTTTCACGATGCACCGGTACTTACCTGTGATGTGGATTATACGGTGATTTACGGTCCCTATGATAATCTGAGGCAGGAGACTCACAAGGCGGGAGAGGAACTGACCTTTTCTTCTGACAGCTTCTATTTTGAGGCGGATCGGGTAATGATTGTACCCGACGTGCTGACAGGGAAGGTAATCCTGAAGAACTGTAATCGCTCCCAGGGGACACCTGCATACAGAGGACAGATGGAGCTTCGAAAGACGGAGGAGGGAATCGTGGCGGTCAATGAGGTCCTGCTGGAGGAATACCTGTACAGTGTGGTACCCAGCGAGATGCCGGCGAAATATCCCTTCGAGGCATTGAAGGCTCAGGCAATCTGTGCCAGAACCTATGCTTACGGACATATGGAACATGCGGGATATCCCCAGTATGGGGCCCATGTGGATGACAGCACCTCCTACCAGGTGTATAATAACATTCTGGAGCAGGAGAGCACTACCACAGCCGTAAAAGAAACTTACGGACAGCTGCTGTATACGGAAGGCGGCGGCCTGGCGGGGACCTATTACTACTCTACTTCCTGCGGGGTGGGAAGCGATCCCAATGTGTGGAAGACGGCGGCAGCGCCGACGCTGACCTATCTGCAGGCAAAACCATTGAACCGGATTGCCATGGAAGAAGCAGTGGCAGCCATGGCGCAGGGAGGAAACGCGGGGGAGGCAGCAGAGAGTGAGCCGGAGGAGATAAGCCTGGGAGAGAGCCTCAGAGAAGAAGAAAACTTTGCAGCGTTTATTTCCACTGTAAATGAAAGTGATTTTGAAGCTAAGGAAGGGTGGTATCGCTGGAGCTATCAGGTGGATGAACTGGATAAAGAGCATATGCTGGAGACCCTGCAGAAACGCTATGCGGCTAACGACGAGCTGGTATTGACCTGGAAGGACGGAGCCTATGTCAGTGAAACCATCAGTGAGCTGGGGAATATCACGGATATTTACATAGAGAAGCGGGGCAGCGGCGGTGTGGCCGATGAGCTGATCATCGAGACGGATACCGGGAAGCTGAAAGTCATATCCGAGCATAATATCCGATATGTGCTGAACGACGGTGAGACGAAGGTGGAGAGGCAGGACGGCAGCAGAGTAGCCAGTGCAAGCCTGCTGCCCAGCGGATTTTTTACCATAACAACTGGAAAAGAGGATGGAAGTGTGGTAGGATATAGCTTAACTGGCGGTGGATTCGGCCATGGCGTGGGAATGAGCCAGAACGGGGCCAGGGAAATGGCGGGAAGCGGATATTCCGCCGGGGAAATTCTATTATTTTTCTATGAGAATTGTGCCATCAAAAATGTATACGAGTAGGAGCGGCGGTTGTGGTACGTGAAATATACCTGAGTATAAAAGATTTTTCCGAGAAAATGAAGAGGCAGAATATCAGTACATATGCGGCAAGCATTGCATTTTTCTTTTTTCTGTCAGTGGTGCCCATGTTGATGATGATATGTACTATCATTCCCTATACGCCGCTGACGGAGGAAAACCTGGTGGAGCTTGTGACGGATGTGCTGCCCGATCAGATTGACCCGCTGGCGGAAAGCCTGATATCGGAAGTGTATGACAAATCTGCCGGAATTCTGTCCATTGCTATTATCGCCACCATCTGGTCCGCGGCGAAGGGAGTGCTTGCACTGATGCGCGGTCTGAATGCGGTCAATGGCGTGGAGGAGAAGCGAAATTATTTTGTGGTGCGGATGATTGCATCTTTCTATACTCTGGTGATGCTGGTGGGAGTGATTCTGTCCCTGTTTGTGATGGTATTTGGTGATCAGCTGGTAAAGCTTGCGCTGCATAGGCTTCCGCAGCTGCAGTCCGTGGTGGCTTTTGTCATGAATTTCCGTTTCCTGCTGGTATGGGCAGTGCTGACGGTGCTGTTCGCGGCTGTCTATGCCTATGTGCCCGACAGAAAGCTGACATTTAAGGAACAGATACCGGGAGCCGTATTTGCGGCTGTGGCCTGGAGTATCTTTTCCTGGGTATTTTCCTATTACCTGACCTATGGCAATTCCTATGGTATCTATGGCAGCCTGTCCATTATTATCATAGTGCTTCTGTGGCTTTATTTCTGTATGTACATTATGATGATCGGCGCTTATCTGAACCGATATTTTGAATTCACAGACAGAATGCCTGTGGGGAAGGAGAAATAATGGACGATGTGAAGATGCTGGTTTCCTGTGTGGTTGCAAAAGGAGATAAAAAAATGGTGCGGGTGTCCTTCCTGCGTGGAAATGACTATGCGGAGGGCATTCTGCCGGAGGGAATGATTGAGAAGTCGGAGGGCTTTACCGCACAGGAGGTTCAGAAACTGGAGAACTTCCTGCGGGTAAACCGACAGGATATTCTGAAACAGGCCAGAGAAATTAATCCGTTGCGGAACTGGCTGGGGCTATGAGCTGCGGTATGTGATGACAGGGCTGCTGAACCGGTATCCCCGGCGATGATGATTCGGTTTACGAAGGGAAAGGAACAGATTGCACGGAATTTTACAGGAAAATTGTGGCGTTATTTTGCCTTTGAAAGGAAGTTCTGATTAAAAATGAAGAGAAAGTATGGACTGCCGCGCCGCTGGGAATATAATCAGCAGCACGGCAGTTATTCTTTTTACAGGATATCTACAAATTTTTTCTTCCGATGCGGCAGAACCACTGCTACAAACAGTGTTCCTGTCGCTGTAAGGCTGGGATTCCTGCAATGCTTTACAGGCGGTAGGCCCCTGTTGGTCATTTCAAAAGCCCAGGTCTTAGCGACAGGCCCTTGTTGGGTATTGTCAGGAATTTGTCTTGGGCCTCAGGACCATAAAGGTCCTTGCAGGAGGCACCGCTCTTATGTATTAAACGCGAATTTAGGGTGGTAGAAATTCACAAATTAGAGTAAAATAGAAAAGAATACTTTTATCGGACGATAAACCCAAAGGGTGCGGAAGAAAAATATTAGGAGGAAAGGTATGAAACTGCAGGATTTGCTGGAACAGATAGAGTACAAGTGTATACAGGGAACCATGGACACGGAAGTGACGGCAGTGGTTTATGATTCACGTAAGGTACAGGAGGGCAGCCTTTTCATCTGTATTGAAGGCGCCAATTTTGACGGACACCGATTTGCAGCGGAGGTAGTGGAGAAAGGAACGAAAGTTTTGGTAGTCTCCAAAGAAGTGGAGAATGTATCAGCACAGGACATCACCGTGATAAAAGTGGCGGATACCAGATACGCCATGGCATTTATCTCCGCAGCCTGGTTTGGACATCCCGCGGAAAAGCTGAAGGTCATTGGCATTACCGGTACAAAAGGCAAGACCACCACCGCCTGGCTGGTAAAAGACATTCTGGAAGAAGCCGGTTTTAAGGTGGGACTGATAGGAACCATTGAGACGATTATCGGGGATACCCATATCCCGGCGGAAAGTACTACACCGGAATCCTATGTGCTCCAGGAAGACTTCGCGAAAATGGTGGCGGCAGGAGTAGAAATTGTGGTTATGGAAGTATCTTCACAGGGACTGAAGCTTCACCGTACCCAGGGCTTTACATTTGACTACGGCATTTTTACCAATCTGGAGCCGGACCACATCGCACCCAACGAGCATTCCAGCTTTGAGGAATATATGGCCTGTAAGGGACTTTTGTTCAGACAATGTCGGACAGGAATTGTGAATGCGGACGATGATCACACAGAGAACCTTCTGAAGGGACATACCTGTGAACTGGAGACCTTTGGTCTGGGAGAGAAAAATATGCTGCGGGCGGAACAGCTGGAGCTGGTGCATACGCCGGGTGAACTTGGCGTAAAATTCCATGTGACAGGGCTGATGGACCTTGCCGTGGAAGTACCCACGCCCGGACGATTCAGCGTTTATAATGCATTATGTGCCGTTGCCATATGCCGCCATTTTAAAGTGGAGGTTCCGGAGATTCAGAGGGCTCTGAAGTCGGCCAAAGTAAAAGGACGTATAGAAAAAGTTACTATTTCGGATAAATTTACTTTATTGATTGACTATGCGCATAATGCCATGGCGCTGGAGAGCCTGCTGAGCACACTGCGGGAGTATAAGCCGGGGCGTCTGGTATGCGTGTTTGGCTGTGGTGGAAACCGTTCAAAGCTCAGACGATATGAGATGGGAGAGGTCAGCGGAAGGCTGGCGGATTTAACCGTCATCACTTCTGACAATCCCCGGTTTGAGGAACCGCAGGATATCATTGAGGACATCAAGATTGGAATTGGCAGAACCACAGGCAGATATGTGGAAATATGTGACAGAAGGGAAGCAATTGCATGGGTGATTTCCCGCGCAGAAGAGGGAGATTTGATTGTGCTGGCAGGAAAAGGCCATGAAGATTACCAGGAGATAAAAGGGGAAAAATATCCAATGGATGAAAGGCAGATTATCAGGGAATTACTGGACGGAGGTTTGGCACATATTTAGTCGGGAGGGAACTCATGTGCGAGTTTTATGCGGATATTATTGTGGATATTTCCCATGAAAAATTGGATAAACCTTTCCAATACCGGATACCTGACAGACTTTGTGATAAGCTGGAGACCGGAATGTGTGTCACAGTGCCTTTCGGGAACGGCAACAGGCTGATAAAAGGGTATGTGATTGGCATAGGCGATACCTGCAAATTTGATCCCAACAGAATAAAGGAAATTCAGGCAGTCAGTCGGGGAGATGTGGATGTACAGGATAAAATGATTGCTCTGGCGGGATGGATCAGAAAAAATTATGGTTCTACCATGATACAGGCATTGAAAACCGTTCTTCCTGCGAAAAGGACAGTGAAAAAACTGGAACACAGAACCATCAGGCGTATCATGAGCAGAGAGGAAACGCTGTCACTGCTGGGTGAAAGCATCAGAAAAAAGCAGGTGGCAAAGGAGCGGCTTCTGCGGGAGCTGACGGAACAGGAGACGATTCCCTATGAGTGGGTAACCGGAAAACTGGGCGTATCGGCGCAAACTATAAAAAGTCTGGAGAAGGCGGGAGTAGTTCGAATTCTCAGCACACAATCCCTGCGCAATCCGGTGCGGCTGGAAGAGCAGGAAGAGGGACGCAGAATTTTAAGCGCTGAGCAGACAGAAATTGTGGAAGAAGTGCTGGCAGATTTTGATGCGGGGAAGCCTGATACCTATTTACTGCACGGCATTACCGGGAGCGGCAAGACAGAAGTGTACATGAAGATTATAGAGGAAATGGTGGCTCGGGGGAAGCAGGCCATTGTGCTGATACCGGAGATTGCACTGACTTACCAGACGCTGCTTCGGTTTTTCAGGCGCTTTGGAGACAGGGTCAGTGTCATGAACTCCACACTTTCTCCGGGAGAAAAGTTTGACCAGTGCGAGCGGGCCCAAAAAGGGGAAATTGATGTGATTATCGGTCCCCGGTCGGCATTGTTCACACCTTTTCCCAATCTGGGCATCATTGTAATTGACGAGGAGCATGAGAACAGCTATAAAAGTGAATCATCCCCCAAATATCATGCAAGGGAGACCGCGTTGGAGGTGGCGAGACTTCATGATGCCAGTGTGCTGCTCGGATCCGCAACACCGTCGCTGGAGGCGTATTACAGAGCGGAGACAGGAGAATACAAGCTCTTTGTTCTGAGAAAGCGCCTGACGGGAGGACATTTGCCGCAGGTGCATATTGTAGATCTGCGGAAAGAACTGCGGGAAGGAAATCGTTCTATTTTCAGTGGGAAACTGCAGCAGCTGCTTGCGGACAGAATAGAACGGGGAGAACAGAGTATTCTTTTTATAAATCGCAGAGGTTATGCGGGCTTTGTGTCCTGCAGAGCCTGCGGATATGTAGTGAAGTGTCCTCACTGTGACGTATCTCTGTCAGAACATAAGGGAATGGGAGCAGGATATGGCGGGGGAGCGGGAAAAAGCAGGATGATCTGCCATTACTGCGGGTATGACACGGCGGCTCCGGAAGTCTGTCCTCAGTGCGGTTCCCGGTATATCAGCGGTTTCCGGGCCGGGACACAGCAGATAGAAGAAAAACTGAAAGAAATTTTTCCACAGGTGCGTGTTCTTCGCATGGATGCGGATACCACCAGAACAAAGGACAGCTATGAACGCATATTGTCCGCTTTTTCGGGCGGGGAGGCAGATGTTCTCATAGGCACACAGATGATTGTAAAGGGGCATGATTTCCCGCAAGTGACACTGGTGGGTGTGCTGGCTGCAGATTTATCTCTGAACAGTAGTGACTACAGAGCCTGTGAGAGGACTTTTCAGCTTCTGACCCAGGCGGTGGGAAGAGCAGGGAGAGGTATGCTCCCGGGGGAGGCAGTGATTCAGACTTATCAGCCGGAACACTATGCAATTTTACGTGCCTCAGAGCAGGATTATGAGGGATTTTACAAAGAAGAGATACTTTACCGGGAAATGCTTGGATATCCTCCGGCGGCGCATTTGCTGGCGGTGCAGATTTTTGCAGGAGACGAGGGCAGGTGCAGAATGCTTGCGGACAGACTGGCCGGAAGTGTGAGAGGCAGGCTTGCCGTACAAGAGCTGCCCCGGGAATACAGGGGATTTAAGGGCTGTGATGGAATGCCGCAGCTACAGCTTATCGGTCCTGCGCCAGCTTGTGTTGGAAAAGTTAATGATATTTTTAGATTTGTCTTCTATGTGAAATGCGCAAATTATGGTAAACTGGTACAGGTGAAGGATTTGCTGGAGGAAGAGATACAGAAAATGCAGCTGATAAAGGAATCAGTGCAGTTTGATTTTGATCCTGTGAATATGATGTAAAAGGCAGCAGATTATGCAGTAAGGAGTATGTAATCAGATATAACAGGACAGTGCAGATACCATCTTGTTTTGTGATGATTTATGAGGAATGATTTTTGGGTGTGGCAGGTGATAAGACGAAAGGCGTATGCCGGAATATGTCGGTGGAAATAAAAAAGGAACAGGAAAGACAGAAAGGAAAGAAAAATGGCAATCAGAAACATACGGGAAATGGGAGAAGAGGTACTGACGAAGAAATGTAAAATGGTGACGGAGATGACGCCGAGGACCAGAGAACTGATTGAGGATATGCTGGATACCATGTATGAGTCCAATGGTGTGGGACTGGCTGCTCCTCAGGTGGGAGTGCTGAAAAGAATTGTGGTCATTGACACTACGGGAGAAGATCCCCACATTTTCATTAATCCCAGGATTGTGGAGAGCAGCGGGGAACAGACCGGACAGGAGGCATGTCTGAGCGTGCCGGGCAAGTCGGGGGAGGTTACTCGCCCCAATTATGTCAAAGTGGCGGCTCTGGATATAAATATGCGTGAATTTGTGCTGGAAGGAACGGAGCTTCTCGCACGTGCTGTCTGCCATGAACTGGACCATCTGGAGGGGCATCTCTATGTGGAGAAGGTGAACGGACCGCTTCAGGATGTAACGGCGGAGGATGAGGAGGAAGAATAAGGGATGAGAATTGTTTTTTTCGGAACGCCGGACTATGCCGCGGGAGCGCTGGAGGCATTGCTGGAGGCGGGACACGAGATTACCGCGGTAGTGACCCAGCCGGACAGGCCGAAGGGCCGGAGCGGGGAGCCTGTGCCGTCTCCGGTAAAGGTTTGTGCTGTGAAGCATCAGATTCCGGTAATGCAGCCTCGCCGGATAAAAAGACCTGCGGCGATAGAGGAGTTGAAGCAATATCCTGCGGAAGCTTATGTGGTGGCGGCTTTCGGACAGATATTGTCTCAGGAAATACTGGATATTCCTCCCAGGGGGTGTCTGAATATTCATGCGTCTCTTCTTCCCAGATACAGAGGCGCATCCCCCATTCAGCACGCAATCATGGATGGGGAGAAGGAGACCGGGATTACCGTCATGCAGATGGATGCAGGTATAGATACCGGAGACATATTGTACAAAAAAGTGATAGCCATCGAGGCGGAGGACAATTACGAGACATTGCATGATAAGCTGACGAAGCTGGGCGGACAGACGATTACCGAGGCGCTGGTGCTTCTGGAGGAGGGAAAGCTGATTCCGGAAAAGCAGCAGGATGCGCTCAGCTGTTACGCGCCGCTGATTGACAAGCACATGGGAGCAATCGACTTCACGGAAGATGCGGAGGCCATAGAACGTAGAATCAGGGCTATGACACCGTGGCCCGGCACCTATACCGGCTATCGGGGGAAACAGCTGAAAATCTGGCATGCGAGACCGACACTGGCAACGAATTCCTTTGGGCGTGCTCCTGGAGAAATCCTCAAAGTTGACAGGGATTCTATCCAGGTGGCGGCGGGCAGGGGAGCCGTTGTGATAGACGAGCTGCAGCTGGAAGGGAAGAAAAGGATGAAGGCCAGGGATTTCCTTTTGGGGGTAAAGATGCAGCCCGGAGAGATTCTGGGGCAGAACGGTAACAAATAAAATGTGCAAAACAAGGAAAGAATGTGAATGATGCTGACAAAACTCGAAGGAGAAAGGAGTGAGTGTATATGTATTATTACTGGGATCCCACATATATTCTGGTGATTATCGGTATGCTGATCTGCCTGGGCGCCAGCGCGCTGGTGAACAGCGCCATGAGCAGATACAGCAGAGTCCGCAACGCCGGCGGAATCACGGGAGCCGAGGCGGCAAGGCGTATTCTGAATAATGAGGGATTGTATAATGTACAGATTGAATGTCTGAATAATTCAGGAGGAGATCATTATGATCCGCGTACTAACACGGTACGCCTTTCCTATGATAATTATAATCAGCCTTCTGTGACTGCGGTGGGTGTGGCGGCGCATGAATGCGGCCATGCCATCCAGCACGCCAAAGGCTATATGCCGCTGAATTTCAGATCGGCGCTGGTTCCGGTTGCTAATATCGGCAGCAGACTGGGACTGCCGTTGATTCTGATCGGAGTACTTTTGAGCTGGAATCAGGTGCTGATTGAAATCGGTATCTGGGCCTTTGCACTGGCCGTACTGTTTCAGCTGGTGACGCTGCCGGTGGAATTCAATGCTTCCGCCAGAGCCGTGGCCAAAATTCAGCAGTATGGATTGTTGGGAACAGAGGAGACAAAAGGTTGTAAAAAGGTGCTGACAGCAGCGGCCATGACTTATGTGGCGGCAGCAGCTTCCGCCATTTTGCAGCTTCTGAGGCTTATTCTGCTGTTTGGCGGTAACCGCAGACGAGACGATTAGGAGGGATTTTACCTGTGAACACAAGGGAGCTTGCATTGGATACTCTTCTTGCCCTGGAGCGGGGAGAGGATTATTCCCACAGGCTGGTGAAGGCAGTACTGGACAAATATGATTATCTGGATGCGAGGGATAAGTCCTTTGTCAAAAGGGTGACGGAAGGGACTTTGGAGAGGCAGCTGGAACTGGACTATTACCTGGACGGGCGGTCCAGACTGCCTGTGCGGAAGATGCGGCCGTTGATACGATGCCTGCTTCGGATGAGTGTTTATCAGCTGCTGTATATGGATTCCGTGCCTGACAGCGCCGTCTGCAACGAGGCATGTAAGCTGGCGGCTAAAAGGGGATTTCAGAATTTGAAAGGCTTTGTAAATGGTATTTTACGCAATATTTCCAAAGAAAAAGGCAGCATGCCCCTGCCTGACGAAAAGAGAAATCCGTTGGAATATTTATCTGTAAAATATTCCATGCCAGAATGGTTTGTGGAGCTGTGGCAGGACGAATATGGCCGGGAGATAACGGAAACAATCTTAAAGAGTCTGCTGGAGGTACATCCGGTTTCTCTCCGCTTTTCTACCAGTCTGTCTAAGGAGGAACGAAAGCGTCTGCGGAGTCGTATCAGAAATGCGGGAATGGAATTGAAAAGGAGTCGGTATCTTTCCGATGTGTATCTGCTGGAGCATGGGGAATTAAGTGCTCTGCCTGGATTTAAAGAGGGGATGTGCACGGTACAGGATGTAAGTTCGGCGCTGGCGGTGGAGGCGGCGGAAATCGGAGAAGGGGATTTCGTCGTTGATGTCTGCGCCGCACCGGGAGGGAAAAGCATACTGGCAGCAGAGAAGGCTTGGGGTGGGAAAGTGCTTGCCAGAGATATCTCGGAGGAGAAGATTGGCCGGACAGAGGAAAATATACGCCGTATGCATGTGGAAAATATAGAAATGGAAGTGTTTGACGGTACGCGGACAGACGAAGCACTTGTGGGGAAGGCGGATGTGGTTCTTCTGGACGTGCCCTGTTCCGGACTTGGTGTCATGGGGAAGAAACGGGATATTAAATATCGAATGACCCGGGAGAATGCGGAGAGTTTGACAGAGCTGCAAAAGCAGATTGTCCGGGCCAGTGCGCCATATGTGAGGCCGGGAGGTACCCTTGTGTACAGTACCTGTACCATTCACAGACAGGAGAACGAGGATATGGTGCGCTATCTCACGCAGGAGCTGGCGTTTGAGCCGGTATCCCTGGCAGGAATACTGCCGGAGGAACTGCTTGGGGATAAAAGGTGTCTGCAGGAAGAGCTGCGCCGGGCGGGAAAGGAATATGCGGCGGGGCTTACGGATGCGGAATATGACGCATGCATTCAGCTTCTTCCGGGATATATGGAAGCCGATGGTTTTTTTATGGCGCGTTTTATAAAAAAATGAATATAAAATAATATGTTGTTGCGTAAAATCGGGAAAGAAACAGAAAATAGAAATGAGAACAGAAAACAATGGTAAAACAGATATAAAATCACTGCCGCTTAAAGAGCTGGAAGAACTGTTTACATCTGAAGGGGAAAAGGCGTTCCGCGCAAGGCAGATGTATCAGTGGATGCATGTGAAGCTGGTGAGAAGCTTTGGCGAAATGACAAATCTGCCTAAAGCATTCAGGGAAGAATGTGAGAACCGGTACAGTCTCACCGCATTGCAGGCGGTGCGTGTGCAGGAATCGGCTGCGGATGGGACGAAGAAGTTCCTGTTTGCACTTTCCGACGGAAATGTGGTGGAAAGTGTCTGGATGAAGTACAGGCATGGAAACAGCGTCTGCATTTCTTCGCAGGTGGGCTGCAGAATGGGGTGCCGCTTCTGCGCGTCCACCCTGGACGGATTGGAGCGCAATCTCACGCCTTCGGAAATGTTGGACCAGGTTTATGCCATTACTCTGCTGACCGGGGAGAGAGTGAGTAATGTGGTGGTGATGGGAACAGGGGAACCTCTTGATAATTACGATAATCTGTTGATTTTTATACGAATGCTTACGGATGAAAATGGTTTGAATATCAGCCAGAGAAATGTGACGATTTCCACCTGCGGTCTGGTGCCGGAAATGCGCAGGCTGGCGGAAGAGGAACTGCAGATTACGCTGGCGCTGTCTCTTCATGCGCCTACGGACGAAAAGCGAAGAAAGCTGATGCCTATAGCCTGCCGGTATTCCATCGCGGAGCTGATGGAGGCCTGCAGATATTATTTTGAGCGCTCAGGCAGAAGAATTACATTTGAATACAGCCTGGCGGACGGAGTTAATGATTCGGAGGAGGATGCACAGCGGCTGTCCAGGCTGGCAGGACCGCTGCACTGTCATGTTAATCTGATTCCGGTAAATCCTGTGAGAGAGCGGGCTTTTGCCCGCTCGGAGTCCGGGAAAGTACGTGCATTTCAAAATGTGCTTGAAAAAAATAAAATAAATGGTACTATTAGAAGGGAAATGGGCAGAGATATTGACGGAGCCTGCGGACAGTTGCGACGTAAGCATATGTCTGTCCTGCGGGACTTGGGAGGAAAAGAAACGTGTTAAAAACGTTTTCCGTAACGAATATAGGCAGAAAGAGAAAACTGAATCAGGATTATGTATATTCATCAGAGCAGCCCGTGGGAAGCCTGCCGAATTTATTTCTGGTTGCGGACGGAATGGGCGGTCATAACGCAGGGGATTATGCCTCAAGAGCGGCGGTGGAAACCATTGTGGAAACCATTGCGGACTCGCCGGAGAGGGATCCTGTGCGTATTCTTGAGTGTGCGATTCAAAGTGCAAACGCACGGCTCAGAGAGCAGGCGTGTGCTTTGCCGGAACTGGAAGGGATGGGAACCACAGTGGTGGCGGCAACCTGTGAAGAGGACGGGGTGCTGCACGTGGCGAATGTGGGAGACAGCAGACTGTATGTGGTGAACCATCTCCGTATCAGACAGATTACAAGGGATCATTCCTGGGTGGAGGAAATGGTGCGTAGGGGAGGACTCGGCAGGGAGGAAGCGAAGAACCATCCCGACAAGAATATCATCACACGGGCGGTTGGGGCCGACAGTGTGGTGAGTCCGGACTTTTTCAGGGTGCAGATAGAAGACGGCGACATGATTTTAATGTGTACGGACGGTCTGACCAATATGCTGGAGGACGGGGAAATCCGTATGATTCTGGAGGCCGCAAGGGATATTGTGGAAGGGGCGCAGGAGCTGGTGCAGGCTGCCAACGAAAATGGCGGCAGAGACAATATCAGTGTGATTCTGATTGAACGGTGCGGAGAGAACAGGCGGATATAAAAGCATGTTTTGGGTAATGTGATAGAATGGAGAACATGTATGGTTAAAATTGGAATGATGATAGGTGACCGATATGAGATACTGGAAAAAATTGGGACCGGTGGAATGTCGGATGTATATAAAGCAAAATGTCATAAGCTGAATCGTTTTGTGGCCATAAAGGTATTAAAGCAGGAATTCAGTGAAAACGAAAGCTTTGTTTCCAAGTTTCGCACGGAGGCTCAGGCCGCGGCGGGACTGATGCATCCCAGCATTGTAAATGTCTATGATGTGGGGGAAGAGAACGGTATCTATTATATCGTCATGGAGCTGGTGGAAGGAATTACCCTGAAAAAGTACATTGAGAAAAAGGCAAGATTATCCTTCAAGGAGGCAGTCAGTATTGCCATACAGGTGAGTATGGGAATCGAAGCGGCTCACAATCATCATATCATTCACAGAGACATCAAACCGCAGAATATCATGATTTCCAGAGACGGAAAGGTAAAAGTGACAGATTTCGGCATTGCGAAGGCAGCCACAAGCAATACCATTACTTCAAATGTGATGGGTTCTGTTCATTATACTTCTCCGGAACAGGCCAGAGGCGGCTACAGCGATGAGAAAAGTGATATTTACTCTCTGGGTATTACCATGTTCGAGATGCTGACCGGGAGAGTACCCTTTAACGGCGAGACCACGGTGGCGATTGCCATTAAGCATATTCAGGAAGAGCTTCCGCTGCCGAAGGAATATGTTCCCGAAATTCCGGGCAGCGTGGAGAGCATTGTATTGAAATGCTGTCAGAAATCGCCGGATCGCAGGTACCAGAACATGCAGGAACTGATTGCGGATCTGAAGCAGTCACTGATGAATCCGGACGAGGACTTTGTGGTGCGCAACGATCCCGATATGGAGCGTGGGACCAGGACGATTTCTGACAGCGAGAGGGCGCAGATTAAGCGCAGAGCCGCCTACCAGGAGAGCCAGACTCATCAGAACTATGGAGAACGGGATAATATCATGCATCTGCGTTCCGATATGGATGAGATGTATGAAGAGGAAGAAGAGGAGGAAGCAGAGGAGGGGGAGGATTACGATTATAACCCCAGAATGGAGCGTGTGACTACCGTTCTGGCCCTGTTGGGTGGGGTGGTTTTCTGCGTGGTTGCCATTATTCTGGCGGTGAAGGTCTTCGGAAACCGTGAGGAGAGAGGGGAGAGTTCCTCCAACAGCCCTATCATTGCAGACTCTTCGGATTCCACAGAGGAAGAGGAAAAAAAGATCGTGCAAATGCCGCAGGTGAAGGGGAAGAGTGTGGAAGAAGCAAGAAATGCACTGACGGATCTGGGCGTCAAATCTGAGGTGGAGTATAAGGAATCAGACGAGATTGCCGCGGGTGAAGTAATCAGTGCGGATGTGGAAGCGGGAACCGGGATAGAAGTGGGAAGTACGGTAAAGCTTGTGGCCAGTGCCGGGCCTCAGGGGGTGGAAGTGCCTTCGGTAGTGGGGTTAAGCTTTGAAGATGCCAGCAGCAGATTGAAGAGTCAGGGGTTTGAAGTGACCAAAGCGGAAGAGTACTCCGAGGAAGTGGAGGAAAATAATGTAATTTCTCAGGTTCCCGCTGCAGAGACAAAGGCAGCGAAGGGAAGTAATATCACGGTTACGGTGAGTCAGGGGAAAGAACCTGTGTGGGTGCCGAAGCTGGTGGGTTTCTCGGAACAGGACGGAATTGCGATTGCTCTGGAGGCAGGGTTACAGATCGGAGATGTGGCATATGTATATCATTCCGAATACCCGGAGGGTCAGATTTGTTATCAGAGTCATTCCATCAACACTTATGTAGCACCGGAAACGGTGATTGACATTCAGGTGAGCAAGGGACCGGAGCCTGACGCACCGCCGACTTATAAGTGCAATACCAGTATAACAGCGCCCACTCCGGAGGAAGCGCCGGACTATGTGGCAGGAACGGAGGTCGCCGTCACACTGGTGACGGATGACGGCAAGGTGCTTCTGGAGACGAAGACGGCAAGCTTCCCTCAGGCGGCAAATTATTACGGGCTCACTGCGTCCGGAGGT
Organism: uncultured Acetatifactor sp.; assembly: GCA_910588225.1. Lineage (GTDB taxonomy): Bacteria > Bacillota > Clostridia > Lachnospirales > Lachnospiraceae > Acetatifactor. The sequence continues at coordinate 16,773 of CAJUQT010000005.1, forward strand.
ACGGTAACCATGGTCTATACCGTAACGGTAGGAGGCTCTACTGCCACTGACCCGACCACCGGAGAAGAAGTGGCCGTTCCCGGCACAACGGAGGAACGTTCCTTTACCAGAAGAATTGAATTTACCGCAGAATAGGGACGTGAAGTATGCAGGGAAAGATAATTAAGGGAATCGGCGGATTTTATTATGTGAAAGCATTGTCCGATGCCGGAGAGCCGCAATCGGCGGTTTATGAATGTAAGGCGAAGGGAATTTTTCGAAAGGATAACCGGAAGCCTCTGGTGGGAGACCAGGTTATCCTGGATGTGCTGGACGGAGAGAAACGGCTGGGGAATATCAGGGAGCTGCTGCCCAGACGCAGTGAGCTGATACGCCCTGTCGTGGCAAACGCGGACCAGGCGGTGGTTATTTTTTCCATTGTAAAGCCCCGTCCTAACTTTAATCTGCTGGATCGCTTTCTGATTATGATGGAACAGCAGGGAGTGGACTGCATCATCTGCTTCAGCAAGGAAGATCTGGACGAAAAGGGAGAGGGAGGAACTTATCAGCAGATATATGCGGCCTGCGGCTATCGAACTTTGGCTGTCAGCGCAAAATATCAAAAAGGTATCGGAGAACTGAAGGAGCTGCTTGCCGGCAGGACCACCGTGGCGGCAGGTCCCAGCGGTGTGGGGAAGTCTTCTCTCATCAATTGTCTGCAGTCGGAGATTGTTATGGAAACAGGTGAAATCAGTACGAAAATCGAGAGAGGAAAGCATACTACAAGGCATTCCGAATTGATTGATATCGGGAAGGATACATATATTCTGGATACGCCCGGCTTCAGTTCGCTGGGACTGTTCGGACTGGAGAAGGAGCAGCTGGCGGGATATTATCCAGAGTTTGCGAAGCATGTGAAGCTTTGCAGATACGGGGACTGCAGCCATATCAAGGAGTCGGACTGCGGCGTAAAGGCAGCTCTGGAAGCCGGGAATGTCAGCAGCCTGCGGTATGAAAATTATTGCCTGCTGTATAAGGAGCTGAGTCACATGGAATCCAGGTCCTCTTTTGTCCGGTGACAGCGTCATGCTTAAAAGAATAATTGAAAGATCAAACGTTTCTTGCTGAAATGCAATAGAAAATGCCTTCAAATCTGTGTAATAATTTGTGCAGTAAAATATAGAGAAAGGCGGAAATCCTGAATGATAAGGATTTTCGGACAGGTATCATCAAAAAATGAAACTGGGCATCGTCGGCCTACCCAATGTAGGAAAAAGTACATTATTTAATTCACTGACAAAGGCGGGGGCAGAATCTGCCAATTACCCTTTCTGTACCATTGACCCTAATATCGGGATTGTGTCCGTACCTGATGAACGATTGAAGCTTTTGGGAGATATGTACCAGTCGAAGAAGGTGACTCCAGCTGTAATAGAATTCGTGGATATTGCCGGTTTGGTAAAAGGCGCTTCCAAAGGGGAAGGTCTGGGTAATCAGTTCCTGAGCAATATCCGTGAGGTGGATGCCATCGTTCATGTGGTCAGATGCTTTGAGGACGACAATGTGGTGCATGTGGACGGCAGTGTAAACCCGCTGCGGGATATTGAGACAATCAATCTGGAGCTGATATTTTCCGATTTGGAGGTGTTGGAGAGGAGAATTTCAAAGGTGGCGAAGGCTGCCAGAATGGACAAAACCTGTGCGAAGGAGCTGGCATTGCTGGAACGTCTGAAGGAGCATCTGGAGAGCGGCAAACCTGCGAAAACCATAGAGGCCGGTGACGAGGACGAGAGCCTGCTTCTGAAGGAATATAATCTTCTGACCGGCAAGCCTGTAATCTATGCGGCGAACGTGGCGGAGGAAGATTTGGCAGACGAAGGTGTTTCCAATGCGAAGGTGGCTGAGGTGAAGGAATTCGCGGAGAAGGAAGGTGGAGAAGTCTTCGTTATCTGTGCGCAGATTGAGCAGGAGATTTCGGAGCTTGAAGAGGACGAAAAGGTAATGTTCCTGGAGGACCTGGGATTGAAGGAATCAGGTCTGGAGAAACTGATCAAGGCAAGTTATCACACACTGGGATTGATGAGCTTTTTGACCGCAGGGGAGGATGAGACCCGGGCATGGACAATCAGAATCGGCACGAAAGCCCCTCAGGCAGCAGGGAAAATTCATTCCGATTTCGAGAGAGGCTTTATTAAGGCGGAGGTTGTCAACTATCGTGATCTGTTGGAACAGGGATCACTGGCAGCCGCCAGAGAAAAAGGTCTGGTTGGGATTGAGGGGAAGGACTATGTGGTTCGGGACGGGGATGTGATTTTGTTCCGGTTTAATGTCTGATAGTGTGGGAAGAATGTAACATAAGGTCTTAAAAGGGAGGTTACTATGGGTGCAAATGACATTGCATTTCCCAATCTGGGAATTTATCTGCAGGATGTGCCGAAGTCTTTTAGTGTATTCGGTTTTCAGATTGCTTTCTATGGGCTGCTTATCGGAATGGGCGTGCTTGCAGGCCTCCTGATGGCAGTCTATATGGCGAAAATCACAGGGCAGAATCCGGATGATTATTGGGATTTCGCCATTTATGCAGTGATTTTTTCCATAATAGGAGGCCGTATTTATTATGTGATATTTGCATGGGATTATTATAAGGATGATCTGCTGGGCATTTTCAGGCTGCGGAACGGCGGCATGGCTATATATGGCGCTGTGATTGCCGCATTTATCACTTTGTTTGTCTATTGCAAAATTAAGAAGAAGAATCCCATGCTGATGGGAGATACGGCCATGCCAGGGCTGATTCTGGGACAGGCAATCGGCCGCTGGGGAAATTTCATGAACCGTGAAGTGTTCGGGGAATATTATGACGGTCTTTTTTCCATGCAGCTTCCCATTGATGCAGTGCGGGCACGGGACATTTCAGATAATATAGCCGCGCATATTCCAGAGGGAGCCAATTATATCAATGTGCACCCCACGTTTTTATATGAAAGTGTGTGGAATCTGCTGGTGTTTACAGTATTGCTGTGCTTCAGAAAGCATAAAAAGTTCCATGGCGAGCTCTGTCTGGTTTATCTGGGCGGCTATGGACTTGGGCGGTTCATTATAGAAGGAATCCGCACGGATACACTCTTTATCCCCGGTACCACGGTGCCTGTGTCTCAGGTGCTGGCGGTGCTCATGTTCGTCTTTGCAGTGGCGGCGGATATCCTTGTCCGGGTAAAAATGAAGCATAAATCCTGAGTGCAATAATTTTCATATAGCTTCGGTAAATTTCTCTTTACATTTGGTCAACAATTTTCCCAGACTTTGGCACAAATTATATATGTGAAAAATGAGGTGATTTCAGGCCTGCAGGATGCAGGCCTTGTTTTGCTGTTCTTTACATCAATAATTGAAAAACGAGAAAACAACTTATTTTTACAATTATTAAAATAGTTAAGAAATTTTTCAAATGACTGTATCTATATCTGGTAGTGAAGGTGTGAGAGTTACCCTGTATTTTGTACTTTCGCCTCTTTTTTATGAAAAATTATTTTTGAGCCTGTCCTGTCCGCACAAATTTTCGGGTTGTCAAATCTTTAAAGTTATATTAAAATTGTTTTCAAGTGGGATAAAGATGGCATCAAATACCAAAAAGTGGGATAAGAATCCATATAAAACCTGTTGGGTGCCTGTCTTGATGAGTTACCCGTTGCTGAATGGTGGTGATTGCTTTTGTTCATGGGCAGATACAATCATACAATTGACCCCAAAGGCAGGTTGAGCATTCCTTCAAAATACCGTGAGATTCTGGGAGATGAGTTTGTGGTGTCAAAGGGAATGGATGGCTGTCTGTTTGTGTATGCCAATGAAGACTGGAAGGCTTTCGAAGCAAAGCTGGCATCATTGCCGTTAATCAATCAGGAGGCGAGGCAGTTTGCAAGGTTTTTCCTGTCGGGGGCGCAATATGTCACAGTGGACAAGCAGGGGCGCATTCTGATGCCTCAGGATCTCCGGGAGTTTGCCGGACTGGAGAAAGATGTGGTTTTGGCCGGTACGGGAGGACGTATTGAGATATGGAGCCTTGCGAAATGGAATGAGAACAGCAGTCAGGTGGACATTAACGCCATATCTCAGGGAATGCTCAGCCTTGGACTGACCATTTAAGACGGAACGGCAGGGAGAAGGAAAGGAGTGCTGTAAGTGGAAAAAGAATATTCGGAATTCAGACACTATTCGGTACTCCTGAAGGAAACCATTGAGGGACTTCGGATAAAGCCGGAGGGTATTTATGCGGATGGTACGCTGGGCGGGGGAGGACATGCCTTCCAGGTGTGCGGCAGACTCACTACAGGACATTTATACGGAACAGATCAGGATGAAGACGCAATTGCTGCGGCCACCGAAAGACTGGCTGAATTTGGAGACAGCGTCACTATCATCCGGGATAATTATCGTAATCTGAGATCGGTGCTTTACGCCCGGGGGGTGGAGAAGGTGGATGGGATTCTCCTTGACCTTGGAGTGTCTTCCTGGCAGTTTGACAATGGGGAAAGGGGATTTTCCTATCGTTATGACGCGCCCCTTGACATGCGGATGGACTGCAGGCAGACGCTTAGCGCCAGAGAAGTGGTAAACGGCTATTCGGAAGGTGAACTGTACCGCATTATCAGAGATTACGGCGAGGAACGTTTTGCGAAAAATATTGCAAGGCACATTGTCAGAGCAAGGGCTGCAAAGCCTGTTGAAACTACTTTTGAACTGAATGATATCATCAGAGATGCCATTCCGGCGAAAATGCGCCGGGAAGGCCACCCTTCCAAAAGAACCTTTCAGGCGATTCGAATTGAATGTAATGGTGAGCTGGAAGTACTGGAGAATTCTTTAGATGAGTTTATTGACATGCTGAATCCGGGAGGCAGACTGTGTATTATCACCTTCCATTCTCTGGAGGATCGCATTGTAAAGACAGCGTTCAGGAGAAATGAAACCCCATGTGTATGTCCGCCTGATTTTCCGGTGTGTGTGTGCGGAAGGGTTTCGAAAGGAACTGTGGTGACAAAGAAGCCTATACTTCCCGGGGGAGAAGAGCTTGCGGAGAACAGCAGATCTAAGAGTGCAAAGCTCAGGATTTTCCAAAAGACAATGGAATGAAGCGGTTCTGAAATTTGACATGGAAAGCAGGAGACATAAATGAGACAAAATAAAGGCTATGATAATCGAACCGCATATGATAAAAGGAACAAGACATCAGGTCGAAATTCCGACAATATATACGTATACGGAAATACGGCGCGCAGACTTGAGCCTCAGAGGAGACAGGAAGAAGCACCGGTAAAGAAACCTCATCAACCCCATCATGAAGTACGGAAGAACAGGGATAAAGCCAGGCATATGAGCGCAGGCTATGTGGTATTTCTCACTGCGGCACTTTGTGCGGCGGCATACATCCTGGTGAATTATGTTCAGCTGCGGGCAGCGCTGACCAATCTGACGGAAGAAGTGGCCGGCAAGGAGAGCAGATTGAATTACCTGAAGGTTTCCAATGACGAGGATTATAATCGGATTATCAGCGGCATTGATCTGGAGGAAATCAAAAGGATTGCACTGGGAGAGCTTGGCATGATATACGCAGGGGAAGGCCAGATTGTTGAATATGAAAATGAGAGCAGAGACTATATGCGTCAGGTGTCGGACGAAAATCAATAGAGGTGCCATGTGAAGGTAGTTAAGAGTAAGAAATTTTCCATAAAAATGCAGAAAAAGCTGGTGGTGCTGTATGTGCTTATTCTGCTGGCGTTTGCCGTACTGAGCGGGCGAATGATATGGATTATCAGGGAAAATAACACAAGATACCAGAAACAGGTGCTTGCTCAGCAAGGATATGCGTCAACAGTCATTCCCTATCGGCGCGGCAATATCGTGGATGCAAAGGGAACAAGGCTGGCTACCAGCGAAAAAGTATATAATCTGATTATTGATGCCAAAGTGATGACGGCAAAGGTAAAGGACAAGGAGAAATATCTGGAGCCCACGCTGGCTGCACTGGACGAACATTTTGATCTGGATATAGGGCAGATACGGGAGTATGTTACCACACATAAGACTTCTTCCTGGTATGTGGCGCTGAGACAGCTTACCTATGAACAGATCAGCGGCTTTCAGGAAGCACAGCTGGCAGAAGATTCTCAGATAAGGGGTGTCTGGTTCGAGGAGGAGTACAAGAGAATTTATCCCTATGGTTCTCTGGCGGCGGACGCAATCGGATTCTCCGACAAGGACAATGTGGGAAGATACGGTCTGGAAGAATATTACAATGACGTGCTGAACGGGATTAACGGCAGAGAGTATGGTTACCTGAATGAAGATCTGGCTTTGGAGCGTACGGTAAAGTCTGCGGTTGACGGCTATAATATCCATTCCACCATCGATGCCAATGTACAGATGATTGTGGAGAAGCATCTGAAGAAATTCAACGAGGAAAATAAGGATGTGGCGAGGGCGGGCAACGGCGCGGAGAATGTGGGCTGTGTGATGATGTGGGTCAACACCGGCGAGGTTCTGGCCATGGCCAGCTATCCGGACTATGATTTAAATGATGTGCGCAATCCCCAGTGTCTGCTGGGGTCCAGAATGGTGGAACAGATCACCAATGCGGCGGGCTATTTTGAGATTAAGAAGACCGACACCGTAATTACGGAAGAGACACTGGCCGCCATGGATGAAGAACAATTGTATCTGAATCTGAATTATCTGTGGAAAAATTACTGCATTACTGATACTTATGAGCCCGGTTCCACAGCAAAACCATTTACTGTGGCCGCGGCACTGGAGGAGGGTGCCATTACACCGGATACGAATCTGGAGTGCGTTGGCGAGCTGGAAATCGGCGGTTATCATATAAAATGCCATGGCGGCGTCTGCGGATGGCTGACTCTGGAGCAGGCGGTGGCCAAATCCTGCAATGTGTCCATGATGAAGATTGCACAGATGTTGGGCAATGATGCATTCTGCAAATTTCAGCAGATATTCAATTTCGGACTGAAAACCAACGTTGATCTGGCGGGAGAAGCCCGGACAGAGAATCTGATTTATAAGCCGGACAGGATGGGCCCCACAGACCTGGCTACCAACAGCTTCGGACAGAACTTCAATGTGACCATGATCGAGATGATCAGTGCTTTCTGCTCTCTGGTGAACGGAGGGTACTATTATGAACCTCATATGGTGAATAAAATTACCAATGCCAGCGGCGCCACCGTACAGAATATTGAACCCAGAGTGCTGAAACAGACAGTTTCGGAATCCACTTCGAAATTAATCAGGCAGTACTGCAAAGCAGTGGTAGATTACGGCACAGGCAAAACGGCAAGGCCTCCCGGCTATTCTATAGGAGGGAAGACAGGTACGGCGGAGACCATTGATCCCAATACTCATAAGCGTTCCGATACAGAGTATGTGGTATCCTTTATCGGCTGTGTGCCCGCGGAAGACCCTCAGATTGCAATATATGTGGTGGTGGACAGACTGAATGCGAATAAACAGGACAATGCCAGAGTGGCTACAACGCTTGTGCGCAGCATCCTGATGGAAGCACTGCCGTATCTGAACATTTTCATGACGGAAGAGCTGACAGAGGCGGAGATCGCAGAACTGAACGCGCTGCAGTTGGAAAATACAAGTCAGTATACACAGACGCCGGAAGAAGATGCTCTGGAAGGAGAGAACGGACCGGAGGGCGGTGCTCCGGATGGTACCGAGCCGGGAGACAATGCCGGAAATGGCACAGGTAATCCGTCACAGCCGCCCTGGATGACTTACCCCATTGATCCGGATACAGGATACCGAGTGGATCCGGAGACAGGCAGAAGTTATGACGCACAGACGGGGATCCCTGTGGAAGGAGGCGAGTCAGTGCCGAATGTGGAGATTCCGGTGAATCCCTCTCTGCCGTAAAGATTTGGTACAAATTTGATTCATAACTGTGTCGGCGGCGGAATAAAGTATAGTAACATACTTTTATGAGGCTTTGCATGCTGACGGATGACAACAAAATATTTCACAGGAAAAAGATACTGGTGATTTTTCTGGTCTGTATCGGTATCTTTGGAATCCTGTTTGGGAGGCTGGTGTATCTGTGCGTCTGGCGGGCGGAACATTACTCCAGGCTTGCGACGGATCTGCATGAGAGAGAACGCAGTATCAAGGCTGCCAGAGGGCGAATTATTGACCGAAACGGAGTGGTGTTGGCGGATAACAGAACGGTCTGTACCGTATCTGTAATTTACAATCAGATAGAAGAGCCCGAAAAAGTTATTGAAATTCTCAGCGCAGAACTGGATTTAACAGAAGATTATGTGAGAAAGAGGGTGGAAAAATATTCCTCCATGGAGCGCATCAAAAGCAATGTGGATAAAGCGCTGGGAGATAAGATACGGGAATACGATCTGGCCGGAGTGAAAGTGGATGAGGATTACAAGAGATATTATCCTTATGATGATTTGGCCAGCAAAGTACTTGGCTTTACAGGAAGCGACAACCAGGGAATCATAGGACTGGAAGTCGTTTATGACAAATACATGGAAGGAAAGGCCGGAACGATTCTCACAGTGACAGATGCGAAGGGAATCGAGGTGGAATCGGCGGGTGAGAGACGTATTGAACCGGTGGCAGGCCTTGACCTGTGCATCAGTATGGATATGAATATTCAGTCCTATGCCACCCAGCTTGCCAGCCAGGCTTTGGCTACAAAACAGGCGGAAAGCGTGTCAATACTGGTGATGAATCCGCAGAATGGGGAAATTCTTGCCATGGTCAGTGTGCCGGAATTTGATCTGAATAATCCCTATGAGCTGCCGGAGGGAACGCCTGAGGACCTCACGGCAGAGGAAAAGCAGAACATTTTAAACGGTATCTGGCGCAACGGCTGCATAAACGATACATACGAGCCAGGATCGACATTTAAGATTATCACGGCGGCGGCAGGATTGTCGGCCGGAGTGGTGACCACAGAGAGTACCTTCAGCTGTCCGGGATTTATCATTGTGGATGACAGGAAGATAAGATGTCATAAGGTGGGGGGACACGGAAGCCAGGATTTTACCCACACTATGATGAATTCCTGCAATCCGGCACTGATTACGGTGGGAATGCGGCTGGGTCTTGACAATTATTACGCCTATTTTGAACAGTTTGGACTGAAGAAGAAGACGGGTATTGACCTGCCGGGAGAAGCGGGTACCATTATGCATCGGAAAGAAGACATGGGAAATGTGGAACTTGCCACGGTGGCTTTCGGCCAGTCCTTCCAAATTACGCCTATTCAGCTTCTGACCACAGCTTCTTCCATAATCAACGGGGGAAATCGTATCACACCGCATTTTGGCGTGAAAACGCTGGACGCAGAGGGGAATGTGGTGGATGTATTTGAATATCCTGTGACGACGGGGATTGTGTCGGAGGAAACCAGTGCTGTCATGCGGGAAATCCTGGAAATGGTAGTGGCGGAGGGAAGCGGTAAAAACGGTAAGGTGGAGGGTTTTAGAGTCGGGGGTAAGACAGCCACCAGTCAGACACTTCCCAGAGGCAGCGGACGGTATATTGCCTCATTTATCGGCTTTGCTCCGGCGGATGACCCTCAGGTAATTGCTCTTGCCATTGTGAATAATCCTCAAGGTGTTTATTATGGAGGACAGGTTGCGGCACCCATTATTCGTCAGCTCTATGAGAATATTCTGCCGTACCTGGGCATAGAGGGAGCGGCTGTTCAGGATGTTGAAACCCTTGCAGATAATCTCGTAAGTGAAAGGAAAGGGCGATGAGTAAAACAAGCATTACGGCAGTGATGGTTTCTTTCTGCATCAGCGCTCTGTCGGGTCCCATACTGATTCCTTTTCTGAGGTGGTTGAAATGCGGCCAGACAGTCAGAGATGATGGCCCGGCGGCCCACCTTAAGAAATCAGGTACGCCCACCATGGGTGGGATTCTGATTCTGGCCAGTGTGGTCGTTACCTCTGTGATTTTTGTGGAGGACTATCCCAGAATTGCTCCGGTACTTTTCCTGACGGTTGGATTCGGTCTGGTAGGGCTGATGGATGATTACATAAAAGTAGTGTGCGGGCGTTCGCTGGGACTGACGGCCTGGCAGAAGCTGTTGGGACAGCTGAGCGTCACGGGAATTTTTGCATGGTACCTGCTTCGCTATACCGATGTAAGCCTTGCCATGAAGATTCCCTGTTTTCCAGGAAGGTATCTGGATTTTGGTGTCTGGAATATTCCGATTTTATTTTTTATTGTGCTGGGCACGGCCAACGGAACGAACTTTACGGATGGACTGGACGGACTTGCGGGAAGTGTCACATTGATGGTGGCGGTATTCTTCTCGGTGGTGGCCCTTGGAACTGCCTCCGGCATAGAGCCTGTGACTTGCGCGGCGGCGGGAGCACTTTTAGGGTTTCTGTTGTTTAACGTATATCCGGCGAAGGTGTTCATGGGAGATACAGGTTCGCTGGCTCTGGGAGGCTTCGTGGCCGGATGTGCTTACATGATGCAGATGCCCCTGTATATAGCAATTGTAGGTATCATCTATCTGGCGGAAGTGTTTTCTGTGATATTGCAGGTAAGCTTTTACAAGGTAAGCGGAGGCAGACGGATTTTTAAAATGGCGCCGCTGCATCACCATTTTGAACTCTGCGGGTGGTCTGAGACAAGGATCACAGCATTGTTTACCATTATTACGGCATTGATGTGTCTGGCCGCGCTGAATATGCTGGAATGATTTCCAATGCAGCTTCTCGGGACAGAGCAGCTGGACACCAGATAAATTCTGCCGAAAATGCGGGATAACTCTCGCAGAGATTGTTGGGCAAGGGGCTGTTGCAGAAAGGGATCAGGAGGAAGGACTCAGTGCGACAGAACCGGAAAGAAGGATGATTGAAAATGAGAGACGAAGAAAAATGCCAGGGAATGAAATTCCGGGGAAGCTCATTCTCTGGAATGAACTTCCTTGTGGTAGGTTCCGGTATCAGCGGAATCGGTTCCGCAGGGCTTCTGGAGCATATGGGGGCGAAAGTCGTACTGTATGACAGCAATGAAAAGCTGGCGGAAGAGAAAATGCGGGCCCTTCTTCCGGAAGGGAGCCGGACGGTGTGTGTGGCAGGCAAGCTGCCGGAATCTGTTGCAAAGGAGACGAAGACCGTGGTGTTAAGCCCGGGGGTGCCGGTGGATATTCCTCTGGTGAAGAAGCTTCGAGAGAACGGCGCCGCAATAATCGGGGAGATTGAGCTGGGATTTTGGAAGGAGAAGGGCCGGGTGGCGGCAATTACCGGAACCAACGGCAAGACTACGACCACCACGCTGGTGGGAGAAATCATGAAGGCTCATCTGGGGGAAGAGAGAACCTTTGTGGTGGGCAATATCGGGAATCCTTACACCTCAGAATGTCTGAAAACCGCGGAAGATACTGTCACAGTGGGTGAGATCAGTTCTTTTCAGCTGGAGACTATACGGGAGTTTCACCCGGCAGTTTCGGCGATATTGAATATCACACCGGATCATTTAAACCGACATCACACTATGGAAGCTTATGTGGCGGCAAAAGAAAACATCACGCTGAATCAGACAAAGGATGATATCTGTGTTCTCAATTACGAGAATGAATATACAAGAGCCTTCGGGGAAAGATGTCCGGCCCGGACAGTATATTTTTCTTCGCTGCGCAAAATGGAAAACGGCTATTATCTGAAAGATGACAAGGTGATGAAAGCTGTGGATGGACAGGATACAGAGCTTCTGGATATTCACAGGGATATGAAGCTGGTAGGGATGTGTAATGTGGAGAATGTCATGGCGGCAATTGCCGTTGCCGAGGGAATGGGAGTGCCGATGGAGACCATTCTTGATGTTATCAGAGCCTTTCACGCCGTGGAGCACAGAATTGAATTTGTGGCTTCTAAAGGCGGAGTGGACTATTATAATGACTCCAAGGGAACCAATCCGGACGCTGCCATTCAGGGAATCCGGGCAATGAACAGACCAACGGTTTTAATCGGCGGAGGGTATGATAAGGAAAGCGAATATGACGAATGGATAGAAAGCTTTGGAACAAAAGTAAAATGGCTTGTGCTGATTGGCCAGACCAGGGAAAAAATCGCAGAATGTGCCAGGAAGCATGGGTTTGACAGAATCCGCTTTGCGGATACTTTTGCGGAATGTCTGAGACTCTGTACCAGTCTTGCGGAGGAAGGGGACGCGGTGCTTTTGTCACCGGCCTGCGCCAGCTGGGGTATGTTCCCGAACTATGAGGTACGCGGGAACCTTTTTAAAGAATATGTGAGGGGGCTGGATTAGAAAAGTTGGGAGCGCATATGGCTGTACAGAGAAGAGCAAAGCGAAAGAAAAAAGAACAATCCGAATATTTTTTTGATTACAGCCTTTTGTTTATCGTGCTGTTTCTGCTGGGCTTCGGACTGGTGATGATCTATTCCGCCAGTTCCTACACAGCGTTTCAGAGCTTTGAGGATGCGGCGTATTATCTGAAAAAGCAGCTGACGGCCATCATTATCGGATTGGTGATGATGATTGTGGTAGCCAATATTCCTTATCATTTCTGGGAACGATTTGCACTGCTGGGCTATCTGGTGTCCATGGCCCTGGTACCTCTGGTGAAGACACCTCTGGGAGTGAAGTCTCACGGGGCCACACGATGGATCCGGATTCCCGGCGTCGGTCTGAATCTTCAGCCGGCTGAAGTGGCGAAGCTGTGTCTGATTCTGTTCCTGGCAGTGATGGTCTGCAAGATGGGGAAAGCGGTCCGCACAATGAAAGGATTCCTGGTGATGGTGGCGCTTCCTCTTCCCGTGGCACTGGAAATCTATGTGATCACCAGAAACCTGAGCTCAGCCATTATTGTTTTGGCCATAGCGGTGCTGATGGTATTTGTGGCCAGTCCCGATTACAAGAAATTTATCCTTATGGCCCTGGCAGTTGCCGCGTTGGCGGCTCTGGCAATCTTTCTGGCGGTATCTTCCGCGGAAGGCGGAGATGCGGAAAATTTCCGCTTCGGCCGTATCCTGGCGTGGCTGGATCCGGAGAGTGACTCTATGGATACAGGTTTCCAGACCTTACAGGGATTGTATGCAATCGGCAGCGGAGGCATCTGGGGACGGGGCCTTGGCCAGAGCATTCAGAAGCTGAACTTTATTCCTGAATCTCAGAATGATATGATTTTTTCCATTATCTGTGAGGAACTGGGACTTTTTGGGGCTGTTGCCATCATTGTCATGTTTATCATGCTTCTGTGGCGTATGATGGTGATTGCCAACAACGCGCCTGACTTGTTCGGAGCCATGCTGGTGGTAGGTGTTATGGGCCATATAGCTGTCCAGTCGATTTTGAATATCGCTGTTGTGACCAATACGATTCCGAATACGGGAATTTCACTGCCCTTTATCAGCTATGGAGGTTCTTCGGTTATGTTCCTGCTGATTGAGATTGGACTGGTGTTGAGTGTGGCCCGCAGAATCCAGCTGAAGGAATTGTAGGAGAGAATACAATTTGGACAAGGTACGAAAGCAGCTTTTTCCACATACGATAGAATAGTTCAATTAATCGGAAGCCGGATGGTATTTTATGGATTCTATTCGTATTCAGGGCGGGGTTGCCCTTCAGGGAAAGGTTCGTATACATGGTTCTAAAAACGCTTCGCTGCCTGTTCTGGCCGCCACATTGCTTGTGGAGGGGAAATCCTCTATCGGAAATTGTCCCAGGATAGCGGACGTGTATTCCATGGTCAGTCTCTTGAAAGAGCTGGGCTGCAGCGTACACTGGCAGGAGAAAGGACTGATCATTGATTCCACACAGGTGAAACGAGGAGAAATGTGCCGGGAAGCGGTGCGGGGAATGCGCTCTTCTCTGTGTCTGCTGGGCGCACTGCTGGGCAGATGCGGAGAGATCGTCATGGAGCATCCCGGAGGCTGCGTCATCGGAGAACGTCCCATTGATATGCATTTATCGGCACTGGGCCAAATGGGCGTGGAATTTACAGAGAGAGACGGCAGACTGCAGGCTGTGACGTCAGGCCTGCACGGCGCCTGGATTCGACTGCCGTTTCCTTCTGTGGGGGCAACGGAGAATGTGATTCTGGCGGGAGTTGCCGCATGCGGAGATACAATTCTGGAAGGGGCGGCACTGGAACCGGAAATTCGGACGCTCTGCCGATATCTTCAATGCTGCGGAGCGTATATTGAAGGTGTGGGAAGCTCCAGACTCATTATCCATGGAGGCAGAAAGCTGCGGGGGGCCGCGTTTACCGTGCCTGCGGACAGGATTGTAGCGGGTACCTATCTGTTCGGCTGTATCGGAGCGGGGGGCAATGTACTTCTGGAGCGGGCTCCCCAGGAGGAGATGGCTGCCGTTCTGGCATTGGCCCGGCAGATGGGCGGGCATGTATGTACCTCGCCGGAAGGAATCTATGTACAGGCACCCGGACGACCCAGGCCTGTAAGGCTTATGACGGTTCCCTATCCCGGCTTTCCCACGGATCTGCAGTCTGTGGTACTTGCAGCGGAGACACTGAGCTGCGGCTGCAGCCGCATAGAGGAGACCATTTTTGAAAATCGTTTCCGTATTGTGGACGATCTGAAAAAAATGGGCGCCTGTATTGAGAAGGAAGACTGCCGCAGTGTGGCTGTCAGAGGGGTTGACAGCCTGCACGGTGCCAGTCTGGAAGCCAGGGAACTGAGAGGCGGCGCAGCGCTGGTGGTTGCAGGTATCATGGCGGAGGGAGAGACAATTGTGAGTGGTTGTTCTTATATCTATCGCGGGTATGAAAATATCGGCAGGGATTTCAGAGAGTTAGGAGCGCGTGTGACAAGTGTTTAAAAGCAAAAGAATGAAAGCGGGTATTTTCTCTGCCTGCCTTATCCTGATATTACTGGCCGGTGTGGTCATTTATATCAGAATCACCTATACCGTTAAGACAGTTTATGTGGAAGGAAATGTCCATTATACGGAAGAAGAGATAAAAAATATTGTCATGGAGGGTCCGCTGGGGGACAATTCTCTCTATTTATCCGCGAAATACAAGAATAAGGGGATAGAGGGAGTTCCCTTTGTGGATGTCATGGATGTGGATATTCTGTCGCCGGATACCATTAAAATCATTGTCTATGAAAAGACGCTGGTAGGGTATGTGAAATACATGGACACCTATGTTTACTTCGACAAGGATGGGTGTGTGGTGGAAAGCTCCAGTGTGAGAACTATGGGAGTACCGCAGATTATGGGGCTGGAATTTGATCATATGGTGACGGGAGAGAAGCTTGCGGTGGAGAACGAGGGAATCTTCGATCAGATTCTGGATATTACCAAGCTGCTGCAGAAATACAATCTCATATCGGACAGGATATATTTTAACGGTTCCGGTGAAATTACCATATATTTTGGAGGAATCAGGGTAGCGCTGGGAAATGAATCATCCAGGCTGGAGGATAAGCTTATGGTACTTCCGGGGGTTTTGGCAAAGCTTGAGGGCAGGCAAGGGACTCTGCAGATGCAGACATATGATGAGGAAAGCGGAAAATATGCCTTTAAACCGGAGGGGTGAACTTACGGGGCAGGTGGAAACGAAACTAATTTTTTTTAGAAAACAGTTGATAAATTTCAGAAATGATTATATGATAGTAAATATGATTATGGTTTGAGGTTGGAAAAGGAGGAGATACCCTTGCTTGAGATTAAGACAAACGATGCTGAATCTGCTGCAAAGATCATCGTGATTGGTGTGGGCGGCGCAGGTAATAATGCTGTAAATAGAATGGTAGACGAACAGATTGACGGAGTGGATTTTATCGGGGTAAATACGGACAAGCAGGCGCTTCAGCTCTGTAAGGCGCCGAAACTGCTGCAGATTGGCGAGAAGCTGACCAAAGGACTGGGAGCCGGGGCGAAGCCGGAGATTGGCGAGAAGGCAGCGGAGGAGAGTGCGGAAGAGATTTCCGCCGCGCTGAAAGGTGCCGACATGGTATTTGTCACCTGCGGCATGGGAGGCGGTACGGGAACCGGCGCGGCACCTGTAGTTGCAAAGCTGGCGAAAGAAATGGGTATCCTCACTGTGGGTGTGATTACGAAACCGTTTCGCTTTGAAGCGAAGACGCGTATGGTAAATGCATTGGGAGGAATTGAGAAGATTAAGGAACATGTGGATACGCTGATTGTCATTCCCAATGATAAACTTCTGCAGATTGTGGACAGGCGTACCACTATGCCGGAGGCACTTAAGAAAGCGGATGAAGTACTTCAGCAGGCGGTTCAGGGTATTACCGACCTCATCAATCTGCCGGCTATTATCAATCTTGACTTTGCAGATATCCAGACGGTTATGAAGGACAAGGGAATTGCACATATCGGCATAGGAGAGGGGAAAGGGGACGACAAGGCTTTGGAAGCTGTGAAGATGGCGGTGGAGAGCCCCCTGCTTGAAACCACTATCAATGGTGCCACAGATGTGATTCTCAATGTATCCGGCGATATTACGCTGCCGGATGCAAGTGACGCGGCTGATTATGTTCAAAGCCTGACAGGAGAAGAAGTAAACATCATCTTCGGTGCCATGTATGATGATTCGAAGACGGATTGCTGTACCGTGACGGTGATTGCCACGGGATTGGAGGATGTCGCTGTAGGAGGTGCCGCACAGTCCAGATTTGGTGCCGGTATGGCCTACAGACAACCTGGTTCTCACGGAACGCCGAATTCACTGAAAGGCCTCAATATACAGCCTGCCGCGCCGGCGGCTCCTCAGAATGACGGACTCCAGGGGATTCAGAAACCCGTGGATATTCGCAGCTCCGTGACGGAGAAGACATTGAAAATACCTGATTTTCTTCAGAGAAAATAATTCATATCAGCTCAGCTTAAAACAGTCGGATGACATCACATCCGGCTGTTTTTGTCGAAAAATTCTTGCTGCTTTGATCCTCCGTTTGACAAATTCCTGAAATAAGCCCCTTTATAATAATTATGAAAAGGATGATGCCAATGCATTATGAACTGTATGTTGACAGCCTGTTCTTCATTAATTTTGTGATGAACCTGTATCTATTAATATTGGTGGACCGAAGTACCCTTCGCACTGCCACGCCTGGAAGACTTGCGGCGGGAGCAGCCGTGGGAGCCGCAGGCTATCTGCTGCCTTTTTTCTGGACGGCTTCCGGCATGCTGAAGCTGGCGGCGGGAATCTGTGTAGGAACAGTGGGAATGCTCTGTGTCACCTTCCCTGTGAAGAGCCTGAGAATGTTTCTGAAGTTGCTGGAGAGACTGCTTTTGTATTCCTTCGGAATGGGAGGAATACTGCTTTTTTTCATCAGGAGTCTGAAACCGGCCAGAGAAGTGCTGACAGGAGCTTTTGGAATTCTGGGAGCCGGCGGAATTGCATTTTTGATTTTGCGCCGGTTTCGATTCGGGCTTAAGACGAAGGATTTATGTACAGCTATTCTGTGCAGGAACGGGATCCGGGTGAAGGCGGCGGGACTGACGGACTCCGGCAACAGTCTGACGGAACCAATCAGCGGCAAACCTGTCTGCGTGGTGGGAAAGTCGTTGTTCGAAAGACTCTGGGGGAAGGACACAGGTGGATTCAGAGTGATTCCCTATCACAGTATCGGGAAGAAGAGAGGAATCATGAAGGGGTACCTTCTTCCTGAACTGGAACTGGATATGGAAGGAATGAAGCTAAAATTTAAGGATGTATACATAGCTGTCAGCGATGAGGAGATTTTCAGCTCAGACGGTGCGGAGGCGGAATCCGTGGAAATAATTATAAATCCCGGACTTTTTGAGAAAAATCGTAAAACGGGAGCCGTGGAAGCGGCAGATTGAGAGGCGCAATGATTCTGAAGGTAATGCTACCGGGCAAAATGCAATTTAAAATGATTCGCAGGGATAGTCTGTTCCTGCATAAAAAAGGTGAAATTCATTACATCGGTGGAGCCGAAGTGCTGCCGCCGCCACTGGAAGTAGAGAAGGAAAGTCAGGTAATCAGTGACCTGGGAACGGAATATGACGATGAGGCGAAGGCTATTCTGATTGAACACAACCTGCGGCTGGTGGTTTACATAGCTAAAAAATTTGACAATACAGGGGTGGGCGTGGAGGATTTGATTTCCATAGGAACCATAGGGTTGATTAAGTCGATTAATACCTTTAAACCTGATAAGAATATCAAGCTGGCAACTTATGCCTCCAGATGTATTGAAAATGAGATATTGATGTATCTGCGGAGGAACAACAAGACGAAACTGGAGGTTTCTATTGACGAACCGCTGAATGTGGACTGGGACGGAAACGAACTGCTCCTCTCAGATATTCTGGGAACCGACGAGGATGTGATTTACAGGGACATGGAAAACGAAGCGGAGAGGAAACTTCTCCTTGGCGCCATCAGCAAGCTTTCCGAACGGGAGAAGAAAATTATCAATCTGCGGTTCGGACTGGGGACCAGGGATGGCGAGGAGATGACGCAAAAGGAGGTGGCTTCTCTGCTGGGCATATCTCAATCGTACATATCCAGACTGGAGAAGAAAATCATGCGTCAGCTGAAAAAAGAGATGAGCAATAATATTTAACCTATGCAAAAGAAATAAAATAGGATATAATGTTCGTGAAGGGCAGAGCCAGACGGGTAGAAATGGATATGCCGGTTAGCTCGAGCAGGTAGAGGTACAAACGTGATTCAACGTAATGATATACTGTCAATGGAATTTCTGAAGAAGACAGAATTTACAGGGTGCCATTGTGGGATGCGCTATCGTCTGGAAGGTGTCAGTGACGATACGGCAGAGAGAAAGCTGCGCTGCACCATATGGCCGGACCCTTTTAACTTTTATAAGACACCTGAGGAAAAGAAGGAGACTGCGGAATTTTCATTTGCGGAGGACGGTGTGGCAGAGGCCGTTGCGTGGATGAATGGCAGATTTTTGGCAGAGAAGGATAAATGGGAGCATTCGGGGGAAGACTGGGACAGCTGAAGGGAGACTGTGACAGAAACTGTATGAGGTGCGAGCGGATTCCCCGAGTGTTTCTGCGGAGAAAATAGTATGTTTGAATATATATACAGGGACATGTTGTCCATGGTGCGTTTTCTGCCCTATGGTCTGGTGCTGGGGGTGGTTGTTTTTGTTATCCTTTTCCGGACTATGAATGGAATCAGAAAGCGCAGCGGGAGGGGACCGGCCGCAATGCTGCCGGTAGCCGCTTTCGGTACATATCTTTCACTGATGCTTGTCATCACTTTCCTGTCCAGAGAAAGCGGCAGCGGCGGGGACGGAATCGATTTGGAATTGTTTTCCACATGGGGGATTAACGACAGAAACAATGCTTTTGTGGTGGAAAATGTGCTGTTGTTTATACCCTATGGAATTCTGGGACCGTGGGCGATGGAAAGGCTTAAGCGTCTTTGGAGCTGTGTGCTCCTGGGTGCTGTTACCAGCTTGACCATTGAAATTTTACAGTTGGTGACGGAGAGAGGATATTTTCAGATAGATGATATCCTGACCAATATTTTGGGAACAGCCATTGGCTATTTTGTCTGGCGTCTGTTTTTTCACGGAAGAAAATAATCCGCCGTGTTAGGCGGTGAGATAGGCACGCATACTGCGCAGGGCATTTTTTTCCAGCCGGGATACCTGTGCCTGGGAGATTCCGATGCTTTCCGCTACTTCCATCTGTGTTTTCCCTTCAAAAAAGCGCAGAGAAATGATTTCATGTTCTCTGGTATTCAGGCGTTTCATGGCTTCGCTCAGGGAGAGATGCTCCACCCAGGTCTCTTCCTTATTTTTTTTGTCGCTGATCTGGTCCATGACATAGAGCGTATCGCCCCCGTCGGTGACAATAGGCTCATAGAGGCTTAAGGGATTCTGGATAGCATCCAGCGCGTAAGCGATATCTTCTTTTGAGATACCGATTTCTGAGGCAATCTCTTCCATGGAGGGCTCTTTCAGATTTTTCCTGGTTAGAGAATCCTTTGCGTAAATGGCCTTATAGGCAGTGTCTTTCAGAGAGCGGGAGACACGCATGGTACTGTTGTCCCGCAGAAAACGACGGATTTCACCTATAATCATTGGGACGGCATAAGTAGAAAATTTTACGTTCAGTGAAGTGTCAAAATTGTCAATTGCTTTGATGAGCCCAATACAGCCTATCTGGAACAGATCGTCCACATTCTCGTTGCTGGAGGAAAAGCGTTTGATTACGCTTAAAACCAGCCTGAGGTTTCCTTCGATATATGCTTCTCTTGCTTTTTCGTCACCGGCTTCAATCTGCCGGAAAAGTGCTTCCTTTTCTTCCGATTTCAGCAGCGGAAGCTTTGAGGTATTTACTCCGCAGATTTCCACTTTTCCCTGTGTCATTTCCTTCCTCGTTTCTGCACGGATATCGTGCTTGTGATGCAGCAGTTCAGTATACACGGCACCGCGGGATGTCCGTAGGGCAGCGCGGCTGTCACCGTGTAATGCTATAGAGGTAGTATGTGCCTGAAGACGAAAAATATTCTTTGTGGAGAATTTTTATTGGAGAGGTACTTATTTGAAAAGAAATTGCATATTTCTAAATAATAAGAGCATAAAAAGGGGAGGCGTTCGGGATGCTTTTTTCCGAATTGAAATGTAAGGATGTCATCAATATAAAGGACTGCAGAAAGCTGGGGAGGGTGTGTGACCTGGAATTTGATCCCTGCAGCGGCTGCATCTGCAAGATTATGGTACCAGGCTGTAATAAGCTTTTGGGATTTTTGAACTGTGAACCCAATATTGTGATTCCCTTTAAGGATATCAAACAGATCGGGCCGGATATTATTCTCGTTGACATTCATTGCTGAATATGATACGTTAATGAGGAAAAGTACGTGAAACGGCATAGACAGGCAGCTGTAATCGTTCGTGGCAGATGCGGGAGCTGTTGTAGTGTATCACACAAATGGAGAATCGAGACTATGAAATGTCCTTTTTGCAGCCATGAGAATACCAGAGTAATTGATTCCAGACCTACGGAAGACAATAATTCCATCCGCCGCCGCAGGGCCTGTGACGAATGCGGAAAGCGTTTTACCACATATGAGAAGATAGAGACCATTCCACTGATTATTATTAAGAAGGATGAGAACAGGGAAACCTATGACCGGGCGAAAATCGAGGGCGGCCTGCTTCGTGCCTGCCACAAGAGGCCGGTCAGCGCGCAGCAGATTACCATGCTGGTGGATGATGTGGAGAATGAGATTTTCAGCAGGGAAGACAAAGAGATTTCCAGTCAGGTTATCGGTGAGCTGTTGATGAACAAACTGAAGGATCTGGATGCGGTGGCTTACGTTCGTTTTGCTTCCGTGTACAGGGAGTTCAAGGATGTGAATACTTTTGTGGATGAGCTGAAGAAGATGCTGGAATAGGGCATTTTGAAAACGGTATAAAATATGGCATCCGGAGCCGGTGTATTCCTGACAGAAATGCAGATGTAATACATCGGCTCTTTTACTGCGCTAATTGCGGAAGTGTCGGCTGCTTCTGTTCGCTTTTCTCAGGAATCTGTTCAGACAGCCCAGATAAAGGATACCCAGCGCCAGCTGACTGACCAGGAGTCCCCAGAGATAACCGGTGATGCCGAAACGGGGTACAGCCAGGAAGACGAATCCCAGACGCATCAGCAGACAGATGACATTTATGATGAAAATGTGACCTGCCAGTCCCAGACCCTGCAGAATGCTTGATAGTGTGGTATCCAGATAGAGAAAGGGACAGATGAACCCCAAAGTGGTAATAAAATAGCCTGCCAGAGGACTGTTGAAAAGCGTGGTTCCGGCCCATCGCCCCAGCAGAACGAAAACACCCATGCAGCATATTCCCATGAGACCGCAGTATTTTATGGTTCGGAGGGTTGCTTTTTTCACTGCATCCATATTGCCAAGAGCATAATTCTCCGAAATGATGGGCAGCAGCAGGACGGCCACAGAGCTGGTCAGAGCATTGGGAAAGTAGATAAAGGGCATGGCCATACCAGTGAAGACACCATATACACTGAGGGCGGTTATAGTGTCATAACCGTAATTTTTCAGCTGTGTGGGAATGGACACAGACTCGATGCTCTGCAGGAAGTTTAACACAATACGGTTTGCGGTCAGGGGCAGCGCCATGGCCAGCAGCTTTCCATATAGTATTTGGCCGGACTCCTTTTTCCACAGAGGAAAACCATAAGGGGATATGGCGGCGATTGTCAGGAGCATGGAGAACAGTTCTCCAACGGTCAGCCCCAATACAGCCACATTGATGGAAAGTGCTCTGCCCTGGGCCAGGAACCAGGCAGATACTATGTATACGCAGCCTACCCGGGCTGCCTGTTCCAGGAGCTGTGCACCGGCAGGGATGCCGGCTTTTTTGATACCATAAAAATAGCCGTTGATACAGGAATGCACTGCGGCAAAGGGTACGGAAAAGGATAGAATGCGCAGCATGGAAGCAGTGCGGGGCTCTCGCAGCAGATTTGCGGAAATGAAGTCTGCAAAAAAGAAGAGAGCGGCATTGCAGAGCAGGGACAAGGGCAGAGAAATGCTTAAACCTGCCATAAGCGGTCGCAGAGACGGCTTTTTTTGTGTAGCAGTCTGTTCCGCCACAAGTTTGGAAATGGCGGTCTGATAGCCGGCAGCCGTGAGAGAAAAGGAGAGAGACAGTACCGGACTGAGCAACTGATAAATACCCATTCCTTCTTCGCCGAACAGCCGTGAGAGATAGATACGGTACAGGAAGCCGATAAGTCTGCTGATGATGCCTGTGATAGTGAGGATAAAGGTCCCTACAATCAGGGGATGTTTTGTTCTGGTTTTCATGGATGTTGGTATACCCTTTTGGTGAACAGTTCAGCCCAGGGCAGTGTGGCCGGCTTCGCGGCGCAGTGGGATGAACTGTCAGATTTACCTTATTATATTCCGGAGGTCCAATTGACAGAACATGGGGCAGGTGATATACTTGCACTGAATTTTTACAGTAAACCACCATGCATTCCGGCTGCTTCATCATGCATGAAAGTCTTGAGGTTCATTATGAAGATGCACGCAGACCGTAAGTCGGAATACCGACTTTGGAAAGCGGGTTGGGCGCACTGCTGTCAAAGTAATTCTTCTGATTACTTAGAATTTCGCGTTAGAGCGTGTGACGGATTAGCAATAATAAATGAGATAGGAGAAAATATGGATGATATATCTGGATAATGCCGCTACTACCAGGACAGCGCCGGAGGTGGTAGAAGCCATGCTGCCTTTTTATACGGAAAATTACGGCAATCCCAGCGCCGTGTATTCTCTTGGGAGCACAGGGAAAAAGGCTGTAAATGAAGCCAGGAGGACCATAGCCGCAGCAATAGGTGCAAAGCAGGAGGAAATCTATTTTACTGCCGGAGGGACGGAGGCGGATAACTGGGCGTTGAAGGCAGCCGCGGAGAGCTGCTGCATAAAAGGGAAGCATATTATTACCACGAAAATAGAGCACCACGCAATTCTTCATACCTGCCAGTATCTGGAGGAAAAAGGGTATAATATAACCTATCTGGATGTGGACAGGGAAGGTGTGGTTGATGTGGAGAAGCTGAAAGCGGTGATTCGGCCGGATACCATTCTGATCAGTGTCATGCTTGCCAATAATGAAATCGGGACCCTGGAACCTGTGGAAGAAATCGGCGCAATTGCCAGGGAGAAGGGGATACTGTTTCATACGGATGCAGTCCAGGCTTTGGGGCAGATTCCGTTGAATGTGGAAGCTCTGAAGGTGGATATGCTCAGTGCCAGCGCCCATAAGCTGAACGGCCCCAAGGGGGTGGGAATGCTTTACATTCGCGGGCGGACAGATTTTCTTCCTCTGATTCACGGCGGAGCTCAGGAGAGAAGGAGGAGGGCGGGCACGGAAAATGTTCCCGGAATTGTGGGATTTGCCGCCGCAGTCAGAAGGGCCATGGAGAGGATGGAGGAAAAAGCGAAGAAAGAACGTGTGCTCAGGGATTACCTGATAAAGCGTATCCAGGAGGAGATACCCTACTGCAGACTGAACGGACACAGAGAAAGGCGGCTGCCCGGAAATGTGAACTTTTCCTTTCGGTTTGTGGAGGGAGAGGCACTTGTGCTGACTCTTGGGCTGAAGGGAATCTGCGCTTCCAGCGGTTCGGCATGTACATCGGGAGAAACGGATCCTTCCCATGTGCTTCGGGCAATCGGCCTGGAGGACGAAGAGGCGGGCGGTTCCCTGCGAATGACACTTTCAGAGGAGAATACGAGAGAGGAAATAGACATAACAGTAGACCGGCTGAAGGAAACGGTACAGAAGCTCCGGGAGATGAATTTCCAGTATGAGACATTTTTGAAGAAGTCAATTTCCATTTGAGAACACGGGCAGATATGCCGGGCTGTGTTATATTCCATTGCTTCATTGCAGGAGTAAATCTGTTCAAAGCGTATCTGTCCTCCTGCATTTCAAGTAAATGATTCCCCATAAAGACAGACCCATTACGGTAATAATGTACTTATTAATGCTGCCATATGCTCCCCGGTAAAATAAATTCCAAACAGCGCACATAAAGAGGACAAAAGGAATGCCAGCGGGAAATAAATCATAAGAAGCTCCCATAATGGGAATTCGTATCTGAAAACAGAGGAAAACACCATACAAAAACGGCAAATCGGGGAAATGTACGGACGCTGCCGGAATACGACCTGGTATTAAATCCGCAGGATTTTACAGCTTCTATTCTGGCTTGCTGCCGCATATGTAACAGTCCTGCCGCCGCTTTTTTGTCCGGTAGCCTTGCTGGTAAAATCTGCTCAAAACGGACTTCCAGTGTTACTTTGATTTCCTCCCATGCGGCAAGATGACCTCCGTTTTTCTCTGCTAAACTTTATATCTATCGTCCGCTGTTCGACATTTTCTAATGGGGGCAGGTTTTCTTCCGATTGTATGGTGAAAACTTTGGAGAAATCCTCCCGGTTATCGCCTAAAGGCCTCGGTGGCCCCGGCCTCCTTTGCCATGCCCGGCATTATGCTGTCCAACAGGTCATGGGAGGGAAGTCCGTCGCAAGCAAGCCCGTGTACGACTGCCGCATGCAGCAAATCTCCATGCCGGGAACGCCGAAATACCGCCAGGAAGAAAGAGCTGGAAGCGGCAGAAAAGCGGATTGACGAGGAGGGGATGGGAAGTTATAATAGACCCTGTAATAGACTTTATGATTACAGGGTTCGAGAACCCTGTAATAGACCATATGTTTACAGGAAGAAGACCATGTCAGGAGGACAAAGTTCATGGAGACAGGAGGCACAGGAATACCGGAGACAGAAACACAGGGAAAATACAGGCTGCTGGTGGTGGAAGATGACACTGTTATTGCCGGGGAAGTAAAAAGTCATCTGGAAAAGTGGGGATATGAAGTACATTGTGTGGAGGATTTCAGCAATGTTCTGGGGGCGTTTGCCGCCTGTGCGCCGCAGCTGGTGTTGATGGATATCGGCCTTCCTTTTTTTAACGGATATTACTGGTGTGCGCAGATTCGGCAGATTTTCCAGGTGCCGATTATTTTTGTGTCTTCTGCCGGAGATAATATGAACATTGTCATGGCTGTGAACATGGGCGGGGATGATTTTGTGGTGAAGCCTTTTGAAGCGGAGGTTCTTGCGGCGAAGGTCCAGGCGATGCTCCGGCGTACCTATACGTTCAGAGAACAGACCAGTGTCATGGAATACCACGGGCTGATTCTTGACTTGGCGGATGCCTCTTTGCTTATACAGGGACAGAAGGTGGAGCTGACCAAAAACGAGTTCAGGATTTTACAGATTTTATTTGAAAATATACAGAAAACCGTGTCCCGGGAGGCAATTATGAAACGTCTCTGGGATAATGATTGTTTCGTGGATGACAATACTCTGACCGTAAATATGACAAGACTTCGGAAGAAGCTTGAGGGGGCAGGAGCCGGCGCGCTGATACAGACGAAAAAGGGACTTGGATATAGAATCGGAGAGGCATAAATGAGATTGTGGGTTCGATATTTACGGGAAAAAAGGAGCCATGCGCTCGTGTATCTGACGATGGTGTTCTTCTTCGTGACTGTGGGAAGTCTGTATCATATCGAGAATCTGGAGAAGCTTCTGTATGCGTCCCTTTTGACATTTGTAATCTGGGCTATGATCGGCGTTTGCCAGGGAATCCGGTATATGCGGCAGAACCTTAGACTGGAGGAAGAGTATCAGTATTTTGAAGAGACAGGGGAACTGTCCGGGAAGATGCAGATGAGAGTGTTTGATTCGGCGGCGGAGGGGATTGAGGATGCACAAAGCTTTCAGGAAGCACAGGAACGATTTTTATTACTGGTTCATGAGAGCAAGGCAGCAGAGCGGCGGCGGTGGGAAGAGAGCACATCGGAAGCCCGGGATTATTATATGATGTGGACTCACCAGATTAAGACACCGATTGCCGCCATGAAGCTGCTGTTTGAGCGGGTGAATCTGCAGGACAGAGACGCATTTTTGATGAAAGAGGAACTGTTCAAGATAGAGCAGTATGTGGAGATGGTGCTGACCTTTCAGCGGCTGGGAAGCATTGCTTCTGATCTGGTTCTGACGGAGTATGATCTGTCCGCACTGGTGAGGCAGTCTGTGAAAAAATATTCTGTACTTTTCATCAATAAGGGACTGGGGCTGGAATTGAAAGAAATGGATTTCAAAGTTGTGACAGATGAAAAATGGTTTATTTTCTGCCTGGAGCAGCTTTTGTCCAACAGTATCAAGTATACCGGGACAGGAGGAATAAGCATCCGGGCAGAGGAGGCGGAGTCCGGCAGCGTGAGACTTTTCATCAAGGACACGGGTATTGGCATTCGCGCGGAGGATTTGCCCAGGATTTTTGAAAAGGGGTTTACCGGGTATAACGGACGCCTGGACAAAAGGTCCACTGGAATTGGGTTGTATTTGTGTCAGCGGATTTTCGCTCATCTGGGAATCGGCGTCGGGGTGGAAAGCCGGGAGGGAGAGGGCACGGAAATGGCGCTGAGAATACCGGGACCGTCAAAACAAAACCTCAGGGAAAGTTGAAAAATATCAAAACACAGCAGGAAATACAAAAGGAGTGTGAACAAGATGAGCAGACAATTAAGCAGTGAAGTAAAACAGGCGCTGCAGGACATTTACTACAATGAGCGGACGGGAAGAGGAAGGGAGGCATTTGCCCTTTTGGAGAGAGCTTCCGCCCAGGGCGACGGAGACGCCAGCTGCGTGCTGGCCAGATGTCTGTGCGGCTATCAGTATGTGTGGAAGGGACATGGATTTCCGGAGGATGACGACCGTGCCGTTTCCCTGCTGCACAAATCTGTGGAGCAGGGAAGCGCACTGGGAGTGCTGGTGGCTCTGCGTACAGGAGAGCTGCCGCCTGAAGTGGAGAATAAAATGCCTTTTGCCAGTCTGGAGGAAGCTTTCCAGGAGGCATTGGAGCTGGCCGAATCGGGAGACGCTTTCAGCCAGTATGTGGTGGCTAATTCCTATTTCTGGTGGGATTTTCTGAGAATCCAGAATAAGGACAGGGATTCGTTCTCTGACCAGATTTCCTTCAAGGCCTATCTGAAGGAGAACATTTCCAAATGTGAGGACTGGTTCTGGAAAGCCTTTCGGGGAGGCGTCTATTTTGCAGCCAACAATCTGAACCGCTATTATACCCAGGGAGACGAGGACATCATTGCACCCAGACCGGAGAAGGCAAAGGATCTCTGGAAAATCGGCGCAGAGTACGGTCATCCCATTCATCAGTCCATCTATGCGGAGGAACTGGAGGAGGCCGGAAGGAAGGAGGAGGCACTTCACTGGTTTAAGGAGGCGGCAGAGGGAGGCAATCCGGGCTCCTGGACCGATGTGGGACGCTGTTATTATGAGGGAATCGGTGTGGAGAAAGACGAAATCTATGCGGTGAAGTGCTTTGAGAAAGACATTCCAGGCGGTAATGTCAGGGCATATAATCTTCTGGGAAAAGCATATTTTTATGGGAAAGGGGTTCCCCAGGATTACGTGAAAGCTTACGAGCTGATGTCCTTTGCCCATGACGGAGGCAGTAATTGGGGTGTATTCTATCTGGCAAAGCTCAGCTTTTATGGCTGGGGTACCAGGCAGGACTATAGTCAGGCGCTTCGTTTTCTGAACGAAATGAACTGGAATTACTGGGAAGCGGACTACCTGCGGGGAATGATCTATGGACAGGGCCTGGGAGTCGCTGTGGATATTCCAAAAGCTATTGCCTGCCTGCAGAAGGCAGGCGACCACCCAGAAGTGAAGGAGGAGCTTCGGCATTATAAGAAGAGTTTTTTCGGAAAATGGAGTCGGCGGTAGAAGCGGCGATTGGCAAACTTAAAAAGCACATTTCCGGGAAGCATTCTTCCAGACAGTCTGTTTCATCCGGACTGGAATACCAGCTTGTGACAGCTTTTGGAAGAAATAGAAGTATGACAATTCGGACAGATTGCCCAATTGTTATATAAAAAGTCCCTCATACTCAGAAATAGCCTAAGCGATTTTATTGGAGTATGAGGGATTTCTTCTTTGATTATAGAAATGAATTTATGACCTGTCAGGAAGATTTGATTTATTCCTTTATTCTGTCAAGTTCGGCAAGACTGACACCCAGACTCGATAAAGTGACCTTTAGCTCGATATACCGTCTGTACATCGACAGATAAGTATCAGGAGCAACTTCCTTGATGGGTATCATCCAATCCTGTAATCTGGAAAACTCTGTAATGTAATCTTTTATGATGTCTGCGCCACTTGGCATATACTCACCTGCTTTCTGAAAATCGGGTTTACAAGTATCCTTCTTATTATAATAATTGCTGCTCAATATTTTTTGAGGAGCTATTATTATTATAGCAATCGTTTCCTGAAGTGTAAAGCATTTGTTTAACATGAAATGCTCTCCTGTTATTATAAGAAAAGAGGAAAACTTTGGAACAAAATGTCTTATTAGCATTGGTGGAAATTTTTCTGTCAGTGCCAAAATAGAAACTTATACCAATCAGGCGTAGGAATATATGAAGATACGTAGATTTATGTAAATTCCCGGTTTTAGTTAAAAAAAGAGAAATACCGAAATACAGGGACTTACAGGTATGTATGGAGTTATGTAGAATACGGTATGTCATATGCCAACCTTACAAAACCGTAAGCTTAAAAGCACAAAATGTAAGACACTTCAATTGCAGGGAAGTATCTTTTTCTGTATGCTATAGATACAGTTACAGCAAAGCTGTCGCCGGCATGGCAGCTCAGGCAGAATCTGGCCAGTGCCGGCAGTAAAACGACAGAAAACGAAAATGTAGGAGGAGGCTTAAAATGGCATTGCTGGAAGTAAAGAATCTGAAGAAAATATATACCACACGCCTGGGAGGGAACAAGGTGCAGGCGCTGGATAACGTAAATTTTACAGTGGAGCAGGGCGAATATGTGGCAATCATGGGAGAGTCCGGATCGGGGAAAACCACACTGCTGAACATTATGGCGTCGCTGGACAGGCCTACCGCAGGCGTAGTCACACTGGCAGGTAAAAACATGGCAGATATACGGCAGAAGGAGTTATGTGCATTTCGCCGGGATAATCTGGGATTTGTTTTCCAGGATTTCAATCTGCTGGATACGCTGTCACTGAAGGATAATATCTTACTTCCGCTGGTACTGGCGGGATGTGACTTTCACAGCATGGATGAAAGAGTGAAGCCTCTGGCGGCAAAGCTTGATATTGCGGATCTTCTGGAAAAATATCCCTATGAAGTATCCGGCGGTCAAAAGCAGCGCACAGCGGTGGCCAGGGCTCTGATTACCAGGCCGCAGCTGGTTCTGGCCGATGAACCAACGGGGGCGCTGGATTCCAAAGCAAGCGACAAACTGCTGCGTATTTTTGCCAGGGTAAATGAGGATGGCCAGACCATACTGATGGTGACTCACAGCATCCAGGCGGCAAGCCGCGCGGGAAGAGTGCTGTTTATCAAGGATGGCTGTGTGTTTAATCAGATTTATCGGGGCAGGCTCAGCGACGAGGAAATGTATCGGAAGATATCGGACACGCTGACGATTCTTCATACGGAAAAAACAGACACGGCAGAGGATTGAAGAAGGGGTGAGGAAAAATGAAGAAATATATGTTACTTCTGCCTCGTATGGCGGCAACTAATATTCGGAAAAACGGGTCTGTATATTTCCCTTACATTGGAGCAGGCATTTTCGCCATGTTTACTTATTTTGTATTTGATTTGATTCTGAAGAATGATGTCATGCGGACGCTTCCCAAAGGGGCATATGCATTGATGCTGGTACAGATTGGCTTTGGGCTGCTTGGACTGATTATGATTCCCTTTCTCTATTATACCAACAGTTTTCTTATCAAACGGCGGAAGAGAGAGCTGGGGTTATACAGCATACTTGGACTGGAAAAGAAGCATATCAGTGTTATGATGTTTTGGGAGAGTCTGATAATATATGCTATTGTACTTGTGGGAGCCATTGTGCTGGGACTTGTATTTTCACGATTGATTTTTCTGCTGCTTCTGAATCTGGCGAAAATGTCTGTGGATGTGAAGTTTTCCATAAGCTTCCGGGCAATCTTGGATACTGCAATTTTCTATGCTTTTATCATGGGACTGAATCTGTTTGTGAATCTGGTTCAGGTGGGGAGAGCAAATCCCGTGGAGCTGATGGGAGATTCCAGAAAAGGAGAAAGGGAACCCCGCCGGATTGGACTTTGGAGTGTCGTGGGACTGGCTGCCATGATACTGGGGTATCGGATGGCCATGGAGGCAAAGCTGGACAGTGGATTATTTATAAATTTCTTTCTGGCGGTTATCCTGGTTATTTTGGGGACTTACTTTCTGTTTACCTCAGGCAGTATCGCGGTGCTGCGCTTTTTTAAGAAGAGAAAGGGATTTTATTACCGTCCGGAGAATTTTATTATGGTATCAGGGATGCTTTACCGGATGAAGAAAAATGCTGCCAGTCTGTCCAATATCTGTGTTTTTTCCACTATGGTCATCATCACTGTGGTCTGCACAGTGGCAGTTTATCTGGGGATGGAATCTATTGTGACTTCGAACTTTAACAGAGAATTTGAAATGAATTTTTTCGGCAGAGGAGAAGTGGACAGAAATGCCCTGCGGCAGGAGACGGCGGAGCTGGCCGCAAAGCATGGCGTAGTGCTGGAAGAAGAGATGGAGTATTCCTTTGTGGAGGCAAGAGTATACCAGAAGGAAGATGCATTTCAGACAGAAGCTCCCGATGATTATGCGAAGAGGAAACAATTATATATGATGACGGTGGAAGAATATAATCTGCTGGAGAATGCACAGAAAAGCCTCCGGCCAAAGGAGGTCATGATTTTCTCCTCTGGAGCAGATTATGCCAATGAAACAGTTTCTTTCGGAGATATGGAGTATGCTGTAAAAGAGGAGCTGTATGAAAGCAGAATCAGGCAAAAACATTCCAACAACACTTTTGAGTGGACTTATTGTATTGTGTTTGCAGACCAGGTGCAGCTGCAGGAGGTGAGTGCGCTGTTTGGTATAAACAGCCTTGAACAGATGTCTTATCAATATGGCTTCTGCCCGGAAGGCAGGAAAGCGGACATAGATGCTTTTTCCCGGGAACTTGAGACACATGTGTCCGCTCTGCCGGATTTTGCCGAATATGTGGACCACAGGCAGTGGATGGAGGAGGAGGAGAGCATGTACGGAGGCCTGCTGTTTATAGGGATATTTTTCGGCGCCATTTTCCTGATTTGTCTGCTGATCATCATGTACTATAAGCAGATAACAGAAGGCTTTGAAGATCAGAAGAATTTTGAGATTATGCAGCAGGTAGGAATGGGGGACGGAGAAATCCGTCGGACTATCAGAAAGCAGATCAGCATGGTGTTTGGCCTGCCTCTGTTGGGGGCAATGTGCCATACTGCAGTGGGGATGCGCATGGTGTATATGCTGATGGGGGCTATCGGATTCTTTGAGACGGGTCTGCTGATAGCCTGCTCTGCAGGAGGCTGTCTGGTGTTTGCGTTGGTGTACAGTCTGGCCTACAGGAGGACTTCCATGGCATATTACAGAATTGTGAGGAAGATGGAGAATAACGCCTGAAGACGCTGATCCTGACTGTGCTGAGCCTGTTTCACACCCGGATTATCGCTGCGTTTATCGAGGAGGGCAAAGCCTTTGCCACAGGAGATACTTATCTGACCTTTATCCGTATCTTCTTTGTATTGATTGGGATAAAAGCCATCACGGACGGCGTGCTCAAAGGAGCCGGTGATGTGGGAGTATTTACCCTGGCGAATCTGGTCAATCTGGGAATCAGAGTGTTCGTATCCTTCCTCTGGCTTCTGACCGGGAGATGGAGCAGAAGACGCATCATCAGGCATGGGCAAAAGGAAGAGACATAATACCCAATGCGTCTCATGCCTTTGTCTGCCGCCTGTTCAGGGGAAGGCAGCCCTGGATTTCAGCTGGCAGTCAGCACCCAGCTTTTGAACCATCTGAGGCAGTCAGCCACAAATGCTGCCTCCACAGGCTGCCCCGCCAGCACGGGATAGAACAGTCCGAAAAGAGCCACGGCCACTCCGCCGTACAGGATAATGGCCACAGAAAACGCCGGTCCGGGAACCTTCTTTTTCCATTGTATAAAGCTGTAGCCGATCATCAGTGCCACGAATACCACACTGGGAAAATAGTGGTAAATAAATGTGACGCGGGTCACGAAGAACCAGGGCAGATACTGTGCCAGATAGCCTGTAACCAGGAAGGCGGCAGTGGTGTCCTTTTTCTTTGCCCACAGATAAAGCATATGGAAGAAGGCCGGAATACCGGCCCACCATACCGCCGGATTCCCGAAGGCGCTGATACCCTCCCGCAGACCCCCGTTCGCGGTCTGAGTGATAATGCGGGAATAATACCATATGGGTCGTCTGATGATTGGCCATTCATACCAGACAGAGGAATAGGGATGGACAGATTCCAGGCTGCTGTGGTAGCCGAACATGGTAGTCTGATTATGCAGCATTCTGGCCAGAAGTCCTCTTTCCGCGTAATCCTGAAAAGGAAGGTAAGACAGCAGGTAGATGACGGCCGGCAGAAGGACGAAGAATACCAGACAGAACAAAATAGTATTCCTGGCACAGGGAAGAAATCTGTCGATTATCTGTCTGTGGGAAATCCCGCTGCTGCTGCCGTTGGGATTCTTTTTCGCGTAAAGGTATTCTCGATATCTTCTATGCAGTGAAGAGAAAAAGATTATGGCAAGTCCGCACCCGGCATATACTCCTGTCCACTTGGAAGCTATACCCAGGCCCATGCAGATACCGCAGGCACCCAGCGGGAGCAGTGTCTTCTTCAGAGGAATATCGTAAAAGCTCAGGCAGGCATAGTTGTACATAAAATAATACATGAGCAGAACAAAAAAGGTAATGTATACATCAATGGTGGCAATTCTGGTCTGTGTAAAATGCATGAAGTCAAAGGCAAACAGGACACAGACCAGAGCAGCAGGCAAAGTATCCTTCAGGAGACGGCGGGCAAAGAGATAGATAACCGGCACCATGACAATGCCCAGCAGAGTGCCTGCAATCCGCCAGCCAAAAGGGTTCATACCAAACAGAGCCACGCCCAGGGCTATGAGAATTTTCCCCATGGGGGGATGGGTATTTTCATAGGAAGTGAGTCCGTGCAGAAATTCATAGGCAGTGCGCCCATGATAGATTTCGTCAAAATACATACTGTTGCGGAAGCTGCTTTCTGCGGGATGCAGGGCTGCTTCATCGAACAGCGCAGGATAATCCGAAGCGTTGACTGGAACAAGGATTTCTCCCTGTTCATCCAGAAATGTAAATTCCAGCAGCGAAGCCTGTGACTCAGTGAGTGTGAGACGAAGCCGGGATACATCGGCCTCCAGCAAAATGTCCTGCCAGGAGAATACATTCTGCAGAGTGATTTCCCCCAGGGATGTCCATTCGCCGGAGGATTCCCATTGGCCCTCCAGAGAAAAGGTTCTGTCGTGCCAGGGGGCAATATAATAGGATAATACAGCAGGGACTTCGCCGCCGAAATCCAGTGTCAGAGACTGATTCTGTGTCAGGTCAAGGGCTGTGACAGGGGCCTTTCGGTCACCCAGATCATACAGGGCAAAACAGCTGTAAATTAAGGTAACTGCGAACATGACAAAAATATCCGCTCTGTTCAGAGGAATTCTTTTCCGGGAGGATTTAACCTGAAAAGGCTGTGTCATTCCGGGCGTCCCATAAAACGTTCGGGCTGCCGCACACAAGACTCCTGTGCAGACCAGCATGCCTGCGGAAACCAGCAAAATGAAAGGTGTCTTCCGGTCATAATCGGCAGGATCATAGAAAAAGAGCACGTATGCAGTATTGTAAAAATGCAAAATGGAAAAACCACAGTAGCTGAAGAAGGTAAGCTGCAACGGCTTCTGAATCCAGGCAAGGAGCAGAAGCGGCAGTGCAGAATACAGGTAACGTTCATGCATACGTACGGAGAACATGAAGATACCAACGATCAGCAGGGCGCCCAGAAAGGGATATTTTTCCGAAGTTCTGCGATTCTTCAGGCTGATCAGGAGTACCAGAGCAATCACTGCGGCAATGGCGGCTCCGCCCAGTATACGATAGGGAATCCCCAGAAAGACGGTATCCTGACTGACCCAGTTTAAGCCCAGAAAACCCCAGAAATTACAGGCGTTTACTGCCGCATAGGGATAAGAACCCACTGTGCTGAAATACTGCTTCCACACATTTTCCAGACCGAAAGGAAGACAGAAAAGTACCATACCCGCAATCACGGCCAGACCAGGCAGGAGACAACGCATCATTTTCAGCACGGCCGTGCCGCAGAGAGAAAGCTTTTTGCTTTCTGCAAAGTGTTCTTTCTCTGCAAAGTGCTGCCCATTGTCCATACAGGGGAGGGGTGAGCTGCTTTTTTTGACATTCGGGGAAAGCAGCTGATCAAGAATGCCTGCTGCCAGCAGAGGCGCAAAAAGCAGCATCTGGGGCTTAATCAGGAGGCCTGTGCCGAAGGCGGCATAGGCAGAGGGCAGTTTTCTTCTGACAAGACACAGACACAGAAAAATAACGGCCAGAGAGAAGCAGGAATCCACCTGGCCCCAGACGGAAGAATTCAGAATGACAGCAGGATTGAAAAGCCAGGCAGCACAGAGGAAAGGCGCCTGCTGCTTTCGATTCCTGCGCACTGATTCCCTGAAAATCAACAGACCACATGCCATATCACATAGTATGGCAGGGAGCTTCAGCAGAATGAGATGAGCTGCAGAATAATACTCTATGCGAAACAGGCTTCTCACCGCTCCCACTATCCACAGAACATACATATAGCCGGGAGGATAGTCTGTAAAGACATCAGGAGAATAGAAGCCTCCCGGTCCGGTCTGAAAGATTCTGTCCGCCCAGGAGGCAAAGCAAGCCGTGTCGGAACCGAAGCCTTTTGACAGAGAAGCCGCCAGCAGCCGTACTCCCAGAGAAGCAAAGAATAAGAAAAAAAGCAGATATTCGGATATGGTATATTCCCGATCCCGGCGCATCCTCCAATAACAGAATGTCAAAATCAGAATCCCGGAAAGTGCAAACAGGTGAATGAACAGCATAATAGATCCTCCAGTACTGTTAAGTAATATATTTGAAATAATATCCATTCTCCATTCGCTGTCCTCCTTATCTCACAGAAGAACAGGACAAATTCTGTCCGAAAATCTGCTGCTCTTTCATTTTGGTTTTGAAGTTAAAAGCATAGAGTTTCCGACAAGAAATGAAAATGACTGACTTGTGCCCCGGAAGCGGCCGGTGAACAGGAATTCTGCGGAGAGGAATTCCATTGCTGAGAAATTGTTATGCTTTGGACTGATTCTAGCACAGTGGAGAGGGATGTGCAAGCCTTATTTTGAAGAAATTCTGCAAGCCACAATCCTGGGATAAAGATGTTGAGCCAGCCCGTGATTCCCGCGATGACCGACAGGGGGTTGCCGCCAGAGGCCGTGATTCCCGCGATGACCGACAGGGGGTTGCCGCCAGAGGCCGTGATTCCCGCGATGACCGACAGGGGGTTGCCGCCAGAGGCCGTGATTCCCGTGATGACCGACAGGGGGTTGCCGCCAGAGGCCAAGCTTCCTGCAATGACTTACAGGGGGCCTGTCGCTAATGTCCAGATTCCTGCGGCAAGTCAGGGGGAAAGCAAAGGGACGGCAGAGGAGGCCGGAGGCTCTTTCCTCGGCGGGGTAACGCGCCGGTAAACTAAGCCTCAACTTCGACTAAAGCGCGAAAGTACCGCGCTTAAGTCTGCGTAGAGGCTGGATTTTACCTCTGCTAAGGGCACCCCTCAGTGCTTTCGGAAAGAGCCCCCGGCCTCCTCTGCCTGTTTCTCTGCAGGTTACACTGTCCCAGGGCAGATATGGACGATTTCTTTTATGGCTGGCATGGTTCATGAGGGTTCCATTCAGCTTCAGCCATAAGCTGAGCTGTGATATTGCCCACTAAACCATGCGGAAAGACAGGCGGAGAAGGGGTGGGAGGCTCTTTCCGACAGCACCAAGGGGTGCTCTTAGCAGAGATGAAATCCACTGCCTACTGAAACTTGGGAGCGGTACTTTCGCTCCTTAGTTTCTGTTGGCAGTTAGTTCCTCGGCGCGTTACCCCTGCCGAGGAAAGAACCTCCCACCCCTTCTCCGCCGTCCCTTTGCTTTAGGAAAAAAGCCCCTGTTGGTCCTTGCGGGCCCCCTGGCCCAGGCGGCAGGCCCCCCTGTACAGCCATTGCCGTAACCTGAACTTTGGCGACATCCCCTGCAGAGCATTGCAGAAAATCTAACTCCGGGTTCAGGACCTTTACAGGTTCCTGCAGAAACCCGGGTCCTTGTAAAGTGAACACCAAATTTTACATCATCAACATTATCGCAAAAAGATTGAAAAAGCAGAAGAAAATGGTTATAATAAAAAAATATGACTGTTAACAGCAAAAGTATTATGACAAAGGCGGACAATAATGAGTGGTTTTGTGCGTTTTGAAGACGTTAAAAAAGTATATAAGACCGGTGAGCTTGAAATCCCCGCACTGCATGATGTGAACTTTGAAATTGAAAAAGGAGAATTCTGCGTCATTGTGGGAGCTTCCGGCGCAGGTAAAACTACTATCCTGAACATTCTGGGCGGCATGGACACTCTGACCTCCGGCAAAGTATACCTGGATGAAGAGGAAGTGTCCGCATTTAATAAGAAACAGCTGACGGCCTACAGACGCTATGATGTGGGATTTGTTTTCCAGTTCTATAATCTGGTGCAGAATCTGACGGCCCTGGAAAATGTGGAGCTGGCGGCTCAGATCTGCAGAGAACCGCTGGACGCGGCCGTGATACTGGAACAGGTGGGACTGAAGGAGCGCACCAGCAATTTTCCGGCCCAGCTTTCCGGCGGAGAACAGCAGCGGGTGGCCATTGCCAGAGCGCTGGCAAAGAATCCGAAGATTCTGCTCTGTGACGAGCCCACAGGAGCGCTGGATTATAATACGGGAAAAGCAGTGCTCAGGCTCCTGCAGGGAACCTGCCGGGAGACAGGGAAGACAGTGATTGTCATTACGCACAATCAGGCTCTCACGGCCATGGCAGACCGCATTATTACGGTGAAAAGCGGCACGGTGGTCAGTATGGTGAAAAACGAGAAGACGGTTGACATTTCGGAGATCGAATGGTGAGCATATGCGGGAAATAAGGAAATCTACCTTCCGGGAAATCAAAGCAAGCTTTGGCAGATTTATGGCGATATTTGCCATTATTGCTCTGGGAGTGGGCTTTTTTGCGGGGCTGAAGGTGACGAAAGAAGGCATGACCGCAACGGTGAAGGATTATCTGCACAGATATTCTTTTTATGATTTCCGTTTGCTTTCTACCCTTG
Organism: uncultured Acetatifactor sp.; assembly: GCA_910588225.1. Classification (GTDB taxonomy): domain Bacteria; phylum Bacillota; class Clostridia; order Lachnospirales; family Lachnospiraceae; genus Acetatifactor. The sequence continues at coordinate 54,717 of CAJUQT010000005.1, forward strand.
GATTTGAACAGAAGCAGGTGGATTCTCTTTATGCGGCCCTGGATGTACAGGCAGTGGAAGGGGCGGTTTCTTTTGACATACTGTATCGACTGGAAGACGGCCGCCAGGGGGCGGTTAAGGCGCACAGCGTGACAGAACAGGTGAATACGCTGAAAGTGACGGCAGGGAGGCTGCCCCGGAGCGGAAGCGAATGTGTGGTGGACAGCAATCTGCTTGGAAAATCGGCCATCGGTGCGACGATTACGCTGTCGGAAGACAATAAAGAAGAGGACCTGGAGCACTTTGCAGAGCGGGAATATACGATTGTGGGGATTGTGCGTTCTCCTCTGTATCTGCAGTACGAAAGGGGTAATACTTCTCTGGGCACAGGACGTTTGGACGGTTTTATCTATTTGCTGCCCGAGGGGTTTGACGTGGATTACTTTACGGAAATCTATGTGAAGTTCGAGCAGAACCATGATTTATACAGCGAAGCATATGATTCACTGATTGCTGAGAAAACCCCTGTCTGGGAGGAGCTGACCGGGGAGGCTGCGCTGGAGCGGTATCAGGATATTGTGGCTGCGGCGGAGACGGAGCTTGCGGAGGGCCGGGCGGAACTGGAGAAGAATAGAACTCAGGGAGAGGAAGAGCTTGCAGAGGCCGCCCGGACACTGGCAGATGCGGAAGAGCAGCTGGCTGAGGGGGAGGTTGCGATTGCGGACGCCCAGATGGAGATAGCGGAAGGCGAAGTGGAAATCTGGGAAAATGAGGAAGAGATTCGGAAGGCGAAAGTAACGATTTCGGAGAAGGAAGCAGAACTGGATGACGGCGAGGTGGTCATTGCCGGGAAGGAGGCGGAACTGGCGGAGGCCAGGGCGCTTGTGGACAGCAATGAGATAACGCTGCGCAGCAGTGAACGTGAGCTTGCGGAAGGCAAGGCCCAGTGGCGGAGTAAGAAGGAGACAATGGATGCCGCGAAGCTTGCCGCTGCAGAGGGCAGAAAACGACTGCAGGAGGAAGCGGCGGAGCTGGAAAAGCAGAAGGAGAAGCTGCAGGCCGATCTGGAAAGCGGCGCCATTACCCAGGAAGCCTATGACGCAGGGATTGCGGTGATTGAGAGAGGACAGCAGACCATTGCGGAATACGAGGAACAGCTTGCGGCAACGGAAGAGCAGCTGCTGGAGGGAGAGAAAGAGCTGGAAGCCGCATGGCAGCAGATTGCGGAATCCGAAGCGAAGCTGAACGAAGGCTGGCAGGCGCTGTCGGCTGCCAGACAGCAGCTGTCGGAGGGGCAGCTGGCCATAGTGGAGGCAAGGCGGGAAATTGCCGACGGGCGTACAGCTCTGGCCCAGGCAAGAAAAGAACTTGTGGAAGGAGAACAGGCCCTTGCCGAAGGGAAAAAGGAGCTGGAAGATGGAAAGGCGGTCCTTGCGGAAAAAGCCGGAGAACTGGCAGACGCAAAGCAGGAATATGCCGAAGGACGAAAAGAGTACGAAAATGCCCGGAAAGAGTTTGACGAAAAAATTGCCCGGGCCGAGGCCGAAATAGCAGAGGGAGAGGAAGAACTTGCGGATTTGGAGAGGCCGGAGACTTTTGTGCTGGGCAGGGATACCAATGTGGGCTATGTCTGTTTTCAGAATGATTCCAATATCGTGGAGGGGATAGCCAATATTTTTCCGGTGTTCTTTTTTCTGGTGGCGGCTCTGGTGTGTATCACTACCATGAACAGGATGGTGGAGGAACAGCGGACTCAGATAGGAGTGCTGAAAGCGCTGGGGTATGGAGAATCCACCATTATGTCAAAATATATGATTTATTCCGGGCTGGCTGCGGTGACAGGCTGTGTCTTCGGATTCTTTCTGGGAACCTGGGGCTTTCCGAAGGTGATATGGTTCTGTTATGGGATGATGTATAATGCGGACCCCATTTTCTATATCTTTGACTGGAAGCTGGCGGTGATTTCCCTGGCGGTATCTCTGCTGTGTTCCATTGGAACGACCTGGCTGTCCTGCAGGGTGGAGCTGAATCAGGTGGCGGCGGCTCTGATGCGGCCCAAAGCGCCGAAGGCGGGGAAACGAGTACTTCTGGAGCGGATTCCGTTTCTGTGGAAGCGGCTGAGCTTTCTGCATAAGGTTTCCCTGCGGAACATCTTTCGCTATAAAAAGCGGTTGTTTATGATGGTGGTGGGAATCAGCGGATGCACAGCACTGCTGGTCACGGGCTTCGGTGTCAAGGATTCCATCGCCGATGTGGCGGCGAAGCAGTTTCGGGAGGTGCAGACCTATGATATCGGCGTATCTCTGAAGGAAGGCGCTGACGGGGCGCTGGAAGAGAAGTTGAACGGCCTGATGGCAAAGGGAATTGACGAGTATGCCTTTGTGATGGAAAAAAACATGGAGATCGTGACGGAAAACGGTGTCAAGTCGGTCTATCTGGTGGCGGGGACGGAAGAGGAAATGGTTCCGTTCCTGAATCTGCATACAGTGGAAGGGGAGCAGGTGGCCTATCCGGCACAGGGAGAGGCCGTTATATCCAATAAGCTGGCGGAAGACTATAAAATCAAAGTCGGTGACACCATAACCCTGAGGGACGAGGAGATGCTGAGCATTTCTGTCAGAGTATCCGGAATATACGAGAATTTTATCTATAATTATGTGCATATTACGGAAGACACCTGGAGACAGCTGACAGGGACGGAACCGGAGCGGAAGACAGTTTATGTGAATTTGTCGGAGACTGCGGAAAGCGATGTGATTGTGACGGATGAGCTCTCTGATCATGAAATGGCGGCTGAGCTCATGAAATGGAAGCAGGTATCTACCGTTACGGTGAATCGGGATACTATGGAACGAATTGGCAACATGATGTCAAGTCTGGATATTATTGTGGTGGTGGTTATATTGTGTGCGGCGGTACTGGCCTTTATTGTGCTTTATAATCTCACCAATATTAATATCACAGAGAGAATCAGGGAAATCGCAACAATCAAGGTTCTGGGCTTTTACAGGAAGGAAACGCAGAGTTATGTCTTCCGGGAGAATATTATTCTAAGCCTGCTTGGCATGCTGGTTGGACTGGTACTGGGACATTTCCTGCACAGATTTGTCATGAATGAAATCCGGGTTGATCTGATTGCATTTCATATTTATGTGAAACCCATAAGCTTTCTGTACAGCGGTTTGCTGACATTGGCATTTGCCTGGCTGGTAAACTTTACCATGGGCGGAAAACTGGAGGGGATCAGTATGACGGAATCTTTGAAAAGTGTTGATTAGAAAGGATCTACAGAATGAAATTTGATATGCATTGCCATACAAAAGAAGGATCGCTGGATGGGAAGGTGCCCATTGAAGAATTTGCGGATTTACTGAAGGATAAAGGATTCGACGGGATGCTGGTCAGCGATCATGACTCCTATAAGGGATATCGGGCGTGGAAAAAACAGCATGGCGGCGGCTATGATCAGGAAAGAGACTTTCTGGTTCTGAAGGGAGTGGAATACGATACCATTGACGCGGGGCATATTCTGGTAATCATGCCAGAGGGCGTAAAGCTGAAAATTTTGGAACTTCGGGGACTTCCGGTACAGTTTCTCATAGAGATTGTCCACAAAAACGGAGGAATTCTGGGGCCGGCACACCCCTGTGGAGAGAAATTTTTAAGCATTACCAATACCAGAAAACACCGCAATCAGCTGGCGGTTATGGATAAGTTTGACTTTCTGGAGGGTTTCAATGCCTGTGAGAGTCCGGAGAGTAACGCAGGGGCAATGGAGATTGCACGATGCCATAACAAGCCTGTATTTGGCGGCAGCGATGCACATAAGGAGGAGTGTGTGGGTCTGGGATTCACTGAATTCGCGGAGCCGATTACCTGTGAATCCGATCTGATCAGACTGGTGAAGGAACGCGGACGGGAGGCCTGTGACTGCGGCGGAGAATACTATGAGAAAACCACGAAGCAGAAAATCGGAAAGGCCAATTCTCTGCTGGTGGACGGTTTCTGGGTTTATAACCGGATGGCAAGTATGATGCGCCATCACAAGAGGAAACTGGAACTGCGGAAATATTATATTCGGATAAAATAGGTTCGGAAACCACGTTTTTTAATGAGAAGTTTTGCTGTAATTCATAAAATCTTAAGGTGCATTTTTGAAATTGTGTGTTATACTCAATATGTGGCACAGACAGCCCTGCACATTGGGTATTTCGTAACATTGACTTTGCGGGAGAGCTGCCGGAGCTGTTACAGTATCGCCATATGCGGATATATTCAGGCACAGAAAGGATAGTATTATATGAAGAAATTGAATTTACACAGGTTCGCAGGCTGCAGAAAGCCGGGTGCATTTGCTCTGGCGGCGGCAATTATGATGTCGCTGGCAGCCTGCGGCAAGACAGATAGTACGGACGAAGTGAAAAAGGAATGGGCCTATGTGCCGGAATTTGTCACAATTGAAGACGAACGCATGGATTATTACAATATGCAGCTGATGGGAGAGAATCTGTATTCTGTGTCCTTGGAGTGGGATGAGAATACGAATTTAAGCACCCAGAGCATCTGCAAATACTCGCTGGCAGATAAGACCGTGACCCAGACGCCGGTTGTGTGGCCGGAGGGTGCGGTCAATATGAACATCAACGAAACAGCTTTCACGGAGGACGGCAGCCTGTATGCTATTGTTTATTCTTATTCGGAAGACGGTGTGTCGAAGAATTTCCTGACAAAATTTGACGGGGAAGGAAAATGGCTGTTTTCTCAGGAGATTACAGACCTGGTGGCAGATTCTTACATAAACGACATGGCAGTAGACGGGGAAGGCCGTGTGTATCTGGCGGGAGACGGCAATATCTGGCTGCTGGATGCGGAGGGGAATCAGCAGGGCAAGATATCCATGGATTCCGCCAACAGCTGGATCGACAGCATTGTCTGCGGTAAGGATGGGAAAATGTATATCACTTATCAAAGCTACAATGAAAGTGCGGGTACAAGCGAATATGCATTGACAGCCATTGATTTTGCAGGGAAAAAGCTGGGAGAGTCTTACGCTGGTTTACCGGGCAACAGCAGTAAACTTGCTGCAGGAACAGAGTATGACTTTCTGGTACATGACAGTACTCATGTATATGGATACAGCCTTGAGAAACAGGAGTCAGAACTACTGTTCGACTGGCTGGACAGCGATATCAACGGCAACAGTGTCAGGAACTTCGGCGAACTGTCTGACGGCAGAATTGCTGTGATTATCGAGGACTGGGAGACGAATGACAACGGTATAGCCCTGCTGACGAAGAAAAAGGCGGAGGAAGTGCCGGAGAAGGAGACTATCGTTGTGGCTACCATAAGTGGTGGATATAATCTGCAGGGGCTGGCCGTACAGTTTAACAAGGCGAATTCTCAGTACCACATTTCCGTAAAGGAATATTATGACTATAACAATGGCGGTGAAAATGCGTGGGCGGATGCGCTGACTAACCTGAATAATGATATCACTTCCAACAACTGTCCGGATATTATTGACCTGTCCGGTCTGAGCGTGGAGCAGCTGGCGGCGAAAGGAGTATTCGAGAATCTGAGTCCTTACCTGGAAAAGAGCAGTGTGCTGAACCGGGCTGATTTCATTGAGAATATTCTGAATGTATATACATTTGACGACGTACTGGTAAGCATACCTTCTACTTTCAGTATGCAGACTATAATTGGCAGCGCCGATATGGTGGGCGAGAAGAGCGGCTGGACGCTGGATGAGATGATTGCTCTTGCGGAGGAACATCCGGATGCGGAGATTTTTGACAAGGTGGCAAAGCGTGAGATCATGCAGGCTATGATGATGTTCAACGAGGATGCTTTCATTGACTGGTCTACAGGGGAATGTAATTTCAATTCAGATGAATTTAAGAAAATGCTGGAGTTTGTGAATCGCTTCCCGGACGAGGTGGACTGGCAGCAGGACGGCCCTTCCACACCCACCAGAATCCAGAATGGGGAAGTGCTTCTGGATACGGCCTATCTGTATGATTTTGATCAGATACAGCTGTATGAGGAAATATTCCAGGGCAAGGCGGTATGCGTGGGATTTCCCACGATGGACGGAACCGGCGGACATGCGCTGTCAGCGAGTAATGCATATGCCATTTCCACCAAATCCAATCAAAAGGATGGGGCATGGGCATTTATTGAAAGTGTTCTGAATAAGGAAGACAGCAATAATCGTTATTGGAATGGATTCCCCACAGTGAAATCTCAGCTGGATGCCATGATAGCGGAAGCAACCAAAGTGGAGTATGCCACAGACGAAAACGGAGAGGTCATTTTGGATGAAAGCGGAGAAGCCATTGCAATGGGAAGCCATGGAGTAGGTTATGAAGATGGTTGGAGTTATGACTTCCGTACGCCCACACAGGAGGAAGTGGATGTCGTTCTGGCGCTGATGGACGAGGCAAAGCCTGTTTCCTATGGCGGTGAGGATGAAGTTATGAAGATAATCAACGAGGAAGCGGAAGGCTATTATTCCGGTCAGAAATCGGTGGATGAAGTGGTGGGTGTTATTCAGAGCCGCGTCCAGATCTATGTGAGTGAGAATAAATAGAGAACGGTCGGCTATACTGTGGCCGCAATGCGGCACAGAGAAGATAATGTCTGGAAATGAGGACAGAAATGGGCAGAAAGCAGAAAGAAGGGCGCCGCAAGGCGCCCGAATCGAAACATCGTATCAAAACGACCCGGAGAGAGCGTAAAATTAAAATCAGCTCGGGGCTTTATCTGGCCCCCAGCTTTTTGGGCGTTATGGTATTTTTTATCCTTCCTTTTCTGGTTGTGATTTATTATTCGCTGGTAGATAATCCCATCAGCGGTAATTTTGTGTTTTTGGATAATTTTATCAATATCGTACAGAATTCGGCATTTAAAAGTGCGGTCCGCAATACCTTTGTCTTCTCGGCGGTGGCAGTGCCGCTGGCGGTAGTACTGTCACTGCTGCTTGCCATTGTGCTGGAGGCGAAGCTTCCGTTCAGGAGTCAGTTCAGGACTTTTTTCCTGAGCCCCATGATGGTGCCGGTAGCCTCCATTGTATTAATCTGGCAGGTTTTATTTCATTATAACGGTGCCGTGAATGAAATGCTGAGCAAAATCGGTGTGGAGAAAATTGACTGGCTGAAATCCGACTATGCCCTTGTGGTTATTGTTATCCTCTTTTTATGGAAGAACCTGGGCTACAACATGATTCTGTTCATGGCGGCCCTGGCCAGTATTCCGAAGGATATTTTGGAGGTTGCACAGCTGGAGAGTGCTAAGCCGCTGCAGACTTTCTTTTACATAAAGATTCGCTACCTGTCGTCTTCCCTGCTGTTTGTGACGATTATGTCTCTGATAAATTCGTTTAAGATATTCCGGGAGGTGTATCTGCTGACAACGGATTATCCGTACGATTCCATCTACACACTTCAGCATTTTATGAATAATAAATTCAAATCGCTGGATTACCAGACTTTGTCAGCGGCGGCGATACTGATGTCGCTGGTAATGATTGTGATAATCGGAACCCTGTTCATTGCGGAGAATCGGTTCGGAAAGGATGTGGAGGGATGAGAAAAAAAGCCGTGGATGTGTCAGGGCAGGAGGATAAACGCATACTTCTGGACCGGCAGGCAGCGCTTCGCAGAAAGCGGCTGCACACTGTCAGAATAGCGCTGGCCACGCTGGTGGCCGCCGCGTTTGCCATTCTGTTCCTGATGCCCATTGTGTTGACCATTACAAATTCTTTCATGGCGGCATCCGAGATTTCTTCCAATTACGGCAAGATATTTGCCACCGATGCCAACGGAGGAAAGGTCTATATAGCGGAAAGAGTAAATCTGAAATTTATTCCCGATATGGTGTCCTTCAGTCAGTATAACACGGTATTGTTCAAGAGTCCGGAATATTTGCTGAAATTCTGGAACTCCGTGATTCTGGTGGGCCCCATCGTGGTATTCCAGCTGATTGTGGCTTCGCTGGCATCTTATGGTTTTACCAGGTATCGGGGCAGAATCCGGGAGATGATATTTTTCATGTATATCATATTGATGCTGATGCCCTATCAGGTGACGTTGGTGCCGAACTATCTGGTCAGCGACTGGCTGAACCTTCTGGATACCAACTGGGCTATCTGGCTGCCGGGTATCGTCTCACCCTTTGCGGTATTCCTGCTGACGAAATTTATGCGGAGAATTCCGGAATCAGTGATGGAGGCAGCCCAGATAGACGGAGCCGGCGAATGGCAGATATATCGCAGAATCTGTATGCCATTGTGTAAAGGAGCCATCTGTTCCGCGGCGATTCTGGTATTTATCGATTACTGGAATATGGTGGAACAGCCGTTGATTCTGCTTACGGATGCGGAGAGCCATCCTCTGTCGGTATTCTTAAGTAAAATTAATGCGGGGGAAATTGGACTGGCTTTTGCGGTGGCTACCATTTATATGGTGCCCAGCCTGCTGATTTTCCTGTATGGAGAAGAATACCTGGTGGACGGCATTACCTATCAGGGCGGTATTAAGGGCTAAAAGTGAAAAGAAAATTTTAGATTTGTTTTCATAAGTTCAGGAACAAGATAGATTGAGGAGAGGTAGAGCGATGAACGAGAACGGAAAGAAAAAAAGGGAATGGGTGAAGACGGCAGCGATAGTGTTTCTGTCCGTGATGTTGGTACTCACCTTTTTCTCCAATACGATTATGAACTATTCCCTGCCGGAAGTGGCCACACAGTATGTGCAGTCGGGAACCATTACGGCGAAAATACGCGGGTCAGGCGTGGTGGAGAGCGGTGACCCTTACAATGTAGAAGTGAAGGAGTCCCGGAAGGTCTCCGGTGTTGCCGTACATGTGGGAGATACTGTGCAGCAGGGCGATGTGCTTGTGTACCTGGAGGATCAGGAGAGCGAGGAGCTGAAGACGGCGAAGGAAGCACTGGAAACTTTGCAGGCAGAGTACGAAAAAGCGATTGTCAGCGCTGATACCAGCAAGGGAATTGTAAATCGGGTCGAGAGTGGAAATGTTACCTCCACAGATTCCAAACTGGCTCAGATTGATTCTTATAACAAGAAGATTGAGCAGTTGGAAGGGGCCATTAAAAATTATAATAATCGCATTGCGGAAATTGAAGCCGAACTCAGTAAGCTGGGAGAAAATACGGTGGATACCTCGGTAGAGGAGCTGCAGGTAAATGCGACGCAGGCAGAACTGGAGAAGGCAGCAGCGGCTGTTCCGGCAGCTAAGGAAAAGCTGGAGGCGGCTCAGAGTGTGCTGGAATCTGTGAACAGTGCGGTGAAGGCGGCGGAAGAAAGAAAAGCTGCCTGTGAGGCGGCAAGAGCAGTAGCAATGGAAAATCACACTGCAATGCTGAACCGGCTGAACAGCCTGAATGAAAAGAAAGAGGCGGGCAATATCACATCAGATGAAGAGGTGGAGCTGGAACGCCTGAACGGAGAAGGAGAGGGCAGCGTAACCGCGGCTTCTGCAGTATTGGCGGATGCGGAAACTGCCCTTCAGGAAGCGACAACTGCACTGGAGAATGTAAATGCCAGCATTGTGGCAGATCGGGAAAAGGCACAGAATGAAATAAATGCCAGACAGGCGGAATATAATAGCGCACTGGACGCGCAGACAACGTGGGAGGGCAAGGTGGCGGAGGCAAAGCGCAATCTGGCCAATAAACAGGCGACGAAGCCGGATAACAGCCATAGGGATGCATTAACCAATGAGAAAGCAGACTTGACAGCGGCTTTGGGAAAGTCGAACACAGAAAAAAGTGATGCGGAAAAAGCACTGACCGAGTTATTGGCCGGCTTTGCAAAAGAAGTAGATTTGTCTGCAATGTTGAAGAAGATCCAGGATCAGAAAAAAGTGGTGGAAGATTTGACTGCGAAGTCGGTTGACGCCACCATCACAGCGCCCATAGCAGGTACGGTGACAGCTGTGAATGTAACTGCGGGCAAGACAACGGATGCCGCTACTCCGGTGGTTGTACTTCAGCCGGAAGGCAAGGGCTATACCATGAGCTTTTCCGTGACGAACGAGCAGGCGAAGAGACTGAGCGTTGGAGACGTGGCAGAGCTTGTGAATGCCTGGAGATACGATGACCTGACGGTGACATTGGCAAGCATTAAGCCGGACACCACTGATCCGGGACAGAAGAAGCTTCTTACCTTCGAGATTACCGGCAATGTGACTGCGGGACAGACACTGAATGTGTCTGTGGGACAGAAAAGTGCGAACTATGATTATATTGTGCCCAACAGTGCGATTCGTGAGGATAATAACGGTAAATTTATTCTGATTGTGGAGTCTAAGGCGGGGCCTCTGAGCACCCGTTATATTGCCAGCCGCGTGGATGTGGAAGTGCTGGCAAGCGACGATACACAGTCCGCGGTCAGTGCGGCGCTGTATGGCTATGAATTTGTGATTACGACTTCCACAAAGCCGGTGGAAGCCGGCAAGCAGGTCAGACTGAGCGATAACAGCTGACATAAGGGTTGGAAATGAGGTAAATGATGAAGAAAATAGTATTGGGTATAAGCGGAGGGATATCTTTTCTGATTTTCCTGATTCTGCTTTTCGCCGCCAACTATTTGGGAAGCAGTCAGCTCTCTCAGAGTGCTGCGGAGAGATGGAGCAGCGAAGGCGATGCTTCCCAGGTCAGCTGTTTTTTTTCCGTGGACGCGGGGATGACGGAAGACCGGATTATTGAATTTCAGCATACCATTGACGGTGCGCTGACGGATGCCTCGGTGTTGCAGGAATCCACAAATCCCGGGGCCAGACTCTGGGCAGATGCCTACAGTGCCGACGGCAAAGTGACAATTTCCAGTGACAAAACCAGTTTGTCTGCAGATGCTATTGGCATTGGAGGAGATTTTTTCCTGTTTCATCCGCTGAAGCTGCTTTATGGCTCCTACTTTTCGGGAAATGATCTGATGCAGGACTACTGTGTCATAGACGAAGATGCGGCATGGCAGCTTTTCGGTTCCAATGATGTGGCGGGAATGATGGTTTCCATCGGAGGAGTTCCGCATATAGTCACAGGTGTGGTGGAGCGGCCGTCCGGTCGTCTGGCAGAGGCTGCGGGACTGGATTCCACGCTGGTGTATGTTTCTTATAAGACGCTGACTGAGCTGGGAGAGAGCAACGGCATCAATCATTATGAGATTGTAATGCCCAATCCCATTACCGGATTTGCGGTGAACTATATCCGAGAGCAGCTGGGGGAAGATGAGAAAGAGACAGAAGTGGTGGAAAATACCACACGCTATTCTCTGATTACCAGACTGAAAGTGCTGACACAGTTCGGAACCCGTTCCATGAACGGGAAAGCCATCATTTATCCCTACTGGGAAAACATTGCAAGAGGCTATGAGGACATTCTCATGGTGATGACGCTTTTTGAACTGCTGTTTCTGCTGTATCCTGTTATTCTGGGGCTGGTGTTCTTCTGCATCTGGTGGAAGCATAAGGGCTGGACAGTAAAAGATGTGTGGTATAAACTGAAGGATATGGCGGAACGCCGTATGGAAAAGCTTCGGGAGAACAGAAAACGGAAGAAAAACGGGGAGATTGACGACAGTGCGCTTCTGGAGGAGCTGGAGGACGAGAAGAAGCCTTTTCAGGGAATCCGCCGCCTTCGCGGGAAATGGAAGAGAAAGTAATGTTGAAAGCGGCAGCTGCGCAACTAATATGAGGAGGAAAATGATGAGAAAGAGCTGGTTAAAAAAGGCAGCGAGCGTGGGAACAGCGCTTGCTCTGACAATGGGACTGTGTGCCTGCGGCGGGGGGAACAAAACGGAAAACGCCGGACTTGCAAAGGAGAATGTCTACAAGTTTGAAGCATTTACCATGCCGGAGATAAAGGGGGATGATTACAATGTATATACCTCTTACTATAAAGATGGCGTGATATATCTGGTTTTAGAGGTTTATCATTGGTCGGAGAATAATAACGATATGGATATACAGCTTCTGACCATGAAGGAAGACGGCTCTGAAGCGCAGCTGACGCCGCTGGAGATTCCGGAGTGGAAAGGAGTGGGAGCAGATGCTGAAAACGTAGCTGCTCCAGGAGAGGAGGGAGAACCTGACGGGGAGCCTGAAGAGAGTGGGGAACCTGACGGAGATACGGCAGAGCCAGAGGAGGGAGAACCTGACGGAGATGCCGCAGAGCCTGATACCGAAGGGGAGGATACTGCACAGGTTGACACCGAAGGAGAAATTGCTGTGGAACCGGACATCTATATGCCGGAGCAGGAGATTTATGAGAATATTTATTTTGGAAATTATGCTTTCGGCCCTGACAGCATGCTCTATGCCGTGAGGAATTATAATTATCAGAATTACGCTGCAGAAGAATATGTTACGATTCAGAAAAACTATATCACCTGCTGGAATCTGGATGGAAGTCTTGCCTGGGAGACAGAGCTGGAAGGGCTTACCTCCGAAGAAGAATGGCTTTATGTGACGGCTCTGACGGTGACAGGGGACGGTACCGTGAACATTCTGCTGAGCGGAGACAGTGCCTATAAGATGTCTGTGGATGGACAGGGGAATGTATCCGAGAGGAAGCCAATGTCCGAAGAAGCAGCAAAGATTTTTGCCAATGGCGGCACTGTCATGTCAAAAGCGGACGGTACTTTTCTGGTAACCTATTACGATGAGCAGGACTGGGCAAAGCAATATATAACCACCTATGATCCGGCTGCTGATACGCTGGGGCAGCCCAGCCAGCTTCCCACTTCCATGACCTGGGATGGCTACAACACAATGAGTGCGGGAATCAGTTCCGACCTGATATACAGCAATAGCAAGGGTGTGTTCACTTACAAAGTGGGTGACACCGAGAGTAAGGAGAAGATGAACTTTATCAATTCCGATCTGAATATCAGTGATTTTAATTCTCTGATTGAGCTCACTGACACTTCTTTCCTGGGAATCTTCCGGGAGAATTACGGGGAGGATGTACAGGCGGGTATCTTTACGTATGTGGACCCCAAGGATATTCCGGACAAAGCTGTCCTGGTGCTGGCGGGCAACTGGATAGGCAGCGACCTGAAACAGCGGGTAGTGGAATATAACCGCAGCAATGAAGAATATCGGATTACTGTAAAGGAATATGATTCTTATAATACTTATGAGGATTACCAGGCCGGGCTGACCCAGCTGAATAATGATATCACCACGGGGAATATGCCTGATATTTTGCTTACCTCCGGGCTGCCGGTGGAAAATTATGTTTCCAAAGGATTGCTGGCAGATGTGGGTAAGCTGATTGAAAAGGATGAGGAGCTGTCTCAGGTTGAATTTGTACAGAATGTGCTGGATGCGTACTCTGTGGATGGTAAGTTGTATTATGTGATTCCGAATTTCAGAGTGAGCACAGTAATCGGCAAGACTTCCATTGTGGGCGACAGGACATCCTGGACCATGGCGGATATGAAGGAGCTGATGAGTACTCTGCCGGAAGGAACCAATATGCTGGGAGAGATGACCAGAGATTCCTTTATGTATACAATGATGGATTTCTGTGGAGCGGATTTTATTGATGTCAGTACCGGAAAGTGTGAATTTGATTCTCAGAATTTCCTGGATATGATGGAATTTGCAAAGGAGCTGCCGGAAGAACTGAGTGAGGATTATTTTGGAGAAGATTACTGGAGAAATTATGAATCCCAGTATCGTGATAACAGAACGATTCTGAGGAATTTATATATCGGACGCCTCAGGGATGTGAATTCCACTATTAACGGCAGCTTCGGGGAGCCTGTCTCTTATATTGGCTTCCCTACCGAGAGCGGCATGGGCTCTTATGTGCAGGCAGAGGATAGTTATGCCATTTCAGCCCGGTCCGCGAATATTGACGGTGCATGGGATTTCTTGAGATTTTATCTGACAGACGAGTATCAGAAGGAGCTGAACTGGGGAATGCCCATACAGATGAAATACTTTATGGAGGCTGCCCAGGAGGCAACGCAGAGGCCGTACTACCTGGATGAGAATGGCAACAAGGAGGAATATGACGATTATTTTTACATGGACGGCGAGGAGATTAAGCTGGATCCCATGAGCCAGGAGCAGGTGGATGAACTGGTGAACTTCATTTTCTCCATCAATAAGTGCTATTACGGCAATAGTGATATTACTACAATCATCAACGAAGAAATGCCTTCCTTCTTCTCAGGACAGAAAAGTGCCCAGGAAGTGGCGAAGATTATACAGAGCAGGGCACAGCTGTTCGTGAATGAGAACCGCTGAGAACTGAATTGCTGTAAAAAGAGGAACCCGGGCTGCCGCTTCTGCGGCAGCCCGGGTATCGCTTCCTGTTTATTCTGCTTTTTCACAGAGATTTTCGAAGAGCATTTCTTCATGTGTAAACTGCATTCCGTTTAATCTCTTTGCAATTCTTTATGAACTGTCATATAATTTTCCCTGGTCTTCTTCTAAATGTGTTATAATAATTTTTTATTTCCATAATGCTTATGTATCATACAAACAGTTCCTTATTTCAGCGAGTTATCTCAATATAGTTCTGCTCAGTCCAGAGTCACAGGAATCCCCAGTCTGTGCAGATGATTTTCCAGAGTGAGTTCGTGCCCATGCTCTCTGAGCCATGTCTTCTGAAGCTTATAGTCCGGCATGACGGAAGCCACCATGTCCCAGAAGTCTTTGGAATGGTTCATATGAGTGAGATGGCATAGTTCATGTACGATCACATAGTCCAAAACCATAGGCGGCGCGAAGATGAGACGATAGTTGAAGGACAGTGTACCCCGGGAGGAGCAGCTGCCCCACCGGCTTTTCTGATCTCTTATGGTGACAGAGGTGTAGTTTCCACCGGTGATTGGATGATAATGGGTGACGCGGTTTTCAATCTGTGTTCTGGCGGCGTTCCGATACCGCTTTTCCAGTATTGCCAGCCGTCTGCTTTCGGCGTCAGCCAGTTGTGGCAGTTTCTGTTGTGCCATGGTTGTATTTCCCTTCTGTACAAATGTGTCTGCCCGCTTTTCGTTACAATTCAGGCTATTTGCCTTTATGCCATCTGCTTGTCGATTTCTATAACTGCGAAATAAGTCGGATTGTCTCTGAGAATTCTCTCTTTGAGCTGCGTTTCCAGTTCACTGTCACTCATAGAGAAATCATAGGGGGCCGCCACATCGAAAATCAGATTGGTATGAGTAGGGCCGGTGACAATGCGGAAATCGTGCATAGTGAGCCTCTCGCTGATTTCCTGCAGATAACCGTTAACCAGAGCTTTCAGCCGTGTGGTCTCCTTGTCGCCCACACAGATGGGATCCATGTGAATTACGGCATGGCAGTTAAGTGTATCCCGCAGTTCATGTTCAATGGTGTCAATCATATCATGAAGAGCCAGGAAATTCCCGTCTGCAGGCACTTCCGCATGCAGAGAAATCAGGACCCGGCCGGGACCATAGTTATGTACGATTAAATCGTGAATTCCCAGAATATTTTCATGAGCCATAACGATGTCATTAATCTGTCGGACGAATTCCCTGTCCGGCGCCTGCCCCAGCAGAGGACTGACCGTGTCTTTTGCCGCGCTGTATCCAGCATAGCAGATGAACAGACCCACCAGCACACCGCACCAGCCATCTATGGCAAACCCTGTGAAATGAGCAATCAGTGTGGATACCAGTACTGCGGATGTAGCCAGAGCGTCGCTGAGGGAGTCGGTGGCTGTGGCAGCCATGGCGGCGGATTCCAGCTTTTTCCCCAACTGTCTGTTATAGAGAAACATATAGCATTTTACCAGGATGGATGCCAGCAATATGACAATTATTATGGGAGAAAAAAGCTGCTCTTCCGGATGAATGATTTTGGCCACGGAACTTTTCAGCAGTTCCGCACCCATCAGCAGGATAACCACGGACACAAGCAGCCCGGATATATATTCGATTCGACCATGGCCGAAGGGATGACTGGGATCCGGCTTCTGGCCGGCCATCCTGAAACCTATAAGGGTAATGACGGAGGAACCTGCATCCGACAGGTTGTTGAAAGCGTCCGCAGTAATGGCAATAGAATTGCTGACAGTTCCGGCGACAAATTTCCCGGTGAAGAGACAGAGATTCAGGAAAATGCCCATAGCGCCGCACAAAATGCCATATGCCTGCCGGACGGCCGGGTCCTTTCTATTGGTTCTGTTTTTAATGAAAATGTTGGACAGTAGTGTAATCATATATACAACCTCGGATTTCTCATTTTATAGTTGGGGACCGACAAGGGGCCTGCTGCCGGGTCCTGGATTCCCGCAAGGACCAGCCGGGGCCTGGATATCCGCAAGGACCAATAAGGGGCTTTCTCCTAAGGCAAAGGAACGGCGGAGAAGGGGTGGAGGCTCTTTCCTCGGCAGGGGTAACGCGCCGATGAACTAACTGCCAACAGAAACTAAGGAGCGAAAGTACCGCTCCCAAGTTTCAGTAGGCAGTGGATTTCATCTCTGCTAAGGGCACCCCTTTGGTGCTGTCGGAAAGAACCTCCACCCCTTCTCCGCCTGTCTTTCCGCGTGTTTTAGTGTGTAATAGCACAGACCAGCTTATGGTGGAGATGGTTGGAACTTTCACGAACCATGCCAGTCCAGAACACTTAATCCATATCTGTCCCAGGCCAGTTTAAACTGCAGAGAAACAGGCAGAGGAGGCCGATGGAGCTTTCCGAAAGCACCAATGGGGCCTTGACCACTACAATTTTAGCAGGCAATATTGTAGACCAACTTATGGCTACAGAAGACTGGAACTTTACAAACCATACCAGACCAGAACGTTTAGTCCATATCTGTCCCAGGCCAGTTTAAACTGCAAGAAACAGGCAGAGGAGGCCGGTGGCTCTTTCCAAGTGTCCGCAAGGACACTTTTAGCACCAAGGGGTGCTTTTAAGCGCGGTACTTTCGCGCTTTAGTCGAAGTTGAGGCTTAGTTTACCGGCGCGTTACCCCGCCGAGGAAAGAACCACCGGCCTCCTCTGCCGTCCCTTTGCTTTCCCCCTGACCTGCTGCAGAAATCCCAGTCTTAGGAGGAATCCCCCCAGTAAGTCCTTGCAGAAATCCTGGTCTCAGGAGGAATCCCCCCAGTAAGTCCTTGCAGGAACCTGCCCTTTGTTAATGAAACGTGAGCCTGATAAAAGCCCCTGTAACGTGTAATAATCAGTATAGCAACTGCGGACGGAAAATGCAAGAAGGTATTGCACGGGAGCTTTTTTCAGTGTATAATCTTGGTAACAGTTCAGTGCCCTGTCTGAACTGTTACTAATCTTGGAGAGAAAGCGGAAAAATCAGGCTTTTCAAAAAACAGACAAAATCAGAGACATCTTCCGGCCCGGCGGGACAGCGGAGGAAGATGCGGCATAAAGGAGAGAGAAAATGAGCAAGAAACCGGTAGTACTAATGATTCTGGACGGCTATGGCCTGAATGAAAAGAAAGAAGGCAATGCAGTGGCGCTTGCCAAAACCCCTGTGATGGACAGCTTGATGGCAGAATACCCTTTTGTACGGGGCAATGCCAGCGGAATGGCAGTGGGGCTTCCCGAAGGACAGATGGGCAATTCAGAAGTGGGACATCTGAACATGGGTGCAGGCCGTATCGTGTATCAGGAGCTGACCAGAATTACAAAGGAGATACAGGACGGGACCTTTTTTGAGAATCCGGCCCTGCTGAAAGCAGTTGAGAACTGTAAAAAGAATGACAGTGCCCTTCATCTGATGGGACTTTTGTCCGACGGCGGCGTGCACAGCCATAACACACATTTGTACGGCCTGCTGGAGCTGGCGAAGAAAAAGGGACTGGAGAAGGTGTATGTGCACTGCTTCCTGGACGGGCGCGATACGCCTCCTGCAAGCGGCAAAGGATATGCGGAAGAGCTGGAGGCCGAGATGAAGAAAATCGGTGTAGGCAGAATTGCTTCGGTGATGGGCCGCTATTATGTAATGGACAGAGACAATAATTACGACCGCGTGAAGCTGGCTTATGACGCCATGACAAAGGGAGAAGGCCTGACTGCAGAGAGCGGAGTAATCGGTATTCAGGAGTCCTATGACAGAGAGGAGACAGATGAATTCGTAAAGCCTACTCTGGCTGTGGAGAACGGGAAGCCGATTGCTGTGGTTCAGGATGAAGATTCCATCATTTTCTTCAACTTCCGTCCAGATCGGGCCAGAGAGATTTCCAGAGCTTTCTGTGACGATGATTTTAAGGGATTTGACAGGGGACCCAGGAAAAATATTACTTATGTATGTTTTTCTGATTATGATCCCACGATTCCCAATAAAGAGGTCGCATTCCACAAGGTGTCTGTGACCAATACCTTCGGTGAGTGGCTGGCGGCCAACCACATGAAACAGGCACGTATTGCTGAAACGGAGAAATATGCGCATGTGACTTTCTTCTTTAATGGCGGTGTGGAAGAGCCCAATGAAGGGGAGGATCGGGTGCTGGTGAATTCGCCCAAGGATGTGGCGACCTATGATCTGAAACCGCAGATGAGTGCATACGGTGTGTGCGACAAGCTCTGCGAGGCCATTCGTTCCGGGAAATACGATGTCATTATCATCAATTTTGCCAATCCGGATATGGTGGGACATACGGGTGTGCTGGAGGCGGCCGTCAGGGCGGTGGAAGCTGTGGATGAGTGCGTGGGCAAAGCGGTGGAAGCCATCAGGGAAGTGGACGGCGCTATGTTTATCTGTGCCGACCACGGCAATGCGGAGATGCTGATTGATTATGAGACAGGAGAACCTTTTACGGCGCATACCACAAATCAGGTACCTTTTATCCTGGTGAATTATGATGAGGCATATACGCTGAGAGAGAACGGCTGTCTGGCAGATATTGTGCCCACACTGATTGCGATTATGGGAAAGGAACAGCCTGCGGAGATGACCGGAAAGTCTCTTCTGCAGAAAAAGTGAGAGATAAAGGGAAAAACTGCATCAGGAGGAATATAAAATGGGTTCTTATTATAAACACAAGAGAAGCGAGAAAGTAGAAGTACCTTATTCATTTCAATGTGAGCATTGCGGAAAGGACAGCGGTTTACTGAAGGCAGTACTTGTGGGAACAGAAGCTACCGATAACAGTAATTTTAAGACACTGAGTCAGGACAGAGAGGATAAGCTGTGTAAGCGGGCCCATGAGTATCTTGTCCAGAAGGTGAAGGACACGCACAAAGATGCGGAGGCGAAGATATTTTCCACAGAATTTCGCGATCAATGTCCCAACTGCCGTCAGCCTCAATCCTGGGCAGTGTCCGGACTGAAAAAGAAAATGTTCGAAAATCCGCTTGTCTGCCTTGGGGTAGGTGCCTTTTTTGCAGTGATTGCGGTCATAGGACATTATTTTACAGAGGAAGAATATATGACCCTTACCCTGGCGGCGGGAATTTTTGGTGTGGGTGTAGCTGCCGCTGTGGTCTGTCTGGTGTGGAATGTGGTGAAGATCAATATAAAAAGCAAAAAGACGGCTGTTGGTATGCATAATTTTCCTGTGATTGACTGGAGCGGCGTTCAGAGTCTGCTGAATGAGCCGTAAAAATATAGGAAGCATAGTAAAAAAGTCAGCATTGCTGACTTTTTTGCGTTATCAAAGTTTTCTGATTTTTTTGTCACGCCGGTAACTGATGGGAGAGGTATCAAAGTATCTCTTAAAGGAACGGTTGAAGTAAGTCTGGCTGGAAAAGCCTATTTTATCCACAATGTCCTTGATCTTCATATCGGTGTGTTCCAGCAGATGGGCGGCATATTTCAGCCTGGCATCCGTCAGATAATCATTGAAATAATAGCCTGTCTGCTGATGAAATACCGTACCCAGATAAGAAGGCGTCACATTCAGCTTAAAAGCCAGCGTCTTCAGAGAGATATCTTTATCAGAAAATTCGTGTATGGTCTTGATGACGGCATCCACCATGGGATACATGGACTGCTGCAGTCTGGCAAGCAGAGGATCGCTTCTTTTCAGAAATTTCAGCGTAAACTCATAATAGGCAGTGCGGACAGCAGCTTCTCCGGCAAAAAGGTTTTCCGACAGCGGCAGGAGAGACAAAGACTCAATGAGTTCTGGATTTTTGTCCCACAGTTCATATTCTTTTTTGCAGAGAGCGGCAATTCGTTTTGACAGAACAGAATAGCAGCTAAGTTCAGGGACATACTGCAGGAATAAACGTTCCAGAGCAGCGCTGTGGCCACACTGTCTGTCATAAGCTTCCAGAGCATCTGTGGCCGCCTCTTCAAGACCTGGAAGATCTCGGAAGAAGACAAAAGGCATTCGGGAATATTCCAGAAAAGCCATTCTGTCCGCCTGATGGTAACTCTGATATACCTGACTGTAATCTCTGACCGTATCGCCTATGCTGGCAAATACCCGGATACCGTTGGAGGCTGCCGATTTCAGGACCAGGGCCAGAAATGTTTCCGTATCTGCCTCGTCCGGGGAGATGGGGGACAATACTCCCACCAGCCTCAGAGGTGTCTCGAAGAAAAAATTGCCGGTATAGTGACCGGGGAGATACTGAAGCAAAAAATCAAAAAAACGGGACATCATGATTTCTCCGCCGCTGGAACAGGAAAAAACAGTGGCTGTAAACCCCGGAGCGTCCAGATTGATGCCCAGAAGTTCAGCCTTTGTGGACAATTCCGCATTGCTTACAAGGTTTTTCAGCCATTGCTCGGTAAAAGCATTGCGGAAGGTCATCATGGAACGGCCGTAAGTAATATTCAGCTGCTCCCTTTCTTTGATGTGATTGATAATCTGGCTGATGGTGTCAGAGAGCTCATCGGGGTCCAGGGGTTTGAGCAGATAATTTTCGGCGCCATAGCGGAGTGCCGTTCTGGCATACTCAAAATTCTGATAGGCACTGAGGATGATGCAGAAGACAGAGGGCTTGGCCTTCTTGATTTTCTGAATCAGCTGCAGACCGTTCATGACAGGCATGGATACGTCAGCTATAACAATGTTCACTGGATTTTCCAGACAATAATCCAGAGCGGCCTGGGGATCCGTGGTGGCAAGCCCCAGCTCAATGTGGAATCCGGTCCATTCTATTGCATTCACAAGACCGTCTACGATCAGCGGTTCATCATCTACAATTACTGCCTTATACATAGTTAACCTCCTGATTAAATCGCTGTACAAACAGCTCGGTGCGCACCACCTATAAAAACGGTGCTTTCAGCTGTTCTGCCGTCATGGCCGGGAAATGTAATTCAACCTGAAACTGCATGTTGTCTTTACCGGAACTGATATGCATGCTGTAATCTTCCTGAAAGACAATGCGCATACGGCTGTTTACATTGGTCAGTGCGAAACCCACGGTATCTTCTTTGGTGTAAGAGTCGGACTGTAACTTTTCTTCCAGCATTTGTATGCGTTCCTCGGAGATGGGATGTCCGTTATTGGCCAGCGTAAGATGAATATAATGTTTTTCCTGACAGAGAGAGGATTTGATGGACAGGAAAAACAGGTTATCCTGGCGTTCCGCCACAATGCCGTGGACAAAATAGTTTTCTATCAGCGGCTGCAGGGTATTTTTCGGCAGAGCATAACGGGATATCTGTCCATCCATGTCAAATTCATATTCAAAATTCTGAAAACGATACTGGTAGAGGAGCATGAGATTTTCACAGAGCTCAACTTCCTGGCCTAAGGTAATAAACATGCTGGATGTAATCTGGTTCCGATAGATTCTGGACAGCAGCAGTATCATCTGGGATGCGTCAGCCGGCTTCAGACTGAGAATCTGTGTCCGGATGATTTCCAGAGTATTGTAGAGAAAGTGCGGGTTTATGCTGGTCTGCAGGGCGTACAGCTCGCTTTTTTTCTGCTGCAGCTCATAGACATAGGAAAGCTCCACATTGCGCTGGAGCTCTTCGCACATGGTGTTGAAGCCGTCGATGATCTGAGTGAATTCATTATGGCCGGAGGGCTTTTCAATCCGATAAGTGAGATCGTTTAAGGAAAAGCGCTTCATGCCGTCCAGAATTCTGTATATATTTCGGTGCGACAGATAATAAGTAACGTAATACAGAAAAAAGGAGAACAGAGTCACCAGCACGGCAAACAGAATAATCATGCAGGTGACGGAGCTTATGGGAATTCCGTATTTTCTGGTATAGTAAGTTACCTGGAAGCCATATTTACTGTTGCGGAGAGTATCGGTATAACAGCTGTCTTCATTCAGTGACAGTCCGGGATTGGAATGGAAGAAAAGATTCCCGGCCTCGTCTGTGATGAGGAAGGCACTTTGTTCCTTCAGATCATAATTGGACAGAATATCTGTATATTCCGATGTGGAATACAGGGGAATCATGTAGCCCAGGGGGGCAACCGGACTATGGTACATTGTTGCGGCCATACCGTAAAAGGCGCTGTATCCTGCGGATTCTCTGTCACAGGCGGCTACCAGCCGGCCGACAGTGTCCAAATCCAGGAGACTTCCGGAGAAAGGGACCAGAGTCCGGATTTCGGGAGGTGTGGTATGGAAGAGATATGATCTGGATTCCGTATAGTAATAAAGCGTTTCTTTTTCGGGGGAAAAGATGAGAAAGCCCCGCAGATATCGGTCATCCCTGCAGATACTCGCCAGCAGTCGGGTACAGTAATTTCGTGTTTCCGCAGGAATTTCCTCATAAGAGGGTGTTTCCAGCAGAGCGCAGAGACGGGGATCGCATTGACCGTCTGACAGAAATTTGCCGGCCAGGACATTGAAATCAGCCACACGACTGCAAAAAGCCTCCAGCAGATTGGCGGCCGCAAGGTCGTAAGACTTCAGATACAGTGTCTGTTCGTAACGACTGGAAAGATGGCTTACAATTACACTGGATATAATGGAAAAGGCTGTCAACAGAGCAGTGCAGACGAGCAGCATTCTGGAAAAGAAGCCATAACTTTTTTCAGTATATCTTTTGTGCTTCATTGGATATCCCTCCTGCACTGTTCTGCGGAATCCGGATGGCGCCCGGAATAAAGATATTTTACCATAGATATGGAAAAACTGAAAAGTAATAAAATTCTGGAATATTTGCACTTATTAAGAATAAATGCAATGTCAATTATTTATTGTTAAAATGTACAATGTTTAAGAATTTGTTCAATTTACTTTGTCAAAAGATTACGGATATAATGTGCTGTGTAAACAGAATGTGTGCAAATTAACAGAATAAGAGGTGTGAAGAGATATGCAGAAAACAAATGCTGTAAAGAAGAAATCGCCCCGGGACAAGGCCGGGTTCCGACTGTTTCTTCTGTCGCTGCCGTTCCTGGCAGGAATCCTGATCTTCTCCTATCTGCCATTGGCAGGATGGTCCTATTCATTTTTCAATTACAAGCCGGGAAAGGCGCTGCTTGACTGTGAATTCGTGGGATTCAAATGGTTTATCGCGCCGTTCAACAATCCGGTGCTCAGAGATCAGTTTGGGAGAGTGATGAGAAATACACTGGGTATCAATCTGCTTTATATGGCGACTATGATTCTTCCCATGATTTTTGCCATGTTTCTCATGGAAATCAGGTGGAAGGGATACCGTAAAATCGTGCAGACACTGACTACTATTCCAAATTTTATCAGCTGGGTTCTGGTGTATGCGGCTTTCTTTGCCCTGTTTTCCACAGAAGGCCTGCTGAACAACATATTGGTGGGAGCCGGAATCCTCACCACACCCACAAATTTTCTGACTTCCACAAGTCATATGTGGCTGAAGATGCTGGGATATCACCTGTGGAAGGGACTGGGATGGGGTGCCATCGTTTATATCTCCGCTATTACTTCCATTGATTCCGAAATCTATGAGGCGGCCAATATTGACGGGGCGGGCAGGTTCCAGAAGATGTGGCATATTACCACACCGCATCTGATACCAACCTTTTTTGTCATGTTTGTCCTGCAGATTGGGAATATTATCAATAACGGAATTGACCAGTACCTGGTATTTTCCAATGCCATGACCCAGGATTACATTGAAGTGCTGGATTTGTATGTATATCGCTATGGATTGCAGCAGGGGAACATTTCCTATGCGACGGCGGTGGGCATGTGGAAGTCTCTGATCAGTGTACTACTGGTGTTTGTGGCAAACACTTTGTCTAAAAAAATCAGAGGTTCGTCCATATTTTAATGAAAACCCCCATCACTGTTATGGGAATTTAGAGAGGAGGCATTATGGCCAGGAATAAGAAAGAAGATGACAGCCGTTCCGTGGAGACGCGGACATGGCGGGACCATATTGTAGATATTGTGATTTGCCTGATATTCGGGATTTTTACCCTGATTTGTATCTATCCTTTTTACTACATATTTATCAATACCATCAGCGACAATTCTCTGGTTGCTACAGGAAGAATCAGATTTATTCCCAGGGGAATTCATTTTGCAAACTATGTAAAGGTATTGTCCCTGAAAGAACTGCCGGGTGCCGCTATGGTATCCCTGGCAAGGACAGTGCTGGGCACGATTTTTACGATTATCTGTGCTGCGTTTCCTGCCTATTGTTTTTCCAGGGAAGAATACTGGCATAAGAAAATATTTTATCGCTTTGTCATTATAACCATGTATTTCAGCGCAGGTGTCATTCCCACTTTCCTGACTTACAGAACCATCGGAATATACGACACTTTCTGGGTGTATATTCTGCCTTGCTGTGTGACGCCTTTTAACCTGATTCTTGTGAAGACCTACATGGAATCTCTGCCCCAGTCTCTGGAGGAGTCGGCGGAGATTGACGGGGCCGGATATATGGTGCGGTTCCTGAGAATTGTCATGCCTCTCTGCAAGCCCATACTGGCCACGATCGCCGTATTCTCTGCGGTGGGACAGTGGAACAACTGGATGGATACAGTACTGTACACCAAGAATCGCGATCTTCAGACATTACAGTATGTGCTGTACCGCTATCTGAAGGAGGCCAATACGCTGGCGGAGATTGCCCGCGAGAATCCGGAAATGATGGCCGAGATGAATCCGGCCACCATGCTGTCGCCGCTGACAATCAAATATACGGTGTGTATCGTGACAATTCTGCCGATCTTGGTGGTATATCCTTTCTTCCAGAAGTATTTTGTCAAAGGTATGATGATTGGAGCGGTCAAAGGTTAGTAAAAGGCCGGAAGAAAATGAAACTGGATAAAAGCAGGCAGCTGCTTTATCATAAAGACTATAAAGAAAGATGGAGGTTTAAGCATGAAGAAAAAGTTATTGGCAGCATTGCTGGCATCGGCAATGGTATTATCAGTGACGGCTTGCGGAGATACCGGTTCGGAAGCCGGCGGCAGTGAGACAGGGAGTTCCTCTTCGCAGACCCAGGCTTCTGGGGGGGAAGAAAGCAAGGAGAGCTCTGATGCGGCTCCCGCCGAGAGGGAGGAGAAAACGGTGTCCGCTTTCGTGATGCAGTCTGTCACCGGCGAGTCCGGTATCTGGCAGGGCTGGGGTGCAAAGAAGCTGTATGATGACCTGAAGCTGAAGATTGATTTCGATCCCACTGGCAATGAGGTGGAGACAAAGCTGCAGCAGTATCTTGTGGCAGGACAGCTGCCGGATCTGGTGGGACTGAAAGGACTGGATCAGGCACAGCTTGCAATGGATGCGGATCTGCTTCTTCCCCTGGATGAGTACAAGGACAAGCTGCCCAATATTTTCGAGAACGAGATGTATGCCAACGCTGTGAAATATTCTCAGGATTTCACCAGCAATGACACAGGACATCTGTATCTGATGCCTGTGGCAATCGGACCTACCGCCTATAACTCTCTGAACTGGGTGCCCATGCTTCAGTGGGATGCTTATAAGCAGGTGGGGAAACCGGAGATCGGGACCCTGGAAGATTATCTGGACGTGGTGGAGAAGATGGTGGAATATAAACCTGTCACAGAAGCAGGAGAAAAAGTGTACGGTTTCTCCCTGTTCTCTGACTGGGATAATGTAAGTGCCCTGGAGATTTCCACATTGTCCTTCATGTACGGAATTGACACGGAGTATGTGTCTCCTCTGATGGAGACCAATATTCTGACCAGAGAAACCAAATCCCTGCTGGCAGATGACAGTTTTTATAAGAGAGCGCTGAAATTCTATTTTGACGCAAATCAGAGAGGCCTTCTGGACCCGGATTCCATGTCACAGACTTACAGCGATGTGGAAGCGAAATTCAGCGCAGGCCGGGTAATGTTCTCCTGGTTCTCCTGGCTGTCGGGCAGCTATACCTCAGATAATCAGAACAATGAGGAAAAAGTGGACGGCATGGCAAGTGTGGTTGCAAATGATATGAAGCTTTACAATGCACCGGAACAGACCATCGGCCGTAACTGGTATTTTGCCATTGCAAAGGATACCAAGAATCTGGATGCGGTTCTGGAATTGCTGAACTGGATGTATGATCCGGAAGTCTGTTTCTATCTGACCAACGGTCCTCAAGGCGTGATCTGGGACTTTGATGAAAACGGTGAGCCTTATGTGATCGAAGAGGATATTGTAACACAGAATACGGAACTTCTGATGCCGGAAGACATCGGCGGCGGTGCGTTCAGAGACGGTGCGTACAGCTTTAATACATTGGGACCTCAGGCTGCCACTGTTATGGATAACGGTTATACCATGAGCTATCGTTACTGGCCTTCCTGGCTGCGGAGAAATCCCACTCTGATGAAGCAGGAAGTGAACGAGATGATGGGCGGCGTCAATGTCCTGGCGGAGTATCTGGAGCCCAGAGACATGATTGCAGATTCCACCCAGGCCGTGAATATGATTACGCCTGCAGGAGACGATCTGGAAATCGTGATTACCCAGATCGGTGAGATTGTCAAGAAGTACTCCTGGCAGATGGTGTATGCTGCGGACGAGGCGGAGTTCGAGTCCCTGTGGAGCACCATGACGGAGCAGGCAAAACAGCTTGGCCTGGATGATGTGACAGCGTATTACACCCAGGAATGGGAGAAAGCGCTTGAGATTGTAAAAGAGTACGAATAATACGAAACAGGCTGAATGTAAGAGAAATTGAGAGCCGGCTGCTGCGGATGTTCTGCGGCAGCCGGTACTTTACATGACAGGAAAGTCGTCGTAAGATGGAAATGGAATCAGGACGATGCCAAAGCCTGGCAGGAACCGTGGCAGCTGTGGCCGCATCTTGCGCAGGTAGAATTATTATAATATTTTGACAGAGGAAGGGAAGAAATGGAAGAAGGGAACAGAATCTTATTTGATACCTGGGCGGAGAGCTGGCAGCAGGGATGTCTCCTGGGAAATGGTTTTATGGGACAGGTCATTTATGGGCGTCCGGGGGAGGAAATCGTGGAGCTGTCTCACGGGGCCTTTTTTTCCGGTTCCGGGAATGAGGACCCCTATCCGGAAAAGGGGGCGGAAGCCTTTGCCGCGGCCAGACAGGCTGCGCTGGAAGGAAATTACGGGGAAGTGTACAGGCAGACAGGTAAGCTTATGGGGAACAGAGGAAATTACGGTACCAATCTGCCGGTGGGAAAACTTTATATCAGCATGCAGGGACAGCAGTCCGTCGCAGGTTACGGGAGATTTCTGGACCTGGACAGAGGAATTGCGGGATGCAGTTATGGAGAGGAGGAAAACCGTCATCTGCGGGAAGCTTTTACTTCTCATGAAGACCATATCTTTGCCTGCCGGCTGGAACAGACAGGGGCGGAGATGACACTTACCGTGTCCTTTGACGGCGGCCGGAATCCTTTCCGCACATGGGTAGAGGATGGGCTGCTGTGCTTTGAGACCGCAGCCCTTGAGACAGTGCATAGCGACGGGACGGAAGGGACCCGGCTGTATGGAGCGGTGAAAGTGTGTGGGGAAGGCGGCAGGGAAGGGGAAATCTGTTCCGAAGAAGCCGCCGGAAAGAGGGACTGTCCCGGGATAAAGGTCAGCGGAGCAAAACGCGTGGTGCTCTATCTGAGTATGGAAGTGTGGACAGAGAGAAAGGAAACAGAGGAAACAGGGGCGGCAGAAAAAGTACGGGAATGTGTAAGGGGACGTGTGTGCCATAATTTTGCGGAGTATTTGGATCTGCGGGAGCGTCACTGTGCCGATGTGGGCGCCCTGATGGGCAGACAGAAACTGAAACTGGGACCATGGCAGGAAGAAGAACAGGAGCAGAACGGGAAAGAGGGGGAGAAGAAAAAAGAAGAGCAGGGCAGAAAGCCTGCACAGGAGCACGGGAGAGAAGTTCTGAGTGCGGGAGAGCTGCTTGCTCAGGTGCGGCAGGGAGGAGATAACAGACGTCTGACGGAGCTGATGTACCAATATGGGAGATATCTGCTGCTGTCTTCCTCACGGCAGGACTCTCCTCTGCCTGCTCATCTGCAGGGAGTATGGAATGATGATGTTGCCTGTCAGATCGGCTGGACCTGTGACATGCACCTGGATATCAATACCCAGATGAATTACTGGATCAGTGAACCCGGGAATCTGAGAGAATGCCACGAACCTCTATTTGACTGGATGGAGAAACGGCTGATTCCAAACGGGAGGCTTACTGCCCGTAAATGCTATGGCCGCCGGGGATGGGTGGGAGAACTGGTTTCCAATGCATGGGGATATGCGGCCCCTTATTGGAATGAATCGCTTTCTCCCTGTCCCACAGGAGGTATCTGGCAGGCCTCCGACTATATGGAGCATTACCGCTATGGACAGAACAGAGAGTTTCTGGAAAAGCGGGCGCTGCCAGTTATCGGAGAGGCAGTCTCCTTTTTCCTGGAATATTTGTTTGAAGACAGGGAAGGCCGCCTGGTGGGAGGACCTTCCATTTCACCGGAAAATGCTTTTCTGGCAGATGGAAAAAAGTATTTTGCATCACTGGGATGTACCTATGAGACGGTTATGATTCGGGAATTGTTCCTTCAGTATGCGGAGATTTGCCGTGAGCTTGGAATCGGAGGAGAACAGGGACGGGAACCGGGAACAGAACGGGAACAGGGATGCGGATGGGGAACAGAACAGAAATGTGTACCAAAAGCAGGACAGGAAGAGGTATACGGACAGGATGCAGGACAAAAAAAGGGAGAGGACTGGGGAGAGATACTCCGTCAGACGGAGAAAGCATTGCCCCGGCTGCTGCCATACAGAGTTCTGCCGGACGGTACATTGGCTGAGTGGAACCATGACTATAAAGCCGCAGACCTGCAGCACAGACATACCAGCCATTTGCTGGGCCTTTTTCCCTATAGTCAGATTACGCCAAAAGGAACGCCTGCTCTGGCCAAAGCGGCGGCAGCGTCCATAAAGGCCAGGCTGACGCCGTATGAGAACTGGGAGGACACCGGCTGGGCCAGAGCCCTGCTTGCACTCTACAGCGCCAGACTGGGAGAAGCCCCTCAGGCATATCGCCATCTGGTGAGTATGCAGACTCAGCTTACGGGCGGGAATCTGCTGGTTATGCATCCGCCTACCCGGGGAGCGGGTTCTTTTATGGAAGTATATGAACTGGACGGAAATACGGGATTCTCCATGGCGGTGATGGAGATGCTGATACAAAGTCATGAGGAGTGTATCCGGCTGCTTCCGGCCCTGCCCGAAATGTGGCCTGTGGGAAAGCTGGAAGGCGCGGTTGTGAGAGGTGGTATTATTCTGGATTTGTACTGGGAACAGGGGAAACCGGTAAAAGCAGCATTGCTGTCCGAAGCGGACAGAACGCTGACGCTTCGATATGCGGATACAGTACGGGAGTGTCATCTTAAGGCAGGACAGAAAATCAGTTACGATTCCTTTTAAAACACACTTGCAAATAAGCAGATTCCGTGTCCCCGGGGCGGAAATGCATGCCTATAGAATTTCCTTGCGGTTTTGGCAGCGCTGTGCTATATTTCATAGTAACCCCCATGCAACGGGGCGCGCCCTCATGCATGAAAATCCGGGGGCGCAACACCACGCCGCGTCAGAAGAATTCTGACAGGAAGAAGGCATATACAAAAGGCTGAAGGAGGTAAGCTATGGCAAAAGTAACATTGGGCAGTACCGGAATCACGGTGGAGAAAAATGCATTCGGTGCATTGCCCATACAGCGCATTTCCAAAGAAGAGGCAGTGGCGCTTCTGCGGAAGGCATATGCGGGGGGAATCCGCTTTTTCGACACGGCCAGATGGTACACGGACAGTGAAGAGAAACTGGGGGAAGCTTTTGAAGGAATGCGCGAGAAGGTATATATTGCCACGAAGACCGGCTCCACGGATGCGGATGGATTCTGGCAGGATTTACATACTTCTCTTGAAAATCTGAGAACAGATTATGTGGACCTTTATCAGTTCCACAACCCGGATACCTGTCCGAAACCGGGAGACGGCAGCGGGCTTTATGAAGCCATGCTGGAGGCCAGGGAAAAAGGAATGGTGCGGCATATCGGCATTACAAATCATCGTCTGCATGTGGCAAATGAAGCAGTGGAGAGCGGACTGTATGAGACGCTGCAGTTTCCGTTTTCCTATCTGGCTACAGAGAAGGACATAGAGCTGGTGAAAAAGTGCGCTGATACCGGAATGGGTTTTATTGCCATGAAAGCGCTGTCAGGAGGTCTGATTACCAATTCTGCAGCGGCATATGCTTTTCTGGCACAGTATGACAATGTACTTCCGATCTGGGGGATTCAGCGGGAAAGCGAGCTGGACGAATTTCTTTCCTATATCGATGCGCCGCCTGCCATAACGGAGGAACTGTCTGTGATCATTGCTCATGACAGAGAGGAGCTTCTGGGGGATTTCTGTCGGGGCTGCGGTTACTGTATGCCCTGTCCTGTGGGAATTGAGATTAACAACTGTGCCCGTATGAGCCTGTTGATTCGCAGATCCCCCTCCGCAGCACATCTGACACCCCAGGCACAGGAGAAAATGAAAAAGATTGAGAATTGTCTGCATTGCGGCAGATGTAAGTCCAAATGCCCTTATGGCCTTGATACGCCGGCGCTTCTGGAGAAGAATTATCGGGATTATTGTGAAATTTTGAAAGGGAAACCTTATTGAAAATAGTGTATGAAATCTCACAGACAATTTCGCAGGCAAAGATTTGAGTAACCGACAGCAGTAAACAGTATATCTTCCTCCTTTTATGGGAATACTAATCGGGACAATTTACACAGTTTCCGAAAAATATATCCGAAGGAGGAAGTTTTTTTATGACCACATATCTGGAAATCAAATCTGTTCATGCCCGGGAAATCCTGGATTCCCGGGGGAATCCTACCGTGGAGGCAGATGTTATTGTACTGAATCACGATGATGGACAATGGTACACAGGGACGGCGGCAGTGCCCTCCGGAGCCAGCACGGGACGCTTTGAGGCAGTGGAACTCCGTGACGGAGAGCCGCGTTATTTCGGGCTGGGCGTGCAGCATGCCGTAAAAAATGTCAACGAAAAGATTGCACCTTCGCTGGAAGGAAGAAACGCGCTGGATCAGATAGAAATCGACAGATTTCTCGTGGAACTGGACGGCACGGAGAACAAGGAAAATCTGGGCGCCAATGCCACATTGTCCGTGTCTTTAGCCTGTGCCAAAGCGGCGGCCCGGGCGCTGTCCATGCCTTTGTACCGCTATGTGGGAGGTACAGGCGCCCATCTGCTTCCCGTGCCCATGATGAATATTTTAAACGGCGGAAAACATGCTGCAAATACAGTGGACTTTCAGGAATTTATGATTATGCCTGTCTGTGCGGACAGTTTTTCCGATGCCCTGCGTATTTGTGCGGAGATTTATCACAATCTGAAGAAATTACTTCAGGAAAAAGGCCTTTCTACGGGTGTGGGGGATGAAGGCGGTTTTGCGCCGGATCTGCCGGATGCGGAAAGCGTTCTGGCCATGCTGGTGGATGCGATCAGTGCATCCGGATATAAGCCGGGAGAGGACGTATGGATAGCCATGGACGCCGCTTCCAGCGAATTGTACAATGAGAAGACGGATATGTACCATTTTCCCGGAGAGAGCAGCTTAAAAGGGGAGGAGATTATCCGCAGTACAGATGAAATGATTGCCTATTTTGAAAAACTTACTCAGAATTTTCCCATCATATCCATTGAGGATGCGCTGGCGGAAGACGATTGGGAAGGCTGGCAGAAGCTGACCCAGAGACTTGGAGGAAAGGTACAGCTGGTGGGGGATGATCTGTTTGTCACCAACAAAAAGCGCCTTGCGGCAGGGATTAAACTTGGAACGGCCAGTTCTATCCTTGTGAAGGTAAATCAGATAGGGACGCTGACGGAAGCCTTTGAGGCGGTAGCCCTGGCACAGAAGAATAATTATACCACGGTTATGTCCCATCGTTCCGGCGAGACGGAGGATACAACCATAGCGGATCTGGCGGTGGCCTGGAATACCGGGCAGATTAAGACTGGCGCGCCCTGCAGAAGCGACAGGGTAGCGAAGTACAATCGGCTGCTCAGAATAGAAGAAGAGCTGGGCGGCGCTGCGGAGTATCCGGGACTTACCGCTTTCCATGTACAGTAAGTTTATATTGGATAACGCTGTTCGCAGGACGTGGAAAAGCAAAATGCAGCTTTTCCACATCCTGCAAACAGAGACTCTTCTTTTCTTTCTCTCGGATCTGAATCATAAGCATCTCTGCTTTATTCTTTACAGGAATCACAGCGATGGGACAGAAGTCTGTTACCCGGCAAGCCAGTTTTCCATCCATTGATGGACCAGAG
Source organism: uncultured Acetatifactor sp. (assembly GCA_910588225.1). Classification (GTDB taxonomy): domain Bacteria; phylum Bacillota; class Clostridia; order Lachnospirales; family Lachnospiraceae; genus Acetatifactor. The sequence continues at coordinate 87,353 of CAJUQT010000005.1, forward strand.
GAATCCAGGCGCTGGCAGCGCATTCCGGACCGTGGCCCTGGGTGTTGGTCAGGCGGTTGGCAAGAGAGAGTCCGTGTCCGCCTTTTTCAAACAGGTGGAATTACACAGGAATCCGATTGCTGATAAGGGCGTTAACCAGAAACATAGAGTTCTGAACAGGCACGCTCTGATCCTCATAAGTATGCCAGAGAAAGGTGCGGGGCACCTGCTCTCTCACCCAGTGTTCCAGAGAAAGCATTTCTTTTTTGGATTCATATTCTTCTCCCAGCAGATTTTGGAAGGAACCATGGTGGGCATATTCTCCTGATGTGATCACCGGATAGGCGAGAATCATGCCGTTGGGGCGCAGCGCTTCCTCTTCCGTATTCAGGCTTTCCGCCATCCATTTCCGATTCCAGAACATACAGTAGCCGGCAGCCAGATGTCCTCCTGCCGAGAAACCCGTTATTACCAGCTGCTCCGGGTTTATGTTCCATTCCCAGGCATGATTTCTGATTTGCAGCACAGTGCTGCCCAGCTCCAGAATTGCCGTGGGATACACTGCCGGCGCCACGGAATAACGAAGGACAGCGGTATGATACCCCATAGACAGAAACTGTAAGGCGACGATTTCTGCCTCTCTGTCTGAGGTAAAGGAATAGCCTCCTCCCGGACATATAATAATTATGGGGCGGGTTCGGATAGAGATGGACTTGGAATCGTCAATCAGGTACACATAGCAGGCGGCGTTTTCCAAAGAGTTACTTTGTTTTACATCCAGTTTAAAGTATTGCATGGTAATGAAATTCCATTCTGCCCGTTTCTATCCCTGAATGCGGTGGGTGGTCCCTGCATCAGCTTTGAGCTGGCAGACCGGCATCATACGCTGGTGGCTTTCTGCGGACATAACAGGAAAGACCTGGAAACAATCAAATCTTTTCTGGCAACAGATTATTACCACATCAATCTGACCGAGGACGTAACAGGGCTGGAAATGGCGGTTGCTCTGAAAAATGCATATGCACTGGGGGTATCCCTTGCGATTGGCATGGCAGAGCGGAAAAACGGCGTTGGCTGTCAGGAGGAATACAATCCTCAGGCAGGACTGTTTGCCCAGAGTGCCAGAGAAATGGGAAGACTGCTGGAGATGGCAGGCGGTGACAGCAGACAGATCCTTTATGGAACAGGAGATCTGTATGTGACGGTATTCGGCGGCCGGACGCGCAAAATCGGCACTTTGCTGGGACGGGGCCTGACATACCCTGAGGCAAGGGAAGAGCTGAGTGGTGTAACATTGGAGTCTGTCGCTGTCACGAAGGTGGTGATCGAGGCTTTGAAGTGCCGGAATGCGGACATGGGCCAGTATCCTCTTTTATATCATATTTATCAGATGCTTACGGAGAATATGACTGTAGATGTGCCGTGGCAGGCTTTTGAAGAGAGCCTTTGAAGAAACGATCTAAGTATTGTTTTTGCTTATATAAAGAATATGCTTTCTGTATAATGGATATATCATTCCGCTTTTTAATTGTGATGCGGAGACTTTCGAGGGAGGATATTATGGGTATTTTTCTGAATCCCGGCAGCAGGGTCTTTTGGGAGTTCATTCGGTCCAGAATATATGTGGACAAGACAAATTTGATTGCATGTGTGATAGAGAAAGGGAATCTCATATCCAGTTTATAATCCTGCGAACACGAGATAGCAGATGCCGCCAAGCAGGAGCAGGATCAGAAACGCAGGCAGGAAAACGGTGATAATCGATGCCAGAAGCATGGCAGGGAGATCACCTTTTTCCAGAGGTTCCTGCTGTAATTGTTTTTCTTTTTCGTAATCTACATCTTTAGGGATTTTTTTCCAGGCTTTTCTCATAATTTCACTCACACAATTCCGCAATGTTTAGGCATTACCCAAAACTCACAGTACCACTGCTGCTTCTGTGCACCGGGCTGTGCCGTTATGCCTGTAAGTCAGCAGGCACTGTGAGGGTTCTGGGACATGCAGATTATTTTAATTTGACTGTTAACATTGAATGGCTGTTTACCGTTGATTGGTTGCAAGCTTTACATCAAACAGATAATTTCCGTTCTCATCCACTTTTTTCTGCTCCGCAAAGTGGCAGGCCACGAAATGGCCGGGTTTTACTTCCGTGAGTGTGGGCGGAACCACCTTACACTTATCGCAGGCCATGAAGCAGCGGGTGTGGAATTTACATCCGGAAGGAGGTTTGATAGGACTGGGAATATTGCCTTCCAGGATGATACGCTCTTTGGTGAGGCTGTCAGGGTCCGTGGTGGGGATGGAAGACAGCAGCGCAATCGTATAAGGATGACGGGGATCGCTGAAGATCTCGTCCGTCTCTGCCACCTCTACCATATTGCCCAGGTACATGACGCCGATACGATCCGAAATATAGCGGACCACGGATAAATTGTGGGAGATGAACAGGTATGTGAGCCCTTCTTTCTCCTTCAGCTCCTGAAGCAGATTGATAATCTGGGACTGGATGGAAACGTCCAGAGCGGATACACATTCGTCGCAGACCACAAATTTCGGTTTGACTGCCAGAGAGCGGGCAATACAGATTCTCTGTCTCTGACCGCCGGAAAACTGATGAGGATAACGGTTGTACATATAGTTCTGCAGGCCGCAGGAATTCATTACCTCGAAGACATATTGCTGCATTTTTTTGGAACCGGCTTTGTAGAATTTGTGAGTTACCAGTCCTTCCTCGATAATGCGTCCCACGGTCATACGGGGATTCAGAGAAGAGTAAGGGTCCTGGAAAATGATCTGCAGGTCCTTGCGCAGATGGCGCATTTCACTGTATTTCAGTCTCTTGAGATCCACACCGTTATCCAGCATTGCCTCATATCTGGCGAATTCCTCATCCTTTGCATAGGGAGCTTTTAACAGGGCGATTTTTTCTTCTGTTTCCGCTGCGGAAGCCAGAAGTTTTTTCTGTTCGCCGGTCAGCTCATCTCGCTTTTTCCTGAGCTTTGCCAGCTTTTCCTGTATGGCCTGTGCCTTCTGAGGGGTATCTTCCAGCAGGCTCTCCTGTACTTCTATTTCCAGCTCAATGTCTTCTGCCCTGGCGGCAATGGAAGCAGCCTGGAAAGCGAATTTATACTTGTCGGAGAGGAGAGCGGCACCCTGGCGGGTTTCCTTAACCATGAAGCCGCCCAGAATCTTTGCACAGTAATCCAGCGCCGTTTTGGCGTCGCAGAGTGCCAGATTCTTGTCCTGCAGGTCGAAGAAAGTGGCATTGTCGCCCAGTGCATCGCACTTTTTTGTCATTTCTTCGGCATGTGCCGTTGCCTTATGATATTTCTCAATATATTTTTCCGCGTTGGAGAGAGTATCCAGTACATATCTGGGAGCCACCTCTTCCAGGGTACGTCCGTAATACATGGTGCTGCCGGCAGTCTGCTCGTACAGCTGGAGCAGGACGCGGCCCAGCGTGGACTTACCGCAGCCGGATTCGCCTACCAGACCAAAAGTTTCTCCTTTATAAATGTCGATAGAGATATCTTCGTTGGCCCGGACGTACATCTGTTTTGCGAAGAGAGAGGATTTCGCCACGGGGAAATATTTTTTTAAATTAGTGATTGACAGTAATTTTTCCATGTTCGGAGCTCCTCCTTTCTTCCTTGCTGGGATAGAAACAGCGAATCAGCTGATTCTCTGCCACCTGGGCCAGGGGCGGCTCATTGTCGATACATTTCTGGGTACAGTATTTGCAGCGGGGGGCAAATTTGCAGCCCTTCGGCAAATCCAGAGGATGAGGCACCACGCCGGGAATCGGGTCCAGCTTGGACCGGTCGTCATTCAGCCTGGGAATGGAGTACATCAGTCCTTCTGTATAGGGATGGCTTTCTTTGCAGTCTGTAAAAATCAGCTTTGCAGGGGCCTGTTCCACTACCTGACCGCAGTACATGACGACCACGTCGTCGGCCATTTCGTTGATGACGCCCAGATCATGGGTGATGAACATGATTGCGGTGCCGTTTTCTTTCTGCAGGTCATTCATCAGCCTCAGGATCTGCGCCTGAATGGTCACGTCCAGAGCCGTGGTGGGCTCGTCGGCAATGAGAATGTCCGGCTTACAGGCCAGCGCCATGGCGATCATGACACGCTGACGCATTCCGCCTGAGAGTTGATGGGGATATTGACGTGCCACAGCCTCCGGATTGGGAATCTGCACGGCACGCAGCATTTCAACACATTTTTTCTCAGCTTCCTTTTTGCTCATATTCTGATGAATGATAAATGGCTCGGAAAGCTGCCGTTTTATGGAGAAAACGGGATTCAGGCTTGTCATGGGTTCCTGGAAAATCACGGAAATCCGGTTGCCCCTGATATGGTACATCTGCTGTGTGGTCACTTTGGCCAGGTCCTGCCCGTCAAAAGTGACGGTGCCGCCTGCAATGTAGCCGTTGGCATCCAGCAGCCGCAGAACACTCATGGCGGTGACACTTTTCCCGGAGCCGGATTCCCCCACAATTCCCAGAGTCCGCCCCGGATAAATAGAATAAGATACATCGTTCACGGCCTTAACAGTGCCGTTTCTCGTCTTAAAAAAAGTACGAAGGTTTTTCACTTCAAGTAAAGCTTTTTTCACTTTTCTACCTCCGATTTCGGATCAAGCACATCCCGCAGTGTGTCACCGATGATATTGATACAGATAACCACAACGGAAAGGAACAGTGCCGGGAACACCCATCTCCACCAGAAAGACTGGATGACCAGGGCATTGCGGGAACCGTTCAGCATATTGCCCCAGGTAGGCCGGGGAAGCTGTACGCCGAAGCCCAGATAGGAGAGGGAAGACTCTGTCAGCATACAGCTGGCAAAATCCAGGGTTACCGTCACAAGGATAACGGATACAATATTCGGAAGGATATGCCGGAATGCAATTCGCCTCTCCTTGACACCCATGGAGCGGGCGGCGGTGACGAATTCCTTCTCACGTTCGGCCAGAATCTGACCTCTCACCAGTCTGGCCAGTCCCGTCCAGGACAGCACACCCAGAATCAGCATGATAATCACGATTCGGGTATTCTCGTGGATATCGGAACCCTGGAAAATGGCGGACAGACACAGGGCGAAGGGCAGGAAAGGAATCGCGCCCACGATCTCCGTCAGACGCATGAGAAGCATATCCACAGCGCCTCCGAAGTATCCCGAAATACATCCTATGATGATACCGATAATGGTGGAGACGATAACCGCCACGGCTCCTACCGTCATGGTCATCTTACCGCCGTTCATGATACGGTTGAACACATCACGGCCCATGTCATCGGTTCCCATAAGATATCCTTTCAGTCCCCAGGAGTCAACGAATTTTCCATCTTTGAAGGCATAATTCTGGAAGCCGCTGGCATATACCTTATCCACGGCGCCTTCCTCGGTCAGCGCCCCGGGAATTTTACACTGATTGCGGTAATTCTGTCCCCACGCATAGACACGGCCCTGATCAGTGGTCAGAACGAAATGTCTGGTGCCGCCGGAGACGGACACTGCGTTTTCTCCCTCCAGAAGCTCCGGCTGCGGCTCTTTCATGCCGCTGACAATGATTTCACCGTCATCCAGTACCAGCGCCAGAGCATTGCCGGAAGCGGCGATATCGGTCACCTTTCGTTCTCCTATATATTCGAACAGGTCAACAGTGACATTCTGTCCATTTTCATCCGGCATACTGATAAGATTATATTTGGTACTTTTACCGCAGACAAATATTCCGTATTCGTCGATTCCGTAGATACCGTCATTGGTAAATGCCAGTTTGACAATTTTGCCCTCTTTTTTACTGTGCTTGATGACAGAAGAGAGGTTTGTGGCACTTAAGCCGTCATTACCCCAGGCATAGATGGTGCCGTCTTCCATGAGGATGGCAGTTACCTGGTTGCCGCAGATCAGCTGACGGACCTGAGAGGCGTCGATGGTTCCTCCGTTCATCAGCTCATCCGGCTGCTTGCGGGCAGCTGCAATCATGGAACCTTCATGGCCATACTGACCATTGTCAAATTCACCCCAGGCGTAGACTTGTCCGTCCTCGGAGATAGCCACACAGTGGTCAGAACCGGCCGCCACATGGACGATTTTGTTATTTTTCACTTCTTCGGGAATCTGCATGACGTCCCTTGCTGGATCGCCGGAAATGTTTACATACTGTCCCCACATGGAGACCTTTCCGTCAGTATCCACGCCGATGGTAAAGGTACCGCGGGAAGAGATATCCACCACGCCGTCCTTCATGCCGTCGGGAAGCTTCATCAGGCTCAGCGTGGGAGCCATATTGGTGTGCAGCATCTCACTGCCCGTTTCCGTCAGGTCTGCGGGTGAGATTGCAGAACCGATGAATACAAAGAGAAACATTCCGGCCAGTATAATAACCGCACCTGTGGCAAGCGGCTTGCGGAAGAAGCGCTTGACGGCCAGTTTGCCAGGACTGTCATAACGTTCATCGGCAACTGTCAGTTCTTTGGAAGCTCCGAAGAACATTCTGCGGAGCCAGCGGAAAGGAGCAAAGCCTTTCCGGGAGGAAGCTTTCTTATTTTCCATTTTTCTTATTCCTCCTTACTTATTTACCCGGACTCTGGGGTCAGCCAGGCCGTAAGCAATGTCGACGATCAGGTTACCAAGGAGCCCCAGAATAACATAGAACATCTGAAGCAACAGTACCACTTCGAAGTCCTTGCTGTTCAGGCTGAGTATATAAATGCGGCCTACACCGTTGAGACCGAAAATATTTTCAATAACAATAGATCCTGAAAAGATACCGATAAACCATCCGATTACCAGCGTGATGATGGGAATCAGCGCATTGCGGAATGCATGAGAATATATAACTGTCTTCTCCACCAGTCCCTTGGCTCTGGCAGTACGGATACAGTCAAGAGAAAGTGCCTCTGACATGGATGCCCTCACATAGCGGGTCATGCCGCCCAGGGATGAGAAAGTCATAACTATCAGCGGCAGAGCCATATAATAAAGTCTGTCTTTCAGCTCGGCAAAGCCGGTGTAATTGGAACCCGGCGTCTTCATACCGGAAACGGGGAACCATCCCAATACAATGGCGAAAAGCCAGATAAAGACAATTGCAATAATAAAACCCGGAATACTGTAGCCCACGATGGTTCCCACCTGGACGGCGGTATCCCTTTTACTGCCTCTGTGGACAGCACAGAAAATACCCAGAGGGATTGTAATACCCAGGCCGAGAATCGTTGCAAAAATGTTGATAAAAACTGTATTTTTCAGAGGATCTGCCAGTACTTCTTTTGCAGATCTGTCATATTCATAGCTGTAACCCAGATTCCCCTGAAGGATTCCGTTGTATTTTCCATTGATGGGCGCCAGGCCGATCCAGCCCAGATAACGCACCACCACATTCTGATCTGTTCCCAGCTCTTTTCTGAGTTCTTCTATCTTTGCCAGGTAAAGTTCGGTGGCATTTTCCGTAGTCTTAAGTCCTTTTCTGAAGGGCTCCGCCTCGGCTACCGCCCGGTCAAAGGGAATGAGAGAGTACACGAAGAACATGAGAAAGGAGAGGATCATGAGAACCACAACCATATAGCCAAATCTTTTCAGTATATATTTGCCCATATCATACCCCATTTCTGATATTGATGTTAAAATGGAGCAGTCGTTTTGACGGCCGCCCCATCTTTTTTACTTTCGCATCGATTGAAACCAAACCTGCAGCTTAGAAGCCTTTCACATTTGCATAGAGAAGAGCAGCTGCCGGACCGCGGAACGGACTGGTGTGGAAATTCTCAATCTTGGAATTGTAAACATCATAGTAGTAGTTGGAGTACAGCGGGATGTCGGGCATCAGCTCGTTCCATCTCTCCACATAACCCATATACCACTGGTTAAACTCCTCTTCGGTTGTGGCAGTGTATACCATACCCATAGACAGATAATCCATACCCAGTTTGTCGCCGGATGCTTCCACCGCTTCCTCATAGCTCAGCTTATCAGCCTTGATATCATAAGGGAAGTCGATATCATAGGAGTCGTACAGCTTGTTGGAAGAGTTGGTAAACCATGCAGGGTCATGAGACCACTGGTAGGAAGTATCAAGGTTTATCAAAGCTGAAAAACCGGTAGCCAGGTTGTACATGCCATAAGTAGGAACACCGTTGTAACCATAGCTGGGCTCACGGTAAATTTCACCCAGAAGCTTGTTGAAATCGCCTGTAGTAGAACGAATTACCATACCTGTTGCAGCCAGATCAGAACTGTTGGCCAGTGTGGTGGAAATCAGGTCGGTCACATCGTTGGGAGTAGAACCGAACCAGTTGATTGCCAGAGGCATGTAGTATTCGCCGTTGACTTCAACAGTTGCATAAGTCACACCATCCGTATTGGAAACGGAAGCATAGGTCTTGTTAGCGCCGTCCAGAGCATTTGCTTCGTCAGCTGTCAGCTTCTTATAGCGTACGGCATCAACGCCTTCGGCACCTTCCACGAACGGCTCACCCTTGGAGTTGTAAATCCATCCGCCGTCTTCCAGAACCTTCTTGGCAGATTCGGGAGAGAAGGAATAGTCAATCAGTTCGACTTCATCCTGGATTGCCTTCCAGGGAGCAAGGTCAGGGCTGTAAGGGCCGTCTACCACCACACCGTAACCGCCGGTAAAGGTCTGGCAGAATTCGGTACGGTTCAGCAGATAGGCAATTGCCTGACGAACTTCCTGGAACATGGTGGGACCAAAGTCACAGTCAAACTGAATCTTACCGTAACCGGCTCTCTGATAATGTGTCTCGGAGAAGTTCTCGCCGTCTACCACTGCCAGCGCTGCCGTGGTATCTTTACCTCCGGTCACACCGCCCAGGATATCCGTGCCGCCGGTGGTAAGTTCTTCCAGCTGTGTCTCCTGAATCAGCTTTACATAAACGATGGTTTCGATAGAAGGGGTCTGACCTTCATAGTTTCCTTTGAATTCAGGATTGATGGTCATGGTAGCCTGCTTGGTGGAAGCATCCCAGTCGGAAACCACATAGGCACCGGAATAAGGGTACTTGGTCAGATCGTAGCGATTTGCCTCGATCTCGGCTGCCTTCACATAGCTGTCTCCGTTCTTCTCATAGAAGTTCTCAGTTAAGTACGCGCCGTTGCCATCATCCATGATGTCCACGCCTTCGCCCAGGAACAGGCCCATGGGAGCCGGACTTATACCAGCATAAGTATAGGCGAAATAGTACGGATAATAATCGGAAGATACGGTAACGGAAAAGCTGTAATCGCTCAGGAGGCGAACTCCCTTGAACTCTTTGGAAGCTCCTTCCGCTTCCTCGCCTGTGTAAGCTTTGAATTCCTCAAATCCTACAAAAGCGTTGCCTACCATAGCGGGATGGCCGGCTTCCATGGCAACAGGAGTGGAAAATGCCAGAATTCTTGCCAGATAATTCTTAGCCGTGAGAGGAGAACCGTCACTGAAGGTCAGACCTTCGTTGAGCTCTACTGTAAAAGTAGCGGTTCCATCTTCATTTTCTGTCTCTGTGTGGCTCTTTACGGCGGTGTCATTCCACACCATGTTTCCATCCTCTGTAACTTCCTGTGTACTATAACCTATGGTCAGACGTCCGACATCCTGATCGGATGCGCCCACGGAGCTGGTACCCCAGCCGGGATAACGGAAATCTCCTGTCAGGTCAGTGGTATTACCCATGATTACCTTGTTCTCATACGTTACATCGCCGGTGGTCTCCGAAGAGGACTCGGCGGGAGTCTCGTCGGAACTGCTCTCAGCCGGAGTGGATTCTCCGGAAGACTGATCCGACAGTGTGCTGCTGTCTGCGGGCGCATCATTACCGCAGGCGGCCATGCTTAAGGCCATTGCGGAAGCCAGCAGAACTGCAAGTAACTTTTTTCTTTTCATAATGCTTTTCCTCCTATTATGATATTGTTCTGCATACTTTTACGCTGTATTGCTTTAAATCAACAGGCTTAACAAAAAAGGATTGAATAATATTTATTCGCTCCTTTGCTGAATACTTGTATACAATGTAGCGGTCTATGCAGCTAACGTAGTTTAGTATAAATTAAACTTAAGAATGTGTCAAGATTTTTTTGTATCCTTTTTTACGGAAGGCAGTTAACCGCACAAGTCGCATATTGTGGAAAATGGTCATATTCTTCCGTGATATGGCATTTTAGATGACAAAATCAAACAAATAGCAGGGTTTTTGTGCTTTTCCAGGTTTAAAATTACTCAAAGCACAGATTAGACAGACCAAAATATAGACAAAACATACAGCCCGAATTTTGGCCGGTTAACAATTGACTCTGATGAATTCATTCAGCTTGCTGCTCACCACTCTTTTCTGCGCTTCAAAACTATGAGCGTAAATATTCATTGTTGTGGAACAGTTAGTATGTCCCAGATATTTTGAAATATCCACAATATTAACATTAAGATAATTCAGCAGTGTGGCGCAGGAATGTCTGAGGCCGTGAAGCGGAATGAGCGGCAGTTCTTCTATTCCGGCGGCCTTAGCCTGCACAGGGTATTTCCGAACCCATTGATTATGATATTTCAGATGCTTCACAAAATACTGATAGGCAGTGGAGTGGCCCATCAGCCTGCCGTCAGAGCGGATAAAGAGATTGTCTTTGCCCTGCCATTCTGTGCCAAGCTGCAGACGCAGCAGCTCATATTCTTTTCTATACTCTTCCAGCAGGGAAAATAAGCGATCCGGAAAAGGAACTTTTCGTACCGCTGCCGGCGTCTTTGGTTTCTTATAGTCAAATCCTCTTTCCGTTTTTCCAATAGATTTGGAAATCGAAATCTCCAGGGTATCAAAAAAGATGTCTTCCCAGTGCAGAGCAAGAATTTCCCCTTTTCTGAAGCCGCAGAAAATGGAAAGTGTAAAGAAAACTCTGTATTGCAAAGGTACCACATGCTCTTTTTTCCCATATTTTGTCTCATATATCATGTCCAGAGATTTCAGGAAAATCAGAGATTGCTCTGGTGTAAAATACCGTAATGTTGCTGTTTCCTGCTTTTGTTTTGGCTTCAGCGCATTCTGACATGGATTATCCGCAATGACATTCCACCTTTTTGCCGTTCCGAAGATGCAATTCAGTACATTGGCGTAACGCCTGATTGTGCCCGGGGAATAAATGTCTGTCAGCGTCCTGTAAAAAGCTTCGATATCCGACGTTCTGATATGAGCTATTTTATATCCCTTAAAATAAGGAAGAATCTTGCACCGCAGCAATTGTTCATATCCCACATAAGTCCCGTAAGCAAGCGTATCTTTCACGTTTTCAAGCCATTTGCGGGAGAAATCTTCAAATGATAGTCTATTGTCGCAATGTTCGTTGCCAGATTTCAGTCTGTCTTCCAACTCCAGGGCATATTTCAGAGCTTCTTTTTCCTGCTGTCTGAAAGTAGCAGACTGGCTGACGGGACAGGTAAAATTTCTGACCATTTTATTTCCCTGTTTATCATATCCCATACAGATGACGATACGATATACCACCCGGCCGTTTTTGTGTGTAACTCTTTTCAATGATGCCATTTTACAACCCTTCTTTCTTCTTTTGTTTGAAAGTCTTCCGATTTGCTTCTCCAGCATTTACCAACTCCCCGGACTTTCATGCATGATGGAACGATTTCGTGGGAGTCTAGTATGACAAACATCTGTTTGCAACTGGATTATAACAGGCAGATTTTGAAAAGTCCAGCCACCCAGAAGAACATGGAATCCTGCCTCTTTCAGTATGAAAAAAGTATGCTGCCGCCTTATATATGACAGGAAAAAGCTGAAAAAACCATCGTTGAGGTTATCTGTGTGTAATTTATACTAAACTACGTTAAACAATTGTATACACCCTTGCATTGTATACAAGTATTCAATGCAGACATGAAGTATACAGTTCCATATTTAAGAAGGAGGAGAAAAGCATTATGAAAAGAAAGAAATTGCTTGCCGTTTTGCTGGCTTCAGCCATGACGATAAGTATGGCCGCCTGCGGAAATGATTCTGCAGAAAGCTCGACGCCCAGTGAATCAACAGGCACGGAAAGCACTGAGTCCAGTGCGGCCAGTGAAGAAGTCAGCAGCGAGACCCCTGCCGGGGAGCCGGAGCAGGAAGCTGTTGTGGCAGAGCTGAAGCCCCTTGCCAACAAAGAGTACGGCACCGATTATGTGTCTCTGTATTCCCAGTTCGGAAAGGAGACCAGCATTGCCGATGTAATCGAGGATGAGGAGACCGGATTCGCCTACATAGAGCGGGACGGTGTGCGTTATCAGCTTGGTCTGGACTTCCTTTCCATGGCTATGGTGTACTCAAGGGTGTGGCTGAACATCCCACCAATCCCTACTGGGGACCGGAGATGGCTCTGATTGACTGGACCAGCGAGAAGGCGGATAACAGCATTATCATCGGAAATGTAACCGAGATGTCCGGTAAGTTCCGCTATGCTGCATTTGGCGGCACCAATCCTAATGCCACGGATCTGGCGATTCAGAATATGACGGTAGGTATGCAGACAGTGGCGACCAACAAGGAAGGCGGTTTTGAGTGGAATACTACCGTTCTGGCTTCCGAGCCCGAAGCAGTGGAGAATGCAGATGGAAGCAAAACCTATACCATCAAAATCAAGGATAACCTGAAGTTCTCCGACGGCAGTCCTGTTACCGCAAAAGATTATCTGGTATTTACCATGGTATTCTCCAGTCCGGTAGCCGTTCAGGCAGCAGGTAAGGATCATCAGTCCGGCAGAACTATTGTAGGCTTTAAAGATTTCAATACCTACACCGGCCCTGATTCCGCAGAAGGAAAGAAGACATTTGCCGGACTGCGTATGATTGACGACTATACTTTCTCTGTAACCATTGATGCCGCAGAGCTGCCTTATTTCTATGACATTACCTATGCAGGCTTCTCCGCATATTATACCCCTATGTGGATAAAAGATGTGGAGATTAAGGATGACGGCGAAGGCGTATACTTCTCCGATGAGTTCTATACCATGTCTGACGGAGAGAAGTACGACATGGCCGCACATATTGAGGAGATTTCCCGCAATACCGATACCACCTATCCTTACTCCGGACCTTACGTGGTAGAGAGCTATGATGTGGCGGATTCCTCCGCAGTGCTGAAGCTGAACCCTGAATTCCCCGGTAATTACGAAGGTGTGAAACCCAGTATTGAAACAGTTGTTTATAAACTGGTAGTCAGCGCTACCCAGCTGGTAGACCTGCAGTCCGGCGGTGTGGATGTGTTGTCTGGCATTACCGGCGGCAATGAGACCAACGAGGCTGTGGACCTTGCGGACGGCGCACCTGATAAGTATGTTTATACTCATTACAGCCGTGCGGGCTATGGCAAGCTTGGCTTCCGTGCTGATTTCGGTTCCGTACAGTTTACGGAAGTTCGTCAGGCCATCGCATACTGCATGGACCGTGCGGGATTTGCAAAGGAATTTACCGGCGGCTACGGCGGTGTGGTTGACGGCCCTTACTATACCGGAAGCTGGATGTATCAGGCGGCGGTCGGACAGGGGATGATGCTGGACGCTTATTCTACTTCCGTAGACAGTGCGATTGCAGTTCTGGAAGAAGGCGGCTGGGTATATGATGCGGAAGGAAATGCCTATACCGAAGGTGTGCGTTACAAGCAGATTCCGGCAGCGGAGATGAGCGAGAATGATAAGACCTTCCAGTCCAAGGACGGTGCTTATAAGACCACTCAGGTGGGTGATTACTATTATATGCCTCTGGTGCTGAACTGGTATGGCACTACCGACAATCCGTTCACGGATCAGCTGATGACCGGATTTGCCTCCAATGAGAATATCAAGGCTGCAGGTTTTGAAGTACAGTATACTGTAGGTGAGTTTAATCCCATGCTGGATGAGCTGTATCAGGCTGCCATCTATGGTTACTATAGCGGAACGCCTCTGTATACCTGCTTTAACTTTGCTACCGGGTTCACAAGTGCCGCATATGATTTTGCATATAATCTGACCATTGATCCTGCCATGTATGACGACTATAGCCAGTACTATGTCAAGGATGAAGCCGATGCTTATTGGCTGAATTAACGAAAGCTGCTGAAGGCAGTGGCGTCGGTGATACACTGACATGAGACACTGCGGGAGAGTAGAGCAAGGGTACAGGCTGCTGTCAGCTTTTGACGGCAGCCTGTGCTGTAATTCATGAGTACTCTCGGAAACTCTCTTGCAATTATCACTTTTATTGTCTGTCTGCAAATCGGAAATCAAAATTACAGAGAGCTTCCGAGCGTATTCAAAACTAAAAAAAGAGGGATCACATATGGGAAAATATATTGTCAAAAGAACAGCCTACATGCTGGTGGTGCTGGTGATGCTGTCTTTTATCATGTTTATGATCTATAACCTGGTGCCCAGCAATCGAGCCTATACGGATGCCAGCAATGATATTAAGTCCATCAAGAGTAATACCATGACGGCCGAGGAACACCAGGCCCGCTTTGAGGAGCTGTATCTGCAGTATCAGCGCAGGTATGGTACGGATGTGGAGAACAAGGGTATCCGTTATCTGCGCTGGGTGGGACTGTATCCGCTGTATGACGGCAGCTTCAACGGCCTGCTGCAGGGGAACCTGGGATATTCTTATGAACAGAAAAAGCCTGTGCTGGATGTGATAGCCGCCCCTATGAAGGTGACAATCCGCATCAATATCTTTGCCACAATTCTGGCATTGGGAATTACGATTCCTCTGGGAATTCGATGTGCGGTTAAGAGAGGCAGCCGAATGGACCAGATTGTGCAGGTGTGTACGATTATCGGTTACAGTCTGCCGACCTTCCTGATTTCCATCCTGTTTATCTGGATATTTGCCGCGAAGCTGGGGATTTTTCCGCCCAGCGGCATGAAGACAGCGGGCACAAATTATACAGGGATAAAGTACTGGATGGATTCTCTGTATTATATGGCGCTGCCTTTGCTTGTGATGACATTCTGCAGTCTGGGCGGCATGACCCGTTATGTGAGAGCTTCCATGATTGAGGCCCTTTCCATGGACTGCATTAAGACAGCCCGGGCAAAAGGCCTGCGGGAGCAGATTGTCATCTATTCTCATGCCTGGCGCAACGCCCTGATTCCCATTGTAACCCTGGTGGTAGGGTGGTTTCTGGGAATTTTCTCAGGATCCCTGGTGATTGAACAGATGTTTGCCATCAATGGTATGGGCAGCCTGATGATCGGGTCTCTGCGCACTGCGGATTATGATGTGGTTTTGTTAATGCAGATGTTCTATGTGGGAATCTCTCTGCTGGGAAATCTGATTATTGATATCATCTATGGCCTGGTAGACCCCAGAGTTCGGGTGAGTAAATAAGGGGGGCGGAGAAATGAGCAAAAAGAGAACAAACGGTTCTTCGAAAAAAAGCGGGACCACTCTTGGACGTTGGTTCGCCCGGTGGTTCCATGGAGGCAGCAGACAGCTGGCAGAGGAGATGGAAGCAGCGAAGCAGGAAAAAGGTGCCGCGGAATCCGGAGATGTGGAAGAGCTTATCAGTCCAGGGAAGCAGATTCTGCGCAATTTTCTGGAGCGGAAGCTGGCAGTCGGAGCACTGTGTCTGCTGATTACCATGTTTATTGTGATGTTTGTGGGACCTTTGATGATGCCGAATTACAGCGATGCTTACACAGAGGTTACCCAGCAGAGTATTCCGCCAACCATGTCCATGATGGCCGTGCCCAAAGAAATGAAAAACGACATTAAGATGATTGACGGGTATGGTTCCTTTACCGTGGGACTTTCCAATGCCGGAAAAGTGTATGTATGGGGGGCTGCCAAAATCGGTACCACAGGGGTGGATATGGCGGAGATTCCCGAGGAAGTACAGAATGCGAAAATCGCAATGGTTGCCGCAGGCATTGACCATATTGTAGCCATCGGAGAGGACGGTAAAGTATACTGCTGGGGAAATAAACGTCTCGGCCAGTACGGCACCGAAGCGGAGGCTATGGAAGCGGACGGCCAGCTGAATCCCAATATCGCCTATATGCCGGAGGAACTGGTCACAGAAGGCGTGGATGTTGAAAATGTGAAAAAGCTGACCTGCGGATACCAGTGTACTGCCATTCTGATGAATGACGGCACTCTGTATCTGTGGGGCAATAAGATGACCTATGCCAACATGGATATTTTCATGAACATGACCGGTCTGAAGGACATTGATTTCACTTTGAATTATGTGGTGGGACTGGCCATGAAGAGAGACAGTGTCTACACAGGAACCCGTGGACTCTATGATGTGGTCCGCACCAATGTGTCCGGACCTGCTGTCAAAATGAAGGAATTTTTGAACGGCCGTACCATCAGTTCTCTGACAGCAACCAGCTCCAGTGTCTGCCTGCTTCTGGATGACGGAACCATTGGATTTGTAGGAGACTTTGCCTCCGGCCTCACGCCGGCTCCCACACTTTCAGAGGGAGAAAGGTATGTACAGGTGGTGGGAGGCAGTTATCATTATTCAGGCCTCACAGACAAAGGAAATGTCTATTCCTGGGGCAGCAATGTGCTGAACCAGACCAAGGTATCAGCCAAAGCTGCCAATTCTGCAAAGCTCTATGCCGGTGCATTCCAGACCTATTCAGTGGATGAAAATGATGCATTGACAGCCAAATGGGGATTAAAAGGCTATGTATTCGGTACGGAGACCCATGGTGCGGACATTTTCCAGCGGATTATCAACGGCGGTAAAATGACTATGACCATCGGTGCTGTGGCGGTTATTATTTCGGCTGTTATCGGTGTTATTATCGGCTGTATCTCGGGATATTTCGGCGGCAAAGCAGATATTCTGCTGATGCGTGTGGCAGAGATATTCACCGCGATTCCTTTTCTGCCTTTCGCCATGATCCTGTCGGCTATTATGGGACGTATGACATTGAGTGAGGATCCCCGCATTTTCATCATCATGTGCATTCTGGGGGTTCTGACCTGGCCGGGGCTGGCGAGACTGGTGCGCGGACAGGTGCTTGTGGCCAGAGAAAGTGAGTATGTGATGGCGGCAAAGGCCATGGGTGTGAAGGAGAGGCGGATTGCGTTTAAACACATTCTGCCCAATGTCATGTCGGTGATTCTGGTATCCCTGATGCTGGATTTCGGCACCTGCATGCTGACAGAGTCCTCTCTGAGTTATCTGGGATTTGGTGTGACATATCCCCGCCCCACCTGGGGGAATATGCTGAACGGCGCCAATAACGCCACCATTATCAACGCCTACTGGTGGCAGTGGGTGTTTACCGCTATCTTCCTTGCAGTGACGACTATCTGCATCAATATAGTGGGTGATGCGCTGCGGGATGTGATGGATCCCAAATCCAGTGTGGAAAAGTAAGGAGGAAATCGTATGCCATTATTAGAGATAAAAAATCTGCGGACCTTTTTCAGGACCAAAAGGGGCATTGTCAAGGCAGTCAACGATGTCTCCTATTCGCTGGAGCCGGGGAAGACCCTGGGCATTGTAGGGGAATCCGGGTCCGGCAAATCGGTTTCCGCCATGAGCATTCTCCGGCTTCTGGATGAGAACGGATATATTGAATCCGGAGAGATTCATTTTGAGGACAGGGAGCTGACGAAGCTTTCCATGGATGAATTGTATCATATTCGCGGAAATGCCATATCCGTTATCTTCCAGGAGCCTATGACCAGCCTGAATCCGGTTTTCACGGTGGAGAGGCAGCTGAGCGAGCCTTTTATCATCCATCAGGGCATGAATAAAAAGCAGGCCCGTGAAAATGCTCTGAAGATGTTGTATGATGTACAGATTCCCAATCCGGAGGCTGTCATCCGGCAATATCCTCACCAGCTGAGCGGGGGGATGAGACAGAGGGTGATGATCGCCATGGCCCTGGCCTGCCGGCCGAAGATACTGATTGCCGACGAACCCACCACGGCTCTGGATGTGACCATACAGGCCCAGATATTGCGTCTGATGAACGAGCTGCAGGAGGAAAAAGGGACTTCCATCATTTTCATTACCCACGACCTGGGTGTTATCAATGAGATGGCGGACGATGTGGCGGTGATGTACTGCGGTCAGGTAGTGGAGAAGGCAGGCGCCAGAATCATTTTCGATGACTGCAGGATGAGCCATCCTTATACGGAAGGGTTGATGTTCTCCATTCCCCGGATCGACTCCGTCCATGAGAAGATAGAGCCCATTCCCGGGGTGGTGCCCCATCCGCTGGCATTGCCGAAGGGCTGCAAATTTGCGCCCAGATGTAAATACTGTACCCGGAAATGTATGGAAGAAGAGCCGGCTCTGACAGATGCCGGCAATGGTCAGCTGATTCGTTGTTTTTATCCCGAGAAGGAGGTGAGACGCAGTGCAGAACACAAAAAAATTACTGTCAATCAGTAATCTGAAAAAATATTTTCCTGTGGCGAAATCTTCTTTTTTCCAGAAAGAGCAGCTTTATGTCCGTGCCAATGAAGACATTTCTCTGGACATTTACGAGGGGGAGACCATCGGTGTGGTGGGAGAGAGCGGCTGTGGAAAATCCACACTGGGACGTGTGCTGCTGCAGCTGTATGCGCAGACGGCGGGCAATACCATGTATTACGGCGCCACACTGGATGAGACCACGCCCCGGTATGTGGCGGATACATTGCAGCATCTGGATAAATACCGCGCCAGGCTGACCAAAGCCGGTGAAAAAGCGGCGGAACTGGACAGACAGGTATCTGCCGTTGGAGAGGATAAGGCAGATTTCTATCTGCTCCAGGAACGCAATCTGGCCCGCTGTGAGGAGCAGACCTGCCTGAACGCCATTGTGAAGATTCTGGGCGGTTTTTATGCGAAGGACGAGGGCGGCAAGGGAAGAGAGCTGCTGCAGAAGGTATTTGACGAGAATGTGAAGCGCAATAAGCTGAAAACCAGATATCAGGACAGCAGGGGAAAATATGATTATTGCATTCAGCAGGGGATGGATGAGAGCAAAGCCAAAGTGGGGGGGCTGAAGAAAACGCTGGAGGAACTCAGGGAGAAAATTGAGGCCTGTGACAGAAGTGTTGCTGCCTGCCAGCAGGAGCTGGATGCGCTGCGCGTGGCCAATGCCGGCGATGCGGAATTCGTCAGGTATGAAGCCATGCGGGACAGCGGCATCGACCTGGCCAGACTGAAATACTCCGAAATGCGTCTGCTGCGCAGAGACCTGCAGATTATTTTCCAGGATCCGTATTCCAGTCTGAATCCCCGTCTGACCATTGGCCAGATTATTGAGGAGGGACTGGTAACCCATAAATTTTATAAACATGGTTCTCCGAAAATGCGGGAACATATTGTGGAGACCATGAAGAAGTGCGGTCTGCAGGAATATATGCTGCATCGTTACCCGCATCAGTTTTCCGGCGGACAGAGGCAGCGTGTGGCCATTGCCCGTGCGCTGGCGGTGGGCCCCAAGTTCATTGTGTGCGATGAGTGTGTCTCCGCACTGGACGTTTCCATTCAGTCCCAGATTATCAATCTGCTGCAGGAGCTGAAGGAGAAGGAAAATCTGACCTATATGTTCATTTCCCATGATTTGTCCGTGGTCCGCTATATTTCGGACAGAATCTGTGTGATGTATCTGGGTAATATTGTAGAATTGGGAGATGCGAAGACTGTGTTTGAAGATCCCCGTCATCCTTACACAGTGGCGCTGATGTCTTCTATTCCCACCACCGACCCGGAGGCTTTGAGTAAAGAGAGAATCCTGCTGGAAGGCAATATTCCCAGTCCGATCAAGCCGCCTACAGGGTGTAAGTTCCACACGCGCTGCTATATGGCTTGCGACAAGTGCAAGCGGGTACCGCCCGAACTTAAGGAAGTTGAACCCGGACATTTCCTGGCCTGCCACTTCCCGGAACGCAAGATAGACAGGGAAGGCAATTATATGTTTGAACTGCCCAAAATGGAGCGTAAGTCCAACCGCTTCGCTCGAAAGGAGGATGCCGCGGATTAAACCGCGGCATTATGCCCATGATCTGGAAAAGAATCAGGAAATCTTCTCAGGAAGAAGAGGAGAAGTTTCAGAAAGAGCTGAGGGAAGCAGGGGTTTCCTTCCGGGAAAAGCTGGTGATGACACTGACGGCCTATGTGGTGCTTGTGCTGCCCTGCCTGCTGCTCCTGATTGGCCTGAGCGCGTTTATGCTGTGGATAATGGGATTACTTTAAAAGTACTGTAACCTGCCTTGCGGAAACCGCGCAGTCAAAATGATTTGCATTGGCTGATTTGCAGCAAAAAAGTAGTTGCTTTTTTACTGTGGCTGTGTTAAGATAAATAAAGTTTGGACGTAAGAACTGGTTTTCCAAGAGGAGAAGAGTCTGTGGTGAGGGGCTGGGAAGACCGTAGGAGGTGTGAGATAGATGGGTGTTTTGAAGGTTGTTTTGACAGTACTGTTTATTATAATATGTATAGCGCTTGTGGTGCTGGTATTGATGCAGGAAGGCAAGTCTGCGGGGCTGGGAGCGATCAGCGGAGCGGCGGAGACTTACTGGGGCAAGAATAAGGGGCGTTCCATGGAAGGTCTGCTGGTGAAGCTGACCAAGGGACTGGCATTTTTGTTCATGCTGCTGGCAGTGATACTGAACTTGAATATTTACAAATAAACGGCAATGTAAGTTGCAGATTTGTACGTAAGAAGGCACCCTTGTGTATCAGACAGGAGGTGTCTTTTTTCTTATCAGGTAATTTGTTGATGACCTGTGAACCGATGAGCGTGGAGGAGAACGGCATCACAAGAAATCGGAATAGGCTGGCAAATGTCTGTAGTCAGACAGGAGAGATATGGAGAAGAGAGAAAGCAGTAAATCGCAGGAAGCGAGAAAAAAGGTAATCTGTGACCTGGTGCATGACCCCATTTATGTTCCTATGAAGGAGAAGGAGCTGGCAATGTTCCTTCAGGTGGCAAAGGAGGACAGGGAAGAACTTCGGGCTGTTCTGCGGGAGCTTCTGGCAGAGGGAAAGCTGATGCTGACCGGGGGCGGAAAATATGTGAAATCAAACGGCCGTCTGCTGACGGGGACCTTTGTCAGCAATGCCAAAGGCTTTGGCTTTGTGGAGATAGAGGGAAGAGAAGAGGATCTGTATATTCCGGAGGAGCAGACCGGAGGCGCATTTCATAAGGATACGGTAGAGGTGGCATTGCTGCCCGGGAACGAGGGGAGGCGCCAGGAGGCAAAGGTGGTACGGATTATTGCCAGAGGGATGACGCAGGTGGTGGGAACCTATGACAGGGCCGGAGATCATTATGGTTTTGTGGTTCCTGACAATGCCAGGCTGCCTCAGGACATTTTTGTTCCGAAGGAGCGCTCCAAAGGGGCCGTGAGCGGGCATAAAGTGGTGGTGGAAATCACGGATTACGGCACGGACAGAAAGAGCCCGGAAGGAAAAGTGGTGGAGATTCTGGGGCATGTGGGTGATCCGGGGGTAGACATCATGTCCATTGTGAGGAATTATGAGCTGCCAATGGAATTTTCTGTGAAGATTATGAATCAGGTGGAGAGGGTGCCTCAGGAAGTATCCGAGGCGGACAGAGCCGGTCGCAGAGATCTGCGGGAGCTGGATATGGTTACCATTGACGGCGAGGATGCCAGGGATCTGGACGATGCGGTGAGTGTCAGCTTTGACGGAGAAAGGTATCATCTGGGAGTCCATATTGCGGATGTGACCAACTATGTCCAGGAGAATTCTGCTCTGGACAGGGAGGCGTTGAACCGGGGGACCAGCGTGTATCTGGTAGACAGAGTGATTCCCATGCTGCCTCATGCCCTTTCCAATGGAATCTGTTCTCTGAATGCAGGTGTGGACAGACTCGCGTTAAGCTGTCTGATGACGGTGGAGCCCACCGGAGAAATTCTGGACTGTGAAATCTGTGAATCTGTGATCCGGGTGAATAAAAGGATGTCTTACACCGTGGTGAAAAGGCTGCTGGAGGAGGATTCTCTGACAGAGAAGGAGGAAGAATACAGACAGTATGCGGCGTTGCTGCCCATGTTTCGGCAGATGGAGAAGCTGGCGGAAATCCTGCGGGAGAAGCGGAGAAAACGAGGGTCCGTTGACTTTGATTTTCCGGAGTGCAAAATCATTCTGGACCAGGAGGGACATCCTGTGGAGATTAAGCCCTATGAGCGCAATGTGGCTACGGACATCATTGAGGATTTCATGCTGGCGGCCAATGAAACCGTTGCACAGCATTTTTACTGGATGGAGCTTCCTTTTGTGTATCGTATTCATGATGTGCCGGACGGAGAGCGCATTCGGAAGCTGGCAGCCTTTATCAATAATTTCGGCTATTATATGAAGGCGGTGGGCCGTACAGGGCAGAAGACTTCCAATGAGGAGGTCCACCCCAAGGAGATACAAAAGCTCCTGGCCAAAATCGCAGGGACTCCCGAGGAGCCCATGATCAGCAGACTGGCCCTGCGCAGCATGCGGCAGGCAAAGTACAGTGTGGAATGCACAGGACATTTCGGACTGGCATGTCCGTACTACTGTCATTTTACGTCCCCCATTCGGCGATATCCGGATTTACAGATTCACAGAATTATCAAGGAACAGCTTCGGGGCAGACTGGGAGAGGAAAGAATCGCTCATTACAGGGAACTTCTGCCGGAAGTGGCAAAGCATGCTTCCGAGACGGAGCGCCGCGCCGATGAGGCCGAGCGGGAGACGGATAAGCTCAAGAAAGCAGAATATATGGAGGAACGGCTGGGCGAGATTTACGAAGGCGTTGTGTCCGGTATTACGGCCTGGGGAATTTATGTGGAATTGCCCAATACCGTGGAGGGACTGGTCCACGTTTCCAGACTTCCCGGAGACTACTTTTATTATAATGAGAGCAAGTGTGAGATGATCGGAGAGGCCACGGGCAGAAGCTACAGACTGGGAATGCCGGTAAAGGTATCCGTGAGAGCCGCGGACCGCTTCAGCCGCACCGTGGACTTTGATGTGGCTGAGTAACCGGGAATTTTTCCGGGGGATGCGGCACCGGGAGGCAGATGCGGAACTGGAAACAGAATCAGAGGGACAGTGTGTCCGCAGATGCGGAACTAAAATAAGAGGTGAGAGATGGCACAGACAAAATCAAAAGAAGCGCAGAAGTTAATTGCCAACAATAAAAAGGCATATCATGATTATTTTATAGACGAGACCTATGAAGCCGGAATAGCGCTGCACGGCACGGAAGTGAAATCCATGCGCATGGGAAAATGCAGTATTAAGGAATCCTTTATCCGGATAGAAAACGGGGAGGTCTATGTCTATGGCATGCATGTCAGTCCTTACGAGAAAGGAAACATTTTCAATAAGGATCCCCTGCGTGTGAAAAAACTGCTGCTGCACAAATATGAAATCAACAAGCTGGCAGGCAAAGTGGCGGAAAAAGGCTATACGCTTGTTCCGCTGCAGGTTTACTTGAAAAACGGCAGGGTGAAGACGGAAATCGGACTTGCCAGGGGCAAAAAGCTGTATGACAAGCGTCAGGACATTGCCAGGAAGGACCAGAGAAGAGAGACAGAGAGAGAATTTAAAGTGAAAAATCTGTAGGATTTGTTGACAGCAGGAGCAAAAGCGAATATACTGAATACACAGGCGGGAAATTTGTTATACCGACTGCCGCACTTTGAAAAATAAAATATCAGGGGTAGTAAAGGTTTCGACAGGGGTCTTGCAGCTGGAGAAGCTATCCGTTGCGACACGTTAAACGCAAAATTAAAAATAAACGCTGAAGATAATTATCAGTACGCACTTGCAGCTTAATTGCTGCAGGTGACGCCGCCACAGGCGGCTTGTCCGCTCCGGGGCACTCACACGCCGGAATCCGGGCATCGACTATGTGAGAAACGACGCGCGCTAAGCTTTGCCCGCGCGGGCGTATGATGAAGCTACCGAGCGGGACAGATTGTTCGTTGTCTGTCCCGGGAGGGAACAGGCGGGAGAAAGTCCTGCCGGAATAACGGACTATGATAGTAGAAGGACAGGGAATGGGCTTTTGGACAGGGGTTCGACTCCCCTCTACTCCACTTGAAAGGTAATGGGAAGAGTCGAACCCCTTGGGTTCAGACTCCCCTCTACTCCACTTTGTTTTATGCTTTCGTAACAAACTTTTGAGAATGCGGCATTTTAGCATTCTTTTCTTTTTAGCAGAAAGCATGGAGGACTGAAAATGAATACATTGAGAAGACAAGAGTGTTATACTGTTGAGGATATTTATAACTTACCGGAGGGAGAGCGGGCGGAATTAATTGACGGTCAGATTTTTTATATGGCAGCTCCGGGAACGATACACCAAAGACTGGTGCACTTTTTTGACCGGACAATCGGTAATAATATTCAGAGTCGGAATGGCGGCTGCGAAGTGTTTCCTTCTCCCTTTGCAGTTTTTTAAATGCAGATGACAGAAATTATGCGGAACCGGATATCAGTGTCGTCTGTGACAGAGATAAACTGGATGACAGAGGATGTAACGGCGCGCCTGACTGGATCATAGAAATCGTGTCACCTTCCAGCCGGTTAATGGACTATTATAAAAGCTTTTTAAATATCGTGCGGCGGGAGTGAGAGAATAGTGGATAGTAGATCCTGAGCAGGAAATAGACTAAGGACGTTTTGAGGAGGATTGCAAATGAACTCTGACACATCATCGCTGTCTGTGGGCGGATATCTTTTCTATACGGAAAAAGATGCACAGCTTGCAAGGGCGGAATTGAAGAAAATAGAATATCTGGAAGCGCGTATCGACTATTCTTCCCCGGAAAGCATACGTTATATTTACGATCAGACTATTCGGGAGAGGCTTTTCAAAACGCCTGTAGGCTGGAGGTACCTGGAGAAGCTGCATGACTTTTTGTTGTCTCAGCCGGAGATTGCTCCGGAGAGCGTGACGGATATTTCACTGTATCTGACTTTTGACGGAGAAGTTAGAGAACAGGTGAATCCTGCAAGGGAAAGGGTTATCCCGTCTAAAAAAAGGGACAGGGATAAAGAAAAGGAGCGTTTTCTTCTCTCTGTTATTTTGAATGTATTGCTGGCGGCAGCCATAGTCTGTATGTTTTTTATTTCTTTTTTCAGCGAGAATCCCAATGTTATTAATTATGAGAGAGCGCTTGCAGGGAAATATGCCGCCTGGGAACAGGAACTTACCGAGAGAGAACAGGCCATAAGAGAAAAAGAGCTGGAGCTTAAAATAAACTGAAAGCCGAAAAGATTTTTCACAAAAATGACATATTTTTACAGTATACTTCTTCTGTAAACATGACGCCGCTGTTAGGAAAGTTCTATTGGATTTTGCAGTCAAAATGGGCTTATCTGCTTTTTCAGGATAGTGTAGTGAACTGACGAAAAGGCTGGAATGCAGTGCGGGAAAGGAAAGGGCATTTGAATAATGGGCAGATTGAAGATACTGGTTGTAGACGATGAGAGCAGAATGCGTAAGCTGGTGAGGGATTTCCTGGTAAAAAGCGATTACGAAGTACTGGAGGCCGGAGATGGGGAAGAAGCGTTGGACATTTTTTTCGCACACAAGGATATTGCGCTGGTTGCCCTGGATGTAATGATGCCGAAAATGGACGGCTGGCAGGTGTGCAGAGAGATACGTGCCTATTCTCAGATCCCGATTATCATGCTGACGGCGAGAGGGGATGAGAAGGATGAACTTCAGGGTTTTCGACTGGGGGTGGACGAATACATTACGAAACCTTTCAGTCCCAAAATTCTTGTGGCGCGGATAGAAGCCATACTTCGCCGTTCCGGACAAAAAAGCGTATCTGGAGAAGAAGTGTTGGACTGTGGCGGTATCCGGCTGGACAAGACGGCACATCAGGTGTTGATTGACGGTGAACCGGTAGAACTGAGCTACAAGGAATTTGAGCTGCTGGCCTATTTTATGGAGAATAAAGGAATTGCATTGTCAAGGGAGAAAATACTGAACAATGTCTGGAATTATGACTATTTTGGAGATGCACGTACAATAGATACACATGTGAAGAAGCTGCGCAGTAAGATGGGCGCAAGAGGCGAACTGATCAGGACTATATGGGGTATGGGTTACAAGCTGGAGGCATAAGGATGAGACATTCCATCAGAAGACAGTTCTCTCTGATTTTTATCGGCCTGATGGCCGGTACTATTTTTCTGTGTTGGTTTATGAATATTATGTTTCTGGAGCAATTCTATATCCGAAGTAAGACAGAGGTTATCTTCGAGGCTTATCAGTCTATCCAACAGGCGGCCAACAGTGACACTTACAGTACGGAAGAATTCCGACAGGAGCTGAATGAAGTCTGCGGTGTGTACAATATTACCATTTATGTGATGGATGTCTATTCCAACGTAAAATATGCTTCCGAAAACGGGGGAACGGAGCTGGAACGGAGGCTGATGTCATATCTTTTCGGTTTTTTCCCCGATGTGATAGATATCATCAGAGAAGAGGAAGGCTATCGGATACAAAAAGTACTGACAGGGGACAAGGAATATCTGGAAATGTTTGGCAGGCTCAGCTCCGGAATTTCCTTTATCATGCGGACACCTGTGGAGAGTATCCGGGAGAGCGTGAAGGTGGCAAATCACTTTCTGGCCTATATCGGTGTGGCGGCCACAATGGCAGGCGGTGTTATTATATGGCTTGTGTCCAGAAAGATTACGAAACCGATTCTGGAGCTGAATCATATTTCGGAGAAGATGGTACATCTTGATTTTGAAGCGAAGTACAATGGTTCCGCCCACAATGAGATAGACTTGCTGGGGGAAAATATCAATAAACTTTCCCTGTCTTTAGAGAAGTCCATATCCGAACTGAAGACGGCAAACAATGAACTGCAGACTGACATCAAGAAAAAAGAAAAAATTGACGAGATGCGCAAGGAGTTTCTTGCTAATGTGTCTCATGAGCTGAAGACGCCCATAGCGCTGATTCAGGGGTATGCGGAAGGGCTTTCGGAAGGGATTAATGAGGATCCCGAGAGCAGGGACTTTTACTGTGAAGTCATTATGGACGAAGCCGGGAAAATGAATAATATGGTACAGAAGCTTCTGACGTTGAATCAGCTGGAATTCGGCAATGATGTGGTAGCCATGGAACGCTTCGACATTGCCGCACTGGTGAGGAATTATATTCAGTCCGCAGCCATATTGACGAAGCAGAATGGCATAGAAGTATATATGGAAGAGTATCCGCCCGTTTTTGTATGGGGAGATCCGGATAAGGTTCAGGAAGTTTTTACAAATTATTTTTCCAATGCGGTGCATCATTGCAGCGGGAAGAAAATCATTGTAGTTACATTGGAACAGAAGGAGGCACTGGTACGCACAGGTGTGTTCAATACAGGAGAAACAATTCCGAAGGAAGCACTGCCGCGCCTGTGGGAGAAGTTCTATAAAGTGGATAAAGCCCGTACCCGGGAGTATGGAGGAAGCGGTGTGGGATTGTCCATAGTAAAGGCGATTATGGATTCCATGAACCGGCAATACGGTGTTGAAAATTATAATAACGGTGTGTTGTTCTGGTTCGAACTGGAAAAGGGGTAGAGAATGCGCGAAAGGCTGACCGAAGAGAATGGTGAGTCTGCCTGCGCGTTGGGAAGGACAGGTGGAAAGAATGCAAAAGACACTGTATGCAACGGGGATGGGGGAAAGTAATGAGGCAAAAGTACTGCTGGTGGGGCTTGACACCGGGGAAGATTCAGAATTCGAACATTCCATGGAGGAATTGAAAAGTCTGGCGGAAGCGGCCTGCAAAAAAGTGATGGGAATCATTATCCAGCATATGGGAAAGGTGAATCAGACCTTTTATATCGGTTCCGGAAAAGTGGAAGAGGTGCGGGAATATGCGGCACAGTGTGGGGCCGAAGAAGTGGTTTTCGACAATGCGCTTTCTCCGGGACAGGTGCGGAATCTGGGGCGGGAGCTGAAGCTTCCGGTGTCGGACAGAACAAATCTGATTCTGGATATATTCGCACTTCGAGCCAGAACCAGAGAAGCGAGGCTGCAGGTGGAGACAGCCAGATTACAGTATATCCTGCCCAGACTGGTGGGAATGCGCGAGAATTTAAGTCGCCAGGGCGGCGTGAGCGGCAGCATGAGCAGCAAGGGTGCCGGAGAGACGAAGCTGGAGCTGGACAGGCGAAAAATAGAGCACCGTATCAGTGAGTTAAAAAAAGAACTGGAGGAAATTTCAAGGACACGGGAAATTATGCGTAAGAAACGCAGCCGGTCGAGGATCCCCAAAGTGGCATTGGTGGGATATACGAATGCGGGGAAATCAACCATAATGAATCAGCTGGTTAACAGGTATGGCGGGAGCCGGGATAAGACCATACTGGAAAAGGATATGCTGTTTGCCACTCTTGATACTAATGTGAGATATATCTGTGCGGAAGGGGAGGGAAAGCAGGGAGAAAACAAACCGTTTTTTCTGGCAGATACGGTTGGATTTATCAATAATCTGCCCCATGACCTGGTGAAAGCGTTCCGCTCTACATTGGAAGAAATCAGATATGCGGATTTGTTGATTCATGTAGTGGATTTTTCCGACGAACATTACAGGCAGCAGTTGAAGGTTACGGACGAAACCCTGGAAGAACTGGGAGCAGGGGGGATCCCGCGTATTATTGTCTATAATAAGGCTGATAAAAGCGAACTGGAAGAAATTCCCAGAAGAGGAGACAGACAGCTTTACATGGCGGCTTCTCTGGGATGCGGAACAGAGGAACTTGTGGAGATGATAGAAGAGTGCGTTTATGCCGACAGAGTAGAGGCAGAGATACTTCTTCCCTATGATAAAGGAAATATTGTTTCTTATTTTATGGATAATGCCACTGTACTGGAACAGGAGTACAGAGAAGAGGGCGTGCGGCTCAGAGTGAGCTGCCATAAAAATGATGCGGACAAATATTGTGAATATTGTGCTTGTCTGTAGGATAAATGTGTTGTATGATAAAGAAAGAATACATTTGTATAGAGAAAGGTATGATTATTAATGAGACGTGGAAGAGGACTGACTGTATTATTGACTGTGGCAGCGCTGGCGCTGGGACTGACAGGATGCGGAGAGAACCAGATTCCGGATCTGACGGACGAGGAGATACAGGCAGTAGGTGAATATGTTGCGATTACACTGATGAAATATGATATCAATCATCAAAGCAGACTGATGGAGCTGACGGCTCCGGAGGTAATTCCGGAAGTGCCGGTTCAGGGACAGGAGGAAAAACCTTCGGGAATGGGGCCGGTAGATGACACTCCTGTTGTGGATTCTTCTGGAACTGCCGCACCTGGAAATACTTCTTTTTCCCTGGAAGAGGTAATAGGGCTTCCG
>CAJUQT010000006.1:0-65502 GCA_910588225.1 uncultured Acetatifactor sp.
TCTTGTTCATTCGAAAAAGTTTGTACAAAGAATGAGGATTGAGTTTGATGGTTCAGAGATTAATTGGCTTATTAATTATAATGAACTTATATGGAATTATTATTAAAAAAAATAGTAAAATTATCATAATATTTTCTACATCTATAATTTGGGCTATTATGGGATTAAACACATACACATCCGATTATCCTTTTTATGCTGATTATTATAACACACAAGTGTTTTCGATGAGTTTTGAATCTGGTTTTATTCTCCTGTCTAATTTTTTATATTTAGTGGGTGCGGATTACCAGAAGTTTCTTATGGTGTTTTTTTTAATAGGCATTTTGGTTATGATATTAGCAGCAAAAGATTTTCATGTTAACTGGCCTAGTATTATATTACTTTATTCATTAACACAAATATATATGGATACCAATGAAATAAGACAATTTATGGCGTATTGTTTTTTTGCGTTGGCAATGTCACAGTATGCAAAGAAATCAAGCAAATTTCAATATTGCATTTGGATAATTGTCGCTATATTGTTTCATAGATCTGCTGCTATTTTATTGCCTTTTCCTTTTTTATTTGCTGGTATAAAAAATCGGGAAAAGATCTTAAAAATTTATTTTGCAGTGATTGTATTTTTTTGCGGTGCTGTTTTTATGAATGGGAATAGAATACCAGGATTAAATACAATTTTAATAGCTTTTGGTTTACAAGACAAAGCCATATATTTTGAAACAAGTACGAGATATGGTTTTCTTCTTTTCTGGGCAGCTTACTTCTCTAATATGCTAGTGGTATATTTTGCTAAAAAGGAGATAAATAAGAATGATGGAAATTATGATGATTATCAAAAAAAATATGTCAAAAATCTATGGGAATTTTTATTATATACATCTTTTGCAATGCCATTATGCATGTTAAATAGTGAATTTTTAAGATATTACCGTTTTAGTGTGTATCCAGTTATTTTAGTTATATCTGTAATAGTTTATAAAAAGGCAAAACATAGGTTAAAACTGTGTACAATAAGGTTGTTGCCATTCTTTTTGTGTACATTTTACTTAATTGCCTATAATATTACATTTCAACATTGGAGAGTGGTAGATGAAGTTTTAAAAAATAATATATTGAATGACTTCCTTAAATGAGGTAATTAATGTGAACACATTTATTATTTATGGACCAACCTTTGAAGCGTCAGATGCGTTGTTTGATGATGTTAAAAATGTAAGTAGTGTAATATATTTACAGTATCCTATAAAAAACAAATTTTTATATTTTTTACAAAGGATACATTTAAATAGACTAAAATTTTTACCTGGGAAAAGTATTTGGAAATATTTATATATTGATAAAGATATACGCGATGCATATTATGTGTATTGTAACCCATGGAGCAAGTTCATGTATGAATCAGGATATATAAGCGCACTAAAAAAGAAAAAACCAAATTCACTTCATGTTGCATATTTAACAGACATAAATAGTGCCAGAGATTTACCACTAGTTCAAATGAAATGTGTATATGATAAAATATTTATTTTTGATAAAGATTTTGCTGCAACAAATGATATTTCTTTTTATCCACTTGTATATTCTAAAAAAAGTTATGAAAAAAATGATTATGAAGAGTTGAGTGATTTGGTTTTTATAGGACAAGCCAAGGGACGAACAAAAACTATAATTGAAGTATATAATAGAATGACAGAACTTGGATTGCTTTGCAATTTTTGGATTATAGGAGCTGCAAAAGGAGAGCAGCAAAATGGTGATGGTATACATTTTATTGATAATCCCATGAAGCCGCAAGAATCTATTATGCATCTTATAAATGCAAAATGTGTATTAGAATTGATGTCAGAAGGTGTAGATGCATTATCAGATAGAGTCATCAAGGCTGTTGTTTATAATAAAAAGATTCTGACAAATAATCATAAGATTAAAAAATTTGAGTACTTTAATCCCCAAAAAATTAAAGTGTTCAATAGCTTGAATGATATTCAACGTGATTTTTTTGAGAGTGATAATGCAGACTATGGCTATAGTGGAGATTATTCGCCAATTAAATTTTTGCATTATATAGAAAATAATATAGTTAGAAGAGACGTGCAAAAATGACAGCATTTATGGATAAAACTTTGTTAATTGTTGGGGAACAGGTTCTTTTGGACACGCGGGGTATGTCTATTGCTTTCCCAATTTAGCTGGTAAATGGGTGCGTACGAATTATAATTCTGCTATTGGAACCTTTTGCACTAATATTGCTAATGATTTAACAATTACAATTAATAATATGCATGACTGTTTAGAGAACAAGGCACATTATTGTGAGTATCCTGAATCAGGAGAAGATGGGTTTGATGGCTTAATTCCTAGATCAGATAGGAAGTTATTGCTATGTACCAACCTATAAAACAACATCAGGACAGATAGTTGCGCTTCTTTCCATCTATATCATGTTATAAAAGATCAGCATTGGCACAATGAGGGTCATGGCTTGATTCAGGAACACAAAGTTGGTACTGATGAGATTTTGAAATTTGAGGTGAGTGGAGACAAGCTTCAAGCAGTCTACCTGTTACTAGTGTGCTGACATGACGATATTTAACCTTACTGCCGCCTTTTAGGAGGCGATAGTAAAATTGGGGTATAAAGACTTAAGCTTTATTCTGGCATCACCTGTCCTAAAATGCCAGTCAACCTTTGCTTCTGTTGTATTACGCGCTGCTTCCCATACAGACAGCTCGCTGCGCAGCAGCTCGATGTCAGCTATACGGCGGGACAGGCACTGCCGGGTCATTACATTCAGCTCTATTTCGGCAATGTCCAGCCAGCTGCCGTGCTTTGGGGTATAATGTATTTCCAGCTTTTTGATGATGCGTCTTGCTTCCTCCGGAGAATACCTCTTATAGAGGGAAGCCGCCTTATGGGTATTGAGGTTGTCCATCACAAGGATGATTTTTTCAGCATCCGGGTACATGACATCCACGAGATATTTGATTTCCTCCGCCCAGTCGACGGCTGTACGGTGCTCCCGCACGCTTACATGGTGCGTCCCGCCAAGCGGCTCCACAAAAGCAAATATGCTGACTGTTCCATTTCGGATGTATTCGGAATCCGTTTTGCGGTCGCTCCCGGGAATCATCGGCAGAGGCTCCCTGGCCTCACCCAGAAGCTGGTAAGGCTTTTCGTCCATACAGATAACCGGACGCTTTGGGTCATAAGGAAGCTCATATACATCAAGGACATCCTCCATACAGGCTATGAATTCCGGGTCTTCTTTTGCCGGGATGCACCAGTAGTCGTTTTTGTGAGGTCGAAGTTTGTTTTTTTTAATGCATTCCGGATTGCCTCCCTGCTCACAGGTGTTTCCAGAATAACTTTGGCTTCCTTCTCAAGCAGACGGATTGTCCAGCGGGAGTGGCCTTCCGGGACCGGCCCGCAGGCAAGCTCGATAAGCCGGGCTTCCACGCGCCCGTCAACCTTGCGCCTTGCATTATCTGAGTTTATGCTTCTTTTAAATTCAGTGACAGCATTAACACCGCCGTTTATGTATTTTGTAACAGTATTTGTGACTGTTGCCAGACAGACGCCGTTGGATTTAGCACTCTGCTCATGGGTGAGAGTTTTTCCATGCGACTCGTCCAGGTCAAGGATTATCTGGCATCTGCAGCGTATTGTTTTTGAAGTTGCTTTCTTACGGATTATGGATTTAAGCTCCTTGTATTCATCTTCGGTAAGCTTGATTACATATTTTCTGGGTCTTGCCATAAGAATCACCGCCGTTTTTTTCTTAGTATATATCAAAACGGCTGTATTTACCAGTATAATTTAACTATATATCAACATGTCACTACACTAGGTTATACACATAATATTATCAATCTGTCTGAAACAGAAAAGCTCGTAACCATTATATGGGCAAATGAAATGTTTGATAGCAATTATCCAGATACATTCTTTGAAGAGGTTTAAATCGTGAGGCATCAAAAACGTATCAGTCTGAGCGAAAAGGCTTCAGTCGCTTATGTGATGGCGAATCTTCTTTCTAAAGGAGTTAACTTTATAACTATTCCAATTTTTACTAGATTATTATCTACAAGTGAAATGGGGATCACAACAACTTTTGGTTCATGGCAGACAATTATATATGCGGTATTTTCTCTGGGATTGGTTTCGGGTTCATTTAATATTGCCATGGTTACCTATGAGAATAGGCGTGATAAATATATGTCAGTTAGTCTAATGTTATCATCGGTTTCTTCGATAATATTTTTAGTTTTGATGATTATATTTCAAAATAGATGGGTGACGATTACATCATTGCCGAAGTCAACTCTTTGGGTAATGGTTTTATATTTGTTTCTGCAACCAGCAATGGACTTTTGGTTTGCTCGTAATAGATATGAAAATCGGTATAAATCCATATTCTGGGTATCAGTAATGTCTACAGTACTATCCTCGTTTGTATCTGCCTTAGCAGTATTTTTTTCCCGTAGAAACAATGCTGATTTTAATTTGGGAATAATAAAGCTTGCTTGGCAATATGGTGTGTTATTTGTTTTTGCTATTATAATGTACATTATTATACTTGCTAAAGGAAAATGTGTTTGGGACAGAGAAATGGTATGCTTTGCATTGACATTGAGTTTCCCTCTAATGGTTCATTCTTTAGCTAAAAATATTTTGGACATATCGGACAGACTTATGATTGCCAATATTTGTGGGCAATCGGATGCCGGAATATATGGAACAGTTTACACAATTAGTTTAATGGCATTAGTAATATGGAATGCCATTAATAGTGCATTGGTTCCAGATATGTTTGAGAACCTTAAGAAAAATAGCTTTGAAGACGTTGAACAAAAGATCTACAAGTTGATAAAAGTTTTTTCTATGGTTTCAATAATTGCTGTTTTGTTGGCGCCAGAGATAATTCATTTATTGACTTCAGAAGAATACTATTCAGCTGTTTTTATAATGCCACCACTTTTCGCAAGTGTATTTTTATCATCAATTTATAATATATATGGTAACTTTTTGCTATATAAGGAAAAAACTGTAAACATAATGTTTGCTACTTTATGCGCAGCATCATTTAACATTATAGCAAATTACATTTTTATAAAGAGTTTTGGATATACTACAGCTGCATATACTACGTTGATATCCACGATTATTTTGGCCGTATGTCAAGGAATAATGCAGAAAAAGGTCTATGATTTGCAGGTAATCAATCATCATAAAATTATTGTTATGGGTATTGTAGGAACACTTGGGTGTATTTTCGCGCCAGCTTTATATAGATTTAACTACATTAGATTTTTCTTAGTTGTAATATTAGGATATAAGTGTATTAATGAAATAAGAAAAGTACTTTTCAATTCATTTGGATAGAACTAAATAGTGTGAATATAAAAGCATACAATGTGAGTTTTTAAAATAATGAAAAACAAAACTATTGAAAATTGTAGGGATACGTCCTGAAATTATTCATTTAGCAGTTATATTCCACTTTCTATATATCGTGAAAATATTGCTGTGTCAAACATTTTTATAAGTCTTTTCATCGTTGCTAATCAGATGACCAATATAGAAGGCTAATTCTTTACGCCAGCTATCCAAGTAGTAAAAAGGTTAGATAGTTTTTGTAGAAATTTGTTTAGCGAGTTATTTAGCATGAGTCCTTGATTTCATGATTATAACTGCTTACAAATAAACACGTATGTGGTAGTAAGCGACTTGGGTACTTTACTTGAAGAGGACGTATTTTTATATTGATTGGACGTCTTGCCCCAGCAGTATACAAAAGACCCTCTATTGAATAACCGGAGGTTGTAGATAAAGCGTGTTTAATTATATTATTTATTAACACAAGGGAATTGTTTCAGATAATTGATACTGCGTTTGAAATAATAAGAGAAGGATTAACAAAATAGTTTGGAGGAAACAGTATTGGATGATTTGATATTAGGTGTATTTTTAATTTGTATTGCGTTTGTTGATTTAAAATTTAAAGTTGTATTAGATAGCAGATGTTATACTTATGATAATACAAGGGTCTGGAAAGGTATATTAGCATTAATCGTCTTACTTCATCATATTTCATTGCGTTTACAATCATATGTTTTTTGTTACTTTGGAGTAATTGCAGTGGATGGATTTTTAATACTTTCAGGCTATGGCATGATGAAACAATTTTTAGAAACGGGTACTGAATATACTAAGAAGTTAATCAGAAACAAAATTCCAAATACATTGATGTTTATGGGATTAACAATATTGATTTCATTTTGTTTCTATGGACTATTAGGAAATATACCAACCGCTATTGATATTATTGGATCCCTTAAGGGAAATATGCTATTGAATTGGTATTTTACTACATATTTGCTGCTGGAATTGATATTATTGATCTCTATTAGCTTATTTTCAAAAAGTAGGATGATGGTTTTAACATATAGCATTATTCTATCCTTGATAGTTTTTCTTTTCCTTTTTTTAGTAGGGGGGGTAAAGTCGAATAGCATTGAGTCTTTGCCAGCATTCTGGATAGGATTAATAATCGCATATGTTGAGCAATTAAAAGAAAAAGAGAGATTGAAGAATTTTTTTATGGTAATCAATAAGATACCATTATCTGCTCTTACTATTATTGCTTTTCTGCTTTTTGTAGGGGCAAACTATTTAAAATGGAATACAATATTTAAAATTGGATGCGTGGCACTACTTGCAATAGGGATATCTTTAATGATTATGAGAATAACACCTATTTCGAAATGTGCCTTTTCTGAAATAGGGAAACTAAGTGGAGAAATGTTGGCTATTCAGACAATTAGTCCTGTTATATTAGAAAATATAGCAAAAGATTATTCTTTTTTGTATATCTTTGGCACAATAGGAATTCAAATAATATTGCTGCTAATATTGTCTCCAATATATAGAAAGGTGCGTATTACGAAATGAAACAAAAGGTAGAATTAAATGAAAAGACGATCTTAGTAACAGGTGCAGCTGGATTTATTGGTTCAAATCTTGTAATTAGACTATTAAATTCCTTATTTAATTCCACTATTATTGGAATAGATTGCATGACAGATTATAATCCCATTTCTCTTAAAATTTGGCGATTAAAAAGAATTGAACAAGTAGCAAAAGAAAGCAATAGTAAATGGGTATATGTGAAAGAGAACATTGCTAATAAGAGCATCGTTGATGACTTGTTTTCAAAATATAGATTTAATATTGTTGTAAATCTTGCAGCTCAAGCAGGAGTTAGATATTCTATTGACCATCCAGATGTATATATTGATTCAAATATTATTGGTTTTTACAATATCTTAGAAGCAAGTAGAAAAATACCAGTAGAACATTTAATTTATGCTTCTTCATCTTCGGTTTATGGGGGGAATAAAAAAATTCCTTTTAGTACAGATGATAAGGTAGATTCTCCTGTATCGCTTTACGCTGCGACAAAGAAAAGCAATGAATTAATGGCACATGCATATTCCAAATTATATAATATTCCATCTACAGGCCTTAGATTTTTTACTGTTTATGGACCAGCAGGACGTCCAGACATGTTTTATTATTCTGCAACAAACACGCTTGCTAATGGTGGGATAATTAAAATATTTAATTATGGTGAAATGAAGCGGGACTTTACTTATATTGATGATATTACAGAAGGTGTTGTTCAAGTAATGCGGGGAGCGCCTCAAAAGATAAATGGAGCAGATGGATTACCAATTGCCCCATACGCTATATATAATATAGGTGGGGGGCAGCCGGTGAATCTCTTAGAATATATTGCAGTATTACAAGAAGAACTTGTTAAAGCAGGAGTTTTGCCAAAAGAATATGATTTTGAAAGTCACAGAGAATTAGTTGCCATGCAACCAGGTGATGTACCTATTACATATGCGGATAGTTCTGCTTTGGAAGCGGATTTTGATTTTAAACCTAAGATAGGAATTCGGGAAGGACTTCGCGCATTTGCAGAATGGTATTCGGAATATTATATGAAGGATGAAAATAAAAAGAAATGAATATTGTAGTAGCAGGAACAGGATATGTTGGACTTTCACTTGCCGTATTGCTCTCTCAACATAATGAGGTTGTTGCAGTAGATATTGTACCTGAAAAGGTTGATATGTTGAATAATTGGAAAAGTCCTATCCAGGATGAATATATTGAAAAATATCTTTTTGAACATGAAAGTAGAAATCTTAAGCTTAGAGCAACTATAGATGGCGCAAGTGCCTATTCTGATGCAGAGTATGTAATTATTGCAACCCCGACAAATTATGATCCTTACAAAAACTTTTTTGATTGTAGTGCTGTGGAAAATGTTATTGAAATGGTATTGGAAGCATCTGATACTGCGATAATTATAATTAAATCTACTATTCCAGTAGGATATACAGAAAAGGTTAGGAAGAAATATAATATAGCAGACAGAATTATATTCAGTCCAGAATTTTTAAGAGAGTCAATGGCACTTTATGATAATTTATATCCTAATCGCATTATTATAGGATGTGATAAGAATAGCAAAGAAAAGGCAGAAAAATTTGCTGAGCTTTTGAAAGAGGGCGGTAAGCGGCCTGATGTAGATGTGTTATTTATGGGATTTACGGAAGCAGAAGCGGTTAAGCTTTTTGCTAATACTTACCTTGCACTTCGTGTATCCTATTTTAATGAACTTGATACATATGCAGAATTAAAGGGATTAGATACGAAAGCAATTATAGAAGGTGTTTGTCTTGATCCGAGAATTGGAAGCCATTATAACAATCCTTCCTTTGGCTATGGGGGTTACTGTTTACCGAAAGATACAAAACAATTACTTGCAAACTTTCAGGATGTACCAGAAAACCTTATTGAAGCAATAGTGGAGAGTAACAGAACAAGGAAGGAACATATTGCTGATCGTGTCCTTGAAAAAGCTGGATACTATACAGCTAATTCAGTGTGGAATGCTGAAAAAGAACGTCCATTAATTATTGGTGTATATCGCCTAATGATGAAGAGTAACAGTGATAACTTCAGACAATCAAGTATTCAAGGGGTTATGAAGCGTATCAAAGCCAAAGGTGCTACCGTAATTATATTTGAACCAACACTTCCTGATGGTACAACATTTTTTGGTTCTCTTGTTATTAATGACATTGAGAAACTTAAAAGCAGTTGCGATATTATTATTACTAATAGATATGATCATTGCTTAGATGAGGTAAAAGAAAAAGTTTATACAAGAGACTTGTTCGGAAGAGATTAAGTTTGCGAGAAGTATGGTTTCTGTTTAAAACATATGTGGCATACAATTTCCTGATTTTGTAGAGTTTTGGTGTACAATAAGTGGGGGAGATTGTATGTTTTTTATTCCTATTACCGCCTTATTTGTTTTGAAATTCACAAAATACTTAGCAGGTAAATACAGGAGAGTTTATCGATATCGCAAATTGATGGTGAGAAATATTGAATTCTTAAAAATGGGTTTCAGCTTGGCGCAAAGCATTATTATGCACCTTACTGGAAGTATCATATTAGAAGACGTTACCTGTATTAGCACAGGAGCTTTAAAAATGTATCAGAAAAGAGGAATATGCAAAAACACCTAAAACGGAGGAATATATACAATGTCAGAATTCAACGGAGCAACACTAATGATAACAGGCGGAACCGGCTCGTTTGGTTCAACCGTTCTGAAACACTTCTTAACAACGGACATCGGCCAGATCAGGATTTTCAGTCGGGATGAGAAAAAACAAGATGATATGCGGCATGAATTACAGGCAAAATACCCTGAACATGCGAACAAGGTGAAGTTCTACATAGGAGATGTAAGAGATCTAAGATCAGTGGCAGATGCAGTGCCTGGTGTGGACTACATTTTTCATGCGGCTGCTTTGAAGCAGGTTCCTTCCTGCGAGTTTTTCCCAATGCAGGCAGTCAGGACGAATGTTGAGGGTACAGACAATGTTCTGCATGCAGCGATTGATGCCAGTGTGAAGAGAGTTGTATGTCTGAGCACAGATAAAGCGGCTTATCCGATCAACGCGATGGGAATCAGCAAAGCAATGATGGAACATGTCATTTTTGCGAATGCCCGTGTAGCCGCTGAGCGTGGCGGTACGGTCATAGCTTGTACGAGATATGGAAATGTTATGTGTTCTCGAGGGTCTGTGATTCCTCTGTTTATTGATCAAATTAAGGCTGGAAATCCCATTACAATTACAAATCCGGAGATGACTCGATTCCTGATGAATCTGGACGAGGCTGTAGAGCTGGTGAGATTTGCCTTTAATCATGCGAATCCAGGCGATCTCTTTATTCAAAAGGCCGATGCGAGTACGATTGGCGAACTGGCAAAAGGTGTGCAGAAGTTATTTGGGGATACGGGAACTAACATTATCGGGACAAGACATGGCGAAAAGCTTTATGAGACACTGATGACAAGGGAAGAACGGTTAAGAAGTGAAGACATGGGAAAATATTTCCGTGTGGCTGCTGATAACCGGGATCTGAACTACGATAAGTATTTTGTCAGAGGCCAGGTTCAGACGGAAGCAGAAGAAAGCTATACCTCTCATAATACGAATCTGCTTGATATGGATGGTGTGGTGAAGAAAATTCTCACAACGGATTATGTGCAGGAAGAGCTGGCAAAGATTGAGAAATAAATAAGCAGGGGATAATCTCACTATGAATAAAAACGAAGCACAGTGGAAAGAAAACGGTAAAATCAAGCTGATGATTATAGTTGGCACAAGGCCTGAAATCATCAGACTTGCCGCGGTAATAAAGAAGTGCAGGAAATACTTTGATACTTTATTGGTCCACACCGGTCAGAATTATGATTATAATCTGAACGGTGTTTTTTTTAAGGATCTTGGATTAAATAAACCGGAACTTTATCTTGACACGGTTGGCGAAGATCTTGGCGAGACAATGGGAAATATTATTGCGGCAAGTTATAAAGTAATGGCCGAACTGGGACCGGACGCTGTACTTGTTTTGGGTGATACGAATTCCTGTCTTTCCGTTATTGGCGCAAAGCGTCTCCATATTCCAATTTTTCATATGGAGGCCGGGAATCGCTGTAAGGATGAATGTCTGCCGGAAGAGACGAACCGCCGCATTGTGGATATTATCTCAGATGTAAATCTGGCCTATTCTGAGCACGCAAGAAGATATCTTGCAGATTGCGGACTGCCCAAAGAACGTACTTATGTCACGGGAAGTCCAATGGCAGAGGTACTGACAGAGAACCTGGAGGCTATCAAGGCATCTGACATACATCAGAGATTAGGATTAGAGAAAGGAAAATACATCCTTCTTTCCGCACATCGAGAAGAGAATATTGATACTGAGCAGAATTTTACTTCTCTTTTTACAGCAATTAACAGGATGGCTGAGAAATATGATATGCCAGTCTTATATTCCTGTCATCCACGGTCTCGTAAGCGCCTGGATGCTTCCGGCTTTAAACTTGATTCGAGAGTAATTCAGCATGAGCCTCTTGGATTTCATGATTACAACTGCCTGCAGATGAACGCTTTTGCAGTCGTTTCGGATTCCGGAACACTTCCGGAAGAGAGCAGTTTCTTTACATCTGTCGGACATCCGGTTCCGGCTGTATGTATTCGAACTTCGACAGAACGGCCTGAGGCATTGGATAAGGCCTGTTTTATTCTGTCCGGCATTGATGCCAAAGGACTTTACCAGGCTGTAGATATGGCAGTAGAGATGGTTGGAAAAGAGAAGAACGGAGGCGCACTTCCCGTACCGGACTATGTGGACACAAATGTGTCTGATAAGGTAGTGAAGATCATCCAGTCTTATGTTGGTGTTGTTAATAAAATGGTTTGGAGAAAAGAAATCTGAGGGTGGCAGAAATGAATATACTTGTAACCGGTGCGGCCGGATTTGTAGGTCGAAACCTTGTAGAAAATCTAAAAAATGTTCGTGATGGAAAGAACAGAACAAGACCAGACATTGTCATTGAAAATATTTTTCAATATGATCTTTCCTCTACATTGGAAGAACTTGATGAATACTGTGCAAAGGCAGATTTCACCTTCAATCTTGCAGGAGTAAACAGACCTGAAGATCCGGAAGAGTTTAAGAAGGGTAATTTTGGCTTTGCAACAATGCTGTTAGATACGCTTAAGAAACATAATAATAAAGCTCCTGTTATGTTGTCCAGCAGTGTGCAGGCTGCACTTGCGGGGCGTTTTGGAACTTCGGAATATGGCCTAAGCAAAAAAGCAGGTGAAGAGTTATTTTTCCGGTATGGTGAAGAGACTGGCGTCAAAGTATTAGTGTACAGATTTCCCAATCTGGTCGGGAAATGGGTACGCCCAAATTACAACAGTGCCGTTGGAACTTTCTGCAATAATATTGCCAATGAACTTCCGATAACAGTAAATGATCCGAACGTTGAACTGGAAATGCTTTTTATAGATGATCTGCTGGATGAGATGTACGATGCCATAGAAGGCAAAGAGCATCATTGCGAATATCCAAAGACCGGGGAAGTGATTGAAGGAGTTGAGTATGATGGACTGACACCGAGATGGTGCGCAGATGGAAAATACTGCGGAGTTACAATTACTCACAAGGCCACACTTGGCCAAATCGTTGATTTGCTGTATACATTCCATAATCAACCTGAGAATTTGGTGATGCCTGTGATCCCTGACGGGTCATTTGAGAAGAAGCTGTATTCCATGTATCTGAGCTACCTGCCGAAAGAAAAGATTGCCTTCGACTTAAAAATGCAGCGGGATGACCGGGGCAGTTTTACTGAGCTGCTGAAGACTGCTGACCATGGGCAAATCTCTGTAAATATCAGTAAGCCAGGAATCACCAAAGGGCAGCACTGGCATAATACGAAGTGGGAATTTTTCATTGTGGTTGCAGGGCATGGACTCATTCAGGAACGAAAGCTTGGAACAGATGAAGTAATTGAATTTGAAGTAAGTGGGGATAAGATTCAGGCAGTACATATGCTTCCCGGATATGCGCATAATATCATCAATTTATCTGAGACGGAAAATCTTGTGACTGTGATGTGGGCGAACGAAATATTTGATCCAAATCATCCGGATACATTTTATGAGCCGGTTTAAATTGGTACTTAGTAAAATGGCTCATTTTAAAAATCTAATACTTTCTGCAATCTTATCCTTGCAAATATACAATATACTGATAAACTATGTTTAAAAAGATATATTCTATTGAATGCTCTGCAGTCGAGTCTGTATTTCAGGGGAATATTCCCATCTTACTTCAATTGAAACCTGTGCTTTTTATTCCAAATTACTCAATTGCGTGGGATTTCAGAAGATGGAGAGGTTTCCTGATGAGGGCTATAATGAAGAGCTGAAAGAGGCATGCCGGACCTTAAAGGAATATAGGCAGTATGTGGATAAAGTCAGGGCATTCGCAAAGGATAAGAGCAGAGGTGAGGCATATGAGGGAAACAGATGAAGATACTTTAAGCAAATGGCTGAAACTTGCCGGCAGTGTGAAGAATATAGAAAATTTTATATAAGAAGGCCCGCAATTGTAAGATTTATCTCTAATCAGGTTGTCTCCCATTCACAAAAATCTTGTTATTTCTAATGTTTTTATCAACGCGATTTCGCGATAACTATCACTTAAAACCTTATAATATTATTAAGAATCCCCCGAATCTGCAATTTAGGATTGGAATTGAGTAATGAATCTGCTATAATACTAAAAGTTCTGGATATTTTTAACTGTTCAGCCAAAGACTAAGAAGCAGGATATTTATAAAATTGGAAGGGATGGAAGGATGCTGAATAATAAATCTATTTTGATTACAGGCGGCACAGGGAGTTTCGGCAAAGCATTTACCAGGTATATTCTGGGGCATTATGACCCCAGAAAGATTATCATCTACTCCCGCGATGAATTTAAGCAGTTTATCATGCAGAATGAGTTGAAGGAATATGCCTCAAAGCTGCGTTTTTTCATTGGAGATGTGCGTGATAAGGAGAGACTGCACAGGGCTTTTGAGGGAGTGGATTATGTGATACATGCGGCGGCTCTGAAGCAGGTCCCTGCCTGTGAATACAATCCGGCCGAGGCGATTAAGACCAATATCAACGGGGCCCAGAATGTGATAGATGCGGCCCTGGACAGCGGTGTGAAGAAAGTGGTGGCACTGTCCACGGACAAAGCGGTGAATCCGGTGAATCTGTACGGCGGAACCAAACTGGTGTCCGATAAACTGTTTATTGCGGCCAATGCCTATGCCGGTGTGAAGGATATCTGCTTTTCCATTGTACGCTATGGAAATGTGGCCGGAAGCAGAGGCTCGGTAATTCCTCTCTTCCATGACATTGTTGAGAAGGGCGGTACCGAGCTGCCCATTACGGATTATCGCATGACCCGTTTCTGGATCAGCCTGCAGCAGGGGGTGGAGCTTGTGGTGAAGGCGCTGGAAGAGGCAAAGGGAGGCGAGACCTTTATTTCGAAGATTCCTTCTTTTAAGGTGACCGACCTGGCGGAGGCGATGCTGCCGGGTTGTAAAATGCCGGAGGTGGGAATTCGAGAGGGAGAAAAGCTGCATGAAATCATGGTGACGGTGGAAGACTCCATGAATACTTATGAATATGACAGGCATTTCATTGTATATCCCCAGATGGTCTGGAGTGAGAGACAGCGTGCTGTCCCCACGGGGAAGAAGGTTCCGGAAGGTTTTTCATACAGTTCAGGCAATAACACTGAGTGGCTCAGTGTGGAAGAGATTCGGGAGCTGTTGAAATCAGTTCGATATGAGTGAGGGGAAATGTCGGACAGGCTATGAAAATTGAGTAAGAACGGGAGGAAGTTCTAATGGAAGAAAGGGAAATTAATCTGATAGATTTACTGGTCGATATTATGCTGCACTGGAGAGGCATCCTGGTATTTATGCTGATTGCGGGAGTTGTCATGGGCGGATTCAGCTATGTTCGTTCCGGACAGAATACAGGAACCTCTTCGCCATCTTCAAAAGGAACCGATTTGAAGGGTGAGTGGGAGAACATGGAGGAGTACAGGGAGTATTTGGAGGAAGAACTGACAGAGCCGGAGAAAGTAAGTGTGTATTCTGTTCTGCAGAGTGAAAAGCAATATCAGGATACTCTGGATTATATAAATCATTCTGTTCTGATGCAGGCGGACCCGCAGAAGG
Organism: uncultured Acetatifactor sp.; assembly: GCA_910588225.1. Lineage (GTDB taxonomy): Bacteria > Bacillota > Clostridia > Lachnospirales > Lachnospiraceae > Acetatifactor. The sequence goes on from CAJUQT010000006.1 coordinate 15,200, forward strand.
TAGAGAAGGCAGAGCTGATTTTCAACGTGGCGGCAGAGGATCCCGGAATGACTATCAGCCTGACTAATCTGTACGACGCATTGACCACCGGAACGGGATTTTACGAGTGGCTTGCGGATAAGAATGACATGTCTTCTTTCGAGGTCAGCGAATTGATCAGTGTCAGAAGGCAGTCAGGAATTCTGGTAATCGAAGGCAGCGAACCGGAGGTTGTAGGAAAAGATACATTAAAAATTACCATTCTGCATGCCGACCAGAAAAAGTGCAGGGCGCTGGCAGAGTCTGTGATAAAGTATCTGGACAGTCAGCATGACAAACTGGTACAGACGGTTGGTGAATATGAGATAGAGCTGGTGGACCAGATCTTTTCAACAGTGATGGATGTGGCCCTGACGAATCAGCAGAACAGTTACAACAGTACGGCGCTTTCCCTGATGTCGTCTGTTGCCAGTGCAAAGGAAGCGTTTACCGATGACCAGAAAGCATTTTATTATCTGATGAAGGGCGAAGATGTGGAAGATAGTGAGGAAGGTGAAAAAGAAGAGGAAACCTCTGACTTTGAAACTGAAACAGCTGAACCGAAGTCTGTTCGGACTGCGGCACCTTCTGTCAGCCTGAAGTACGTAATTTTGGGGATGTTCCTGGCAGCGTTTGTTTATGCCTTTGTGCTGTTCTGCAGGTATGTTTTCAATGGGAAGCTTCGTGCCACGGACAATCTGGGAGAGCTGTATGGAATTTCACAGCTGGGATTGATTCCTGGAGAGCAGGGGAAGAAAAAGTTTCTGGGCTTTGTGGACAAATGGATTTTGTCATTGCGGGATCGGAATAAGCGGAAATTCACCGCAGCGGAAGCAATGGAACTGGCGGCAGCCGCCGTTAAGATTTCCGCAGGGAAGAATATGCTTGACACAGTTTACCTGATCGGATGCAACCTGAAGGAAGGCGCATTGGAATTGTGCGGGCAGGTAAAGGCAAAACTGGAGCAGGAGAATATTCAGGTACAGGTATTGGACAATGTACTTTATAATTCAGAGACTCTGGAACAGCTGGAAGCAGCCAAAGGGGTTGTGCTGGTGGAGAAAGTCGGTTCTACCTTGTACACAGAGATTGCAAAAGAGCTGGAGCTGCTGAAACGGCAGGAGATTCAGGTCCTCGGAGGAATTGTTGTGGAATAGTACCGGAATCATTTTACGGAGAAACAGATTTGCGTTGGGAAAGGAAGAGAAAGCATGAAACGCGAAGGCCGACTGCAGATAAACTGGCGTAGAATATGGTATATGCTGTGCTTTTTTGCCCTGGGTATCATTGATCAGAGGAGAGGAAGCGCGCCTGGAAACGTGCAGATGACTGCGGCAAACCTGACAGGAGTGGCGATTGCGGCAATGTTAGTACCTTCTCTGCAGTTAAAGCGGTTTCGGCATGTAATATATGGAATCTGGACAATCATAGCTGCGATTGGAGGAAGTGTCGCATGTACATGGGGCTGGGAGCATTATCTGTACAGAGGCCAGTGGGTGAGCGCAGTGCTTGTGATTGCAGTGTGGGGGTATCTGATTCTTTATATTCTGCACCTTTGTGTTTCCGGTGAGGAGGAGTCGCAGATACTGCGCAGGAAAGTGAGGAAACCGTTTTTCTGGTGTGTGGAAGCCATGTTACTCTTCATGCTTTTTTCAGTCCACGAAGGATATATGCCTTTGATGCTGCTGGTTTTAGCAGGAGGATTTTATCTGATAGGGATTCCGAAAGCGGCACGGGAGGACTTTTTTCAGGGGATGTTGAACGGAATTATCTGCTGGTTTTTTGTGCAGCAAATCATTGCGTTTGGCTTCAGACCTTACGATTACGTCCGCTATCGCGGCTTGTATTCCGGAGAGACTCAAAACGGGCTGTTTTATATGATTGTCTATTGTGCATTCCTTGTAAAGTGGCTGTGGCTGAAGGAAAGCGGCAGACACCGGGTCTGGTCATGGATCCATTTTTTCCTGGCGGCGGGATGTGTCAGCTTTACTTTATTTACAGGCGGCCGTTCGCCTTTAGTGGGGATAGCTTTGGCCACGGTGGTGGTACTGATATGGTATGATATTGTCTGGCGGAAGTCTTTTTACAGATTGCTGCTGCACGGTGTTTTGGGGCTGGCCTGCGTGGTTGTCACTTTTCCTGTGGTTTATGGATGTATTCGGTATCTTCCCACAGTTCTGCATCACCCTGTCTGGTTTGAAGGGGAATACAACGGAAATAATGTAATGTATAATGACCCCTGGGACAGCCCAAAATACATTTCTTTTGAGACGGCAGTTGACATTAATATAGGACGCATTCTCCAGGTAATCGGTATTGATATCAGGAAATGGACTTCTGAGATACCGGGCAGTGCATGGGTAATGAGAGTACATGCTCAGGAGCCGGGGGAACTGGAAGAATCGGGTGAACAGGGAGAGCCGGGGGATACACAGGAAAATCCATTCACTCTGCCGGACACAGAGAGAGGAAATTCTGTTGATGTGCGGAAGGTGATACATGTTTACTGCATTCAGCATTTGAACTGGAGAGGGCATGCCAAACGGGCTGGATTTTATATATTTGATGGGCTTTTGATAGATCATGCTCATAATATGTTCCTGGAGATAGGATATAACCACGGGATACCGGCAGGCTTATTGTTTGTGGGAATTTATTTTTACAGCCTTATCTGGTCATTCAGGAAACGCCGGCTGGAAGGGATGCTGTGTGTAACCTTTTTGCTGGCAATTCTGGGTTACGGTATGTTTGAAATGGCCGTTGTAACGGGACAGATAACGGTATCATTAATGGGGATATTATTTTGCCTGGCAGGGGAGGAAGGCGAAGAGCCGGAGACTGCCATGGGAAGTCGGCAAAAGGAGGAAGCGGCTGTCACAGAAATATGCGAGATTGAAAGTTCAGTGGGTGAGAATACCTCTGCGGGTGTGTAAGTGTGCCTGTGGAGGTATTTTTATATAGTTGTTTTCCTTAAAATGAATATGTTAAAAAATATTCGTCTGACAGGAGGATAACAAAAGATGACCAAAGGAAAGGTGTACGGTTATGTGAGAGTGTCAACGGTGCAGCAGCATCAGGACAGGCAATATATTGCCATTAAAAAGTATGGTGTGCCGGAGGAAAATATTTTTGCAGACAGGCAGTCCGGAAAGGATTTTGAACGGCCAGGCTATAAGAAGGTGATAGAAACATTACGGCAAAATGATACTCTGGTCATTAAAAGCATTGATCGTCTGGGACGGAATTTTGATGATTTGCTTGAACAATGGAGACATATTACGGTGGAAAAACAGGCGGGAATCATTGTGCTGGATATGCCGATGCTGAATTGTGGGCTGGATGATCAGCTTATGGCCCGGGCGATTGGACAGATCATGTTGATAGTTCTCTCCTATCTGGCTGAAAATGAACGGATTACCACAAGGCAGAGGCAGGCGGAAGGAATTGCAGCGGCGAAGCTGCGGGGCGTGAAATTTGGGAGGCGGGCTAAGGAAGTTCCGGTAGAATTTGAAAATGTGAAAGCGATGTGGCGGGAAGGACGCTGTTCAGCCACAGCTGCCGCCAAAATGCTGGGAGTGGATTTTCATACATTTAAAAAGTGGATTTACGAGGGGAGGTAAGAGTTCGGCTATTCCCTTTTTTCATTCCGCGTGTTAATATAAAAAAGTCAATAAAAATGGAGAAGGAAGCTTCAGAAACGGAGACAGGTCAGATGAAGAAAACGGTTATTATTATCAATGGAAACGGCGGTGTGGGAAAAGATACCCTGTGCCTGTTTGCAGGCAGGCATTTCAGAGTGCGTAATGTGTCGTCGATTACTCCTATCAAGGAGATTGCCGAAAAATACGGAGGATGGAACGGAGAAAAGGATCCCAGGTCGCGAAAATTTCTGGCAGATTTAAAGGAATTGTTTGTGAACTATAATGATCTGCCTTTTCAATATCTATGCAGGGAATACGAGGATTTTATGCAGAGTGACGAGGAGCTGATGTTTGCCCATATCCGGGAAGGAGAAGAGATTGAGAAGCTGAGAAGCCGGATAAAGACATCCTGTGTTACTCTGCTGGTTACCAGACAGCAGAATGCGCAGACCAGCTGGGGGAATGCTTCGGATGATAATGTGGGCAGCTTTCACTATGATTATGTTTATGCGAATGACAGAAGGCTGGAAGAAGCAGAAGAGGATTTCTGTAGATTTTTAAGAGAGTCTTTGACAGAAGAACAGGACTGAGGAGGTGGATGGTGAAGGAATGTTATAGTATGGCTAAAACGGAAAAAGAAATTATGGAGGTGCTATGGGAAGCAGGAGGACCTGTTCAGACAGGTGTATTGCTGGAGCGGATGCGGGCCAGAGGAAGAGAATGGAAGCGCCAGACGCTGAATACGCTGCTGGTTCGGCTGGATGAAAAGGGAATTGTCAGCCGCAGTCATGCATACGTCCAAGCGGCTCTGACCAGAGAGGAGCTGCGGCAGAAGGAAACGCAGGATATTTTGGATGATTTTTACGGAGGGAAAATCGGGAATTTTTTTGCTGCTTTGACAGGACATATATCTCTGAAGGATGAAGAGGTGGATAAATTAAATGAGCTGATTGATCAGCTGCGTGAGCAGTAGAAAGGCAAAAATAAATGGTTTATCTGCTGCTGATAACGTTTGCCGGGAGTATATTGTTTTCCAGTTACCTGATCTGGCAGAAGCTGTTTGATAACTGCCTGACAGAAGCCATGAAATACAGGGCGCTGAACATAGTACTTTTGGAGTACCTGGTGCCATGGGGCTGGCTGAAACGGTCGTATGAAATGTTGTTTACTATATTTTCAGGCACGAAAACGGTGAATGGAGCGGGGATACAGGGAACATGCCTTGCGGCGGCCTGTCTGGCAGAAGTGCCGGAGGCGAAGAGAGAATGCTGGATTCTTGAAGCTGGGAACAGCAAGTGGATTTTGCTGGTAGGAATAGTGTGGGGATCTGGGGTAATTACAATATCAGCAGCAAAAGTGGTGCGGTATTTTTACGAAAGAAGGCTTATTCTTGCTCTGACTGGGGAATGTAACGATGACAGTCTGGAGAAGATGGTGAAGGACTTAAAGGAAGAACTTGGCTATAAAGGACAGGTAAAGCTGCTTAGAATTTTTGGAGAGAAAATTTCGCTTGCCATAGGTGTGAAGGAACCGACTATTATTCTGCAGGAGACAGGCTCGGTGCGGGAGCAGAATTTCGTTCTGCGGCATGAGATGCTGCATACAGCCAGAAGGGATGCTTTTTTGATGCTGTTTCTGGAATTGCTTTCCTGTTTGCACTGGTTTAATCCTCTGATTTATATCCTGAGAAGAAATTTTGCATTTGTGAAAGAGACATCTTGTGATGAATGGGTTATCCGCAGGTGTACAAAGGAGGAGTGCACAATATATGCAAAGCTGATTACAGACAGTTTGAGAGGTCAGAGAAGAAATCTGATGATTGGCAGTGAACTTGGAAAGGATTACAGACAGGCTATTCGGAGAGTGAAATTGATTATGAATAGAAAGGAAATAGGATGGCTGAGAAAATGTGCGGCTGTCAGCTGCTTTGTGCTGTTGCTGGCGGCAGATTCTCTGACAGCACTTTTGTATCCTGCATTTTTCTTATGAACGGAGTGAACAGTGACGATTTTGTCGATATTTGTCGATGGCTTTTTCTTTACATGTGATGGTGTCGGCATTATAATTGTATTCATAAAAGGGGAAATGAAATTGGCGGCTTCCGGGATACCGGGGCTGCCAATTTCATTTTAGAAGTATTTTCTGATTGGAATTATAGGGAAAACCTGCTATAATAAACCATCATGGATGATTACCATTATGTATGGTTATCGGCTCTGGTGTTAACAGTAATAGAAATACAATCAACAGAGATTATAGATGAAGGAGAATTGTATGAGTGAGGTTAAGACAGAGACTGACAAAAAAAGAGCGTTGATTACGGGAATTACGGGACAGGATGGCTCTTATCTGGCTGAGTTTTTGCTGGAGAAGGAGTATGAAGTACACGGTATTGTGCGGAGGGCCTCCATATCCAATACAGATCGGATTGAACATTTGCTGGCGGAGAATGCTGTCACACTGCATGACGGCGACCTGTCAGACTCTTCGTCGTTGATTAACATCATTGGGATGGTGCGGCCGGATGAAATTTATAATCTGGCAGCGCAGTCTCATGTCAGGGTCTCTTTTGAAGTACCGGAATATACGGGAGATGTGGATGCCATCGGCGTGCTGAGAATTCTGGAAGCGGTCCGGGTTCTGGGACTGGCCGGGAAGACCCGGATTTATCAGGCTTCTACTTCGGAACTTTATGGAAAGGTGGAGGAGGTGCCGCAGAGAGAGACCACACCTTTTCATCCTTATAGCCCCTATGCGGTGGCAAAACAGTATGGCTTCTGGATTGTCAGAGAGTATCGCGAGGCATATGATATGTTTGCCGTGAATGGTATTTTATTCAATCACGAATCCGAGCGGCGGGGGGAAAATTTTGTCACTCGCAAGATTACGCTGGCCGCGGGGCGGATTGCCGAGGGATTGCAGGATTGTCTGGAGCTGGGGAATCTGGATTCACTGCGGGATTGGGGATATGCCAGAGACTATGTGGAATGTATGTGGCTGATGCTGCAGCATGATATCCCGGAGGATTTTGTCATTGCCACAGGGGTGCAGCATACGGTCAGGGACTTTGCGGAGAGAGCCTTCCGGGCGAATGGTATTCAGATTCGCTGGGAAGGAAAGGGAATCGAAGAAAAAGGTTATGATCTGGCTACGGGCAGAGCCGTAATTCGGGTGAATGTGGCCTGGTTCCGCCCGACGGATGTGGACAACCTTCTGGGAGATCCATCCAAGGCCAGGACAGTGCTGGGCTGGAACCCTCAGAAGACCAGCTATGAGGAACTGGTGCGGATTATGGCGGAGCATGATCGGGAGCTGGCCAAAAGGGAAGCGAAGATAAAGCGGGCATTGGAGGAAGCGTAAAATGAAATATGACTATTTAATCGTGGGAGCCGGCCTGTTCGGGGCGGTATTTGCCAGAGAAGCTGCAAAAAGGGGCAGGAAATGCCTTGTAGTGGAGAAGAGAAATCATATTGCAGGCAATATCTATTGTGAGGAAATTCACGGCATTCAGGTGCACAGATACGGCGCGCACATTTTTCACACCTCCGATAAAAAGGTGTGGGAATATGTCAATGAATACGCGGAGTTCAACCATTATATCAATTCTCCCATAGCCCGTTACAGGGAGGAGCTTTATAATCTTCCTTTTAATATGAATACCTTCAGCAAAATGTGGGGGATTGCAACGCCCCGGGAAGCCCGCGATATCATTGCGGCGCAGATTGCCGATCTGCATATCACTCAGCCGAAGAATCTGGAGGAGCAGGCGCTGTCTTTGGTGGGGAGGGACGTATATGAGAAGCTGATTAAGGGTTATACGGAGAAGCAGTGGGGCCGTGACTGTAAGGATTTGCCTGCTTTTATCATTAGGCGGCTGCCTCTGCGTTTTACCTATGATAATAATTACTTCAATGACAGATACCAGGGAATTCCTATGGAGGGTTATACCAGGCTGGTGGAGAAGCTGTTGGAAGGAACGGAAGTGCGGCTGAACACGAATTATCTGGAGCATCGCGAAGAATGTAACGAACTGGCGGATAAGATTATTTATACCGGGATGATTGACCAATACTATGATTATTCCCTGGGCGTGCTGGAGTATCGTTCCGTTCGCTTTGAGACGGAGGAGCTTGAGATGGAGAATTATCAGGGGAATGCAGTGGTGAATTATACAGAGCGCGAAGTGCCCTATACCAGGATTATTGAGCATAAGCATTTTGCTTTCGGCACACAGCCAACCACAATTATTTCCCGGGAATATTCCCGCGAGTGGAAAAGGGGAGATGAGCCCTATTATCCGGTGAATAATGAGAAAAATGATGATTTGTATGCACGGTACCGCGCCATGGCGGACCGGGAAGAGAAAGTCATCTTCGGCGGCAGGCTGGGCAGTTACAAATATTATGATATGGATAAGGTAATTGCCGCCGCCCTGGAATTGTGCGGGAAAGAATTGTAAAAGGAGCAGAAGATGAATATTGTCTTATTGTCCGGGGGAAGCGGGAAGCGCCTGTGGCCTCTGTCCAACGATATACGCTCCAAACAGTTCGTCAGAATGCTCACCAATGAAGGCGGTGAGACCGAATCCATGCTGACAAGAGTTTATCGTCAGATTACGGAGGTGGACAGGGAGGCAAGGATTACGGTGGCTTCCAGTAAGAAACAGGCCAGCATGATTAAAAATCAGCTGGGAGACAAGGTCAGGATTTGCGTGGAGCCCTGCCGCAGAGATACCTTTCCGGCCATCTGTCTGGCGGCCTGCTATCTCCGGGATGTGGAGCAGGTCGGTGCAGATGAGGTTGTAATAGTGTGTCCTGTGGATCCTTATGTGCAGGACTCTTATTTTGAAGCTCTGAAAGAGTTGGAGAAGCTGGCGGAGAACGGGGACGCCAACCTGGTCCTGATGGGGATGGAACCCACTTATCCCAGTGAAAAATACGGCTATATTATTCCGGAGTCCCCGGACAGGGTAAGTCTGGTCCGGGCATTCCAGGAGAAACCGGATGTAAGTACTGCGCGGAAATATATAGAGCAGGGAGCGTTGTGGAACGGCGGCGTGTTCGCTTTCAAGCTGGGTTATCTGCTGGATAAGGCCCGTGAGGGAATCGGATTTGCGGACTACAACCAACTGTATGATCGGTATGGAGAACAGGAGAAAATCAGCTTCGACTATGCGGTGGCAGAACAGGAGAATGCCATTCAGGTGCTTCGCTATCAGGGAGAATGGAAGGACCTGGGAACCTGGAATACGTTTTCCGAAGCTATGAGCGAGCATACACTGGGACGTGTGACTTTAAATGATACCTGTGAAAATACTCATGTGATCAATGAACTGAATATTCCGATTCTCTGCATGGGATGCAAAGATATGGTGATTGCCGCCAGCAGTGACGGCATTTTGATTTCCGATAAGGAGCAGAGCAGTTACATCAAGCCATATGTTGAGAAGCTGGAGCAGCAGGTGATGTATGCTGAAAAGTCATGGGGCAGCTTCACGGTTTTGGATGTGCAGGAGGACAGCCTGACTATCAAGATTGTGCTGCTGCCAGGACATGGGCTGTATTATCACAGTCATGAAAACAGGGACGAGGTGTGGACTGTTATGAGCGGCAGCGGGTATACTGTGCTTGACGGTGAAAAGAGAAAGGTGGGTCCTGGGGATGTGATATCCATGCCTGCAGGCTGCAGGCATACTATAGTTGCGGACAGTGAGCTGAAGGTGATAGAAGTACAGCTGGGACGCGACATCCGGGTGGAAGATAAACAGAAGTATGCAATGCCTCCGGATGCCGGTATGGAATGAGAGCAGGAGGATTGAATGATGGAAAAACTGGCGGTGTTCGGCGGCTGCCCGGTACGGGAGAAACCGATATTTTACGGAAGACAGTGTATTGAACAGGATGACATAGAGGCCGTGGTGGAGACTCTGAAGAAGGATCTGATTACCTGCGGGCCCAAAGTGGAGGAGCTGGAAAAGAAGCTCTGCGAAGTTACGGGGGCGAAATATGCCGTTGTGGTGGCCAACGGGACAGCTGCGCTTCATCTGGCGGCACTGGCTGCCGGATTCGGACAGGGAGATGAAGTGATTGTCAGTGCCATCACTTTTGCGGCATCTGCCAACTGTGTGCTTTATTGCGGCGCGAAGCCGGTATTTGCCGATATCAGACCGGATACTTACAATATTGACCCGGAGGCGGTGAGAAGGCTGATTACCCCCCGGACGAAGGGCATAGTGGCTGTGGATTTCACAGGACAGGCTGTGGAACACGATGCTCTTCATGAGATTTGCAGAAAACATAATCTGGTTCTCATTGAGGATGCAGCCCACGCTATCGGCACGAAATACAGGGGAAAATCCATTGGAAGCATTGCGGATATGACCTGCTTCAGCTTTCATCCGGTGAAGACGGTTACCGGCGGAGAAGGCGGCGCAATTACCACCAATGACGAGGCGCTGTACCGACGGCTGATGAGAGTCCGCACCCATGGAATAACGCGTAAGCAGGAGGAAATGGTTCATCCTGATGATGCAAAATGGTATAACGAACAGGTGGAGTTGGGCTATAATTATCGTATGACAGATTTTCAGGCGGCACTGCTTCTGAGCCAGCTGAATAAGCTTCCTAAATTTTCTGCCCGGCGGAAAGCGATTGTAAAAATGTATGATGAGGCTTTTGCCCAGATGCCGGAACTCGTGGTGCAGAGAGAACTTCCGGAATCTGATACCACCAGGCACCTCTACATCCTTCGACTGAATCCGGAAAAGCTGAATTGCAGCAGAAGAGAATTTTTTGATGCGCTGTATGCGGAAAATACCTGCCCCCAGGTGCATTATTTGCCGGTTTACCGACATTCTTATTACGAAAAACTGGGGTATGAGAAGGGACTGTGCCCCGCTGCGGAGAAATATTATGAGGAATCCATGAGTATTCCTCTTTATTACGGACTGACGGACGAAGATGTGGAAGACGTTATTATGGCGGTGAAGAAGGTGGTTCAATTTTACCGAAGGTAAAATTTATTACCGAAGGTAAAATTTATTACCGAAGGTAAGGGGGATTTTCAATGTGCTGTGCCGGCGTGGGGGAAGCTGAAGCGGGGAAGAATGCGGCGAAAGGAAAGACTGTATGAATCGTACAGAGACAATGCGGAAAAAAGACAGATTCATTGACTGGGCGGTATTTACCGTAGTGCTGGTATTGTTTTCAGTATTGACATTGACGCTGTTCGGCAGACAGGTGTATGGTGATCTGGAGCATTACCATTCGGATATGAAGGCCTACATTCTGGAAATGCAGGGGCTGGACAGCGGTTATAGTTTTCCCTATCCTGTGTTTTTCAAACTGGCCGCATTGATTCATCTTGTTGCATCCCCGGAGATGGCCGTGGCCATTGCGACTATGCTGCTGAACAGCCTGAGCCTGGTGATTACGAAACTTGCCTTTAACCGTCTGCTGCGGGGGGAGAAAAGAGAAAAAGCCTTCGGAAGCACAGGAACAGACAACGGCGAGGAAGAAACGGGTTTGTCTGTGCCGGTGGGGATTGCAGTGAGCCTGCTTTCCGCTTCTCTTTTTTTCATTTCCATGTTGTATCCGCCTGAGGGTATTTACCTGCCGGGTATTAAATTCAGAAATATAGGCGTATTTTCACCTAATCCCTTTCATAATGCTACCTACATGGCGGCCAGACCCTTTGCGATTCTGGCCTTTTTGTGGTATGGGAAATTGCTGCCTGTGTATGAAAATGGGCTGATTCACCGGGAGAATGTCCGAGAAAGGGGAACGGATTATATACTTTTTTCCCTGTTTCTGCTGATTGCCACCATGACAAAACCCAGCTTTACGCTGGTGATGGTGAGCACAGCCGGCTTGCTTATGCTATATCGGCTGCTTCGGGCGAAATTCCGCAGCTTTGTACCCACAGTACAGCTGGGCATATGTTTTATTCCTACTTTTATTGCGCTGCTGTATCAATACAGAGGCGTATTTGTGCCGGGAGACGGCGCGGAAGGAGGGATAGGCTTTTGCTTTGGAGAGGTATGGGCACAATATTGTGATAATATTCCGCTGGCAGTATGCCTGGCAATTGGATTTCCGCTGCTGGTACTTGTGCTGAATTTCAGAGAGTGTGGAAAGAACAGTCTCTTTCGTCTCTCCTGGCAGCTGTATCTGGTTGGATTTGCGGAAGCCTTTCTGCTTTATGAAAGAGGCTTCCGCAAAGTGGATTTCAATTTTTCATGGGGATACATGTACGGTATCTTTTTCTGTCATTTCGGCGCATTGCTGCTGCTGCTGCAGAGAACTGTGGGTAACAACGGGGAAAAGCCCGGAAGGAAGGAAAAAATTTTCCTTATCTTGCAGTGGATGGCTTATCTGTGGCATCTGGCTTGCGGGGGTTATTATTTTTACGGCATTTTCTCCGGAGGAACCTATTATTGAGACAGCTGCTCAGAAGAGAGAGGCCTCTGGCGCAGCAGGGAAGCATGGCAAGTCCGTACGGAAAGATATAGCGGGCGTTGGCTTCCCACAGCATATGGAACAGAAAGCCGCCCAGCATGCCTATAAGCCCCAGATAAGCCGGGAGTTCATCATTGTATGAATCTTCCGCAGAACATGATGACAATGGTTTCCTGCCCTGTAAAAAGGATGTAAGGCAGAACCAGAAGGTACCCAGATACAGAATATTCTGGTAGAGGTTGCAGTAGAAAATCAGATATTTACTGCCAATTCCTTCATAGAGGGAGGTAAAGAAAGGCTTTCTTCCGCCAAAGGTGGCCAGTGTAGCCTGACGGCAGGCATAAGTGCCGTCAACCCATTGAGACAAATATTTATTAGTATAGAATCTGGCAGCATAACCGGGGGTTTCCTGAAAATAAGCCAGACGCTCCCGGATGGCTTCCCGACTGACGGCCACGGCGGCTTCTGTGTTCATTCCGGCATTTTGATAGGTATCAAAGTTAAAACCGTTATACCAGCCCTCTGCCCGGGAGGCTTCCTGCATTCCCATGGCGAAATAGGAAATGGCGGGAACACCGGAGCTGATAGTGCTGCCGGAGCGATACTCGTAAAATTTCTGTATGCAGGGCAAAATAGCCAGAGAACAGGCCATACAGAGAGCCGCCAGGAGGAACAGAGCCGGGCGTCTGCGTGACAGTCCCCAAAGAACCAGTACGATCACTGCCGCGATAATGAAGATTAGAGAATTCTTTCGGAGCATGACGCTTAGTGTGAGGAAAAACAGACTTCCCACCGCAGTCAGCATATGGTGCCATGCCGGAAAGCAATGACTGGACGAAGCGGTCTCAGGGGGAGTCCGGCGAGTATAGCTGCCGGACTCTGTGAGAAGTCTGGTAAGCAGAAAGAAACCCACAGACATGGCCGCGAAAGAAGGAATTTCCCCATAGATAAAAGAGGTATACATCAGCAGAGGAAAGTTAAGACCTGCCAGAACCAGATACAGACAATCTGCTCTTGTGTCCTTCCACAGAAGATGGACTGTCTGTTCCTGAAAGAGAATAATGACACATCCTGCCAAAAGGTAAATGACCTTAATAAAATGATAAGCCGGCATATGGAAGGGGAACAGATTCCATATCCGGATCAGAGGTTCCAGGAAAGCTACCAGTCCTATTTGCTGCGGATAATAGGATAGATAAGATTGTGTGGGATGGATGACAGAGACATCTCCTTCTGCCAGTTGGCCGGCAATCTGGTATACAGAATAGCCGTCGCCGGCGGGAACGGATTTACTGAACAGGATCAGGACAAAGCCGATAAACATGTACCAACACAAGACAAGAAGGCGCAGAAGATGGCGCGGCGGAAATATGCTGTCGGAAAAAAGGGAAACAGCATAGATTACCGTACTGAGAAGGACGGTTCCCGGCAGCGTTATGAGGAGGTTATCCCATTGGAATAATACCAGCTGCGTCTCCATGTCCAGGGAATAGCAGGTGAAAAGCAGCCCGGAAAGGAAGAGGGCGCCGGTGAGAAACAGCAGGATAATTTTAACGGAATGCAGAGAAAAAGTATACATAGTTTGTCTTATCATAATAAAGGTTCCTTTTTCGGCAGTTTGCGTTCAGGCTAATTTCGCGGAACAGCTACGCACCAGTCATGAAAACGTGTCAGCACGAAATCAGCTTCAAAAAGTGACATTTCTGTAAAGTAAAGGATATAAACATTATTCTGTGTCAATGTGTCATAATTGATTCTGGTATGAATAAGCAGATCTCCGGTTTTGAAGCTTGACGGTGCCGGCGGCACATCATAAATGACGGAAGAGAGATATTCCGACGGCAATGTTTCAGTATAGAGAAGCAGGCGGGGCCATTGAGCCGCTTTTTCCACGCTGATGACGGAAAGGCCTTTCACAGCACACTGCTCTCGGGCAAAATCAACACATTCCTCCAGCCCTTCGGCAAAATATGCACTTGCAATTTGGCGGTATTTTGTATAGTAATCCTTCTGAAACAACAGTAAGCAGATTAAGTATGTCAGGGCGATCAGGGGGGATAGCAGTTTTGCGGCCGCTTTTTTTCTATGATGCAGGCAATTTATCACAAACCATATTCCATAAGCCTGGCTAAGAACCAGAGGAATATAGAGGGCATTGATTTGATGAGGACTTGCCGTTACCAGAATGCAGGAAAGAGCACCTCCCGCAAGCTGGGTAAAAAGGAAATATTCACTGGAAAAAGATTTTTTTCTGAAGCTGTCAATCAGACGGACCAGAAGAGCGACTGTGCCAATGACCATAAATATACGGCCTATGTCATAAAACAAACCCCAGGGAAGCAGAATGTCATAAGGCGCTCCCTGATTCTGGTGCCAGAGAATGGATAAAGCATTTCGAAAATTCGCCCACATTTGCGGCAGACTGACAGCGATTTCCCCTCCTCTGTAGCCACTCATTCGGGGAATGGTCATGAAGGGCAGAACGAGTTCCGGAATGATATCGGCATTTACCAATACGAATAAGATCAGCGGCAGCGCAAGCAGGAATAACAGCAGAGCGGAGAGCAGACTCCACAGGTTTATTTTCAGCTTTTTGAGAGAAAGGCAGTATACAATCTGTAAGGCCAGGATAAAAGGTACCACAGGCCAGATCAGGGCATAGGAATATAAAGACAGTCCATAGAAAAATGCGGACAATAACAAAAGCTTTTCTTTTTCCAATCCCCGAATGAAGAAATACAAACCAAAAATCAGAAAGCCCGGGGCAAGATTGACATCCAGCCCCCAACGGGACATCATAATATGCCAGGGACAGATTGTAAGTAGAAAGAGGCTCCATAGAGCGAGCCTTGCATGAAAAAGGCGCTTCATCAGGAGATATATTGTCCACAGAGTGAGAACGGAGACAAATACCTGTGGAAGACGACTCATAAAGGCCGGCGCGACATGACCGCCTGTGAGAAGATAAATTGGTGTCAGGAGCCATCCATACAGCGGACTGTGGCCATCTCCCCAATCAGCCATGTATATGGGGTAACGATTACCGGCCGAGTCGATACCTTCATTAAATACAGCAAAGGCATTCCATGCTACAATAGCTTCATCCTGATGCATGCCTCCGGGCACGGAACCGAGAAAAACAAGACGGAGAAATGCGCCTGCCGACAGGATGAAAAAGGGCAGGAACCGGATAGCGGATGAAAGAATTTTCTGAAATTTTGCGGACATTGTTATATCTCCTTAATAGTACAAAGTAGTTTAAGTCTGTTATAACATATTCTTTTGGCAAAATCCAGAAGGTTTTCGTATGAGAGCAAAAGGAATGCTTACCGGGAAGCGGAGTTTTTAAAATATATTTTTACAAAAAAGTGGCTGATATTGTATGAAAGTGGTATAATCTATTATATTTATACTTTTATGCCTGTATATTTGCGGGAACAGATAGAGGTGGGAGTGAACGAATGGATAAAATTGCAGTACTAATTCCCTGTTATAACGAAGAACAGACTATCGAAAAAGTAGTGCGGGATGTCAGAGAAGCACTGCCTGAAGCGATGATTTATGTATATGACAATAATTCCACGGACAGGACGGCAGAGCTGGCGGAAGCGGCAGGGGCATACATTTGCCATGAGTACAGGCAGGGAAAGGGCAGCGTTATCCGCAGAATGTTTCGTGAGATTGAGGCAGAATGTTATCTGATGATAGATGGCGACGATACCTATCCGCTGAGCTGTGCCGGAGAGATGACGGATAAGGTGCTGAATCATAATGCGGACATGGTGGTGGGGGACAGGCTTTCTTCCACTTATTTTACGGAGAATAAGCGTCTGTTTCACAATTTCGGCAACAGCCTGATGCGATTTGGGATTAACTGGCTGTTTCATACGGATATTAAGGATATTATGACAGGGTACCGGGCGTTCAGTTATGGATTTGTGAAAACTTTCCCTGTGTTCTCGAAGGGATTCGAGATAGAGACTGAGATGACGATTCATGCGGTAAATTATAATATGCAGGTGGAGAATGTGGTGGTGGAGTATCGGGACAGGCCGGAGGGCAGTGTGTCGAAGCTGAATACCTACAGTGACGGAATGAGAGTCATTCGCAAGATGCTGCAGCTGTATAGAAACTACCGGCCTCTGCACTTTTTTGGCACGATCTGTCTGGCGCTGGTAGTATTGGCGCTTGTGTTTATGATTCCTATTTTTAGTGAATATTTTCAAACGGGCCTGGTGCCCAGGTTCCCTACGCTGATTGTATGCGGATTTATGATTTTGGCGGGAATTCAATCCTTTTTTGCCGGTATGATTCTTGAGGTGATGGCGGCAAAGGACAAGCGTGACTTTGAGTACAGACTTACCAGGATTACATCTGAAAGGTCAAGGGGAAAACGGTATTCCGGTAAGGTGGAAGGATAAGGAAAATGAAACAGAAGGAGCAGGCAAGTCTGCTTTCAAAGCCAATTTCATATATGCTGTTTGGGACGGCTGGGTTTCTCTTTCTATTCTGTAGTCTGACAGGGAGGGATTTGGCGAAAGAAGGGAATATCCTGTGGACCGGCAGATATATTTTTCGAACACTTGGTTTGAGCCTGATACTGGGAGGCGCGCTGGGGAGCGGAATCTGTTTTTTGTTCAGGAGAGCGGCAGATTCAGAGCGGCAGGTCCGTAGTAAACCGAGGACAGGAAGCCTTCCGATATGGCTGTCATGGCTAGGGGAAAGAACTTCAGGGTCCGGGACCGGCAGGGTGTTTACAGTGTCACTATGTCTGACATTTCTGGCGTGGATTCCTGCATTTCTGGCGTATTATCCGGCTGTCTGTGCTTATGATATGCCCGTTCAGCTGGGGCAGATTGCAGGAAATTTTTACAATGATCATCATCCCATTGCACATACTCTTCTGATTAAGTGGGCCATGGCATTGGGGGAGAAACTGTTTACAGGCTCCGGAGCTGCCAACGCGGGAATTGCTGTCTATGCGTTGGGGCAGATGATACTGCTGGCAGCGGCGTTTTCCTTTGGGATGACACTGATGTGGTGCCGGCGAGTAAGGTTTGTCTGGCTGTTGACGGTACAGCTGCTTTGCATGTTTTATCCCTTTCACTGGTATATGAGTGTCAGCGTGACAAAAGATACAGTGTTCAGTGCTTTTTTTGTGTTTTTGACACTTGTACTGGGGGAAATATCAGATAATCCGAAGAAAAGGCAATTCTGGTTTTGCTATTTTGGGGCTGCGGCAGGGATGATCCTATTCCGAAATAATGGAAAATATGCATTTCTGGTATTACTTGCCGTATTGGTCCCTGCCTTCTGCTTCGGGAAAGAGAGGAGACGTTTCTGGGGAAGGCTGCTGGCAGTTTCTCTGGGGGCCTTTATGGCAGGAAATGTTTTGCTTACGGGAATTTTCCATGCCACTGGGGCGGAACAGGGAGACAGAAGAGAGATGCTGAGCATGCCGATTCAGCAGCTGGCCAGGACAATGGTATATCACGGCGGTGTCGGTGTTCTGCCGGAGGATGACAATACCATGGAGGAAGCGGATAAGGCTCTTATTAATGATTTTATATTAAATGAAGCGTACCGGAATTACAGGCCGGATTTTGCAGATCCGGTTAAAAGCAATACCAACACTTATGTGGCCAGATACAGAGCGGGAGAATTCATCCGTACTTATCTGCATTTATTCGTACGGTATCCGGGTGATTTTGTAAACGCGGCGCTTGCAGTGAACGCAGGTTATCTATATCCCGGTGATGTAAGCCATGCCTGGGTAAATGCTCAGGAGGGGCAGGCGGCCGGAGGCGGGTATGTGCAGACACGTTGGGACGCGGAGATAGAAATGTCAGGTATTTATAAAGACAGTAAATGGCCGGGGCTTTATGAAGGGCTGGAAAAATGGGCGGATGGGAATGCATATCTGAAGATACCAGGGGTGAAATATCTGTTTGTTCCGGGAACGTGGGTGTGGCTGTATCTGCTTCTGACGCTGTGGCTGCTGCTGCGGAGGAATTTCGGACGCTGTATTTGTCTTGTGCCGATATGGGGGTATTTTCTGACTTTGCTTCTGGGCCCCACGGTACAGCTGCGGTATATCTATCCAATTATGATTGTATTTCCTTTTTTATTGTTTATGGGTAAAAGGGTAACAGTTCAGGAATTTCAGGAACCGTTACGTAAAAGGGGAAGCAGGAGTGTGACCGATGAACCAATACATTGACAAAAAGGCGGGCATATATTTGCGCCTTATGACGCAGGAGGATACGGATTCCATAATAGCATGGCGGAATTCCGATGGGGTGCGAAGAAATTTCATTTATCAGGAGCTCTTCACCAGAGAAGGGCATGAGAAATGGATTCAGGAAATGATAGATACCGGCAGAGCCATACAGATGATAATATGTGAAATTGTCACTGGAAAACCGTTGGGCAGTGTGTATATACGGGATATTGACAGGCAGCACAATAAGGCAGAGTATGGCATATTTATCGGAGAAGCCCAGGCCAGGGGGCGCGGTGTGGGCACTGCTGCCGCAAAGCTGATGCTTTGCTATTGTTTTGAAGAAGAGGGGCTGCACCGAATCTATCTTCGGGCGCTTTCCGATAACCTTCAGGCCATCGGCAGTTATGAGAAAGCGGGCTTTGTCAGAGAAGCCTGCCTGAGGGACGATGTGCGTATAAACGGAAAGTATCATGATATCATATGGATGGCAGCCATAAATCCACTGCCGGAAGCAGTGCATAGATGAGGGTATATGGCCAGATGCGGAATCAGCGGAACTTAAAGTAAGAGGCAGATAAAATGGAAAAGATGAAAAAAATCAGTTTTGTGATTCCCTGTTATCGGTCAGAGCAGACACTTGTACCGGTAGTGACGGAAATCAGAGAAAAAATGAGCGCCATGGAGCAGTATCAGTATGATATTTTCCTGGTAAATGACTGTTCCCCCGACAATACGAGGGATGTTATTCGAAAACTGTGTGAAGAGGACGAGAAGGTCAAGGGAATTGACTTTGCCAGAAATTTCGGGCAGCATTCCGCACTGATGGCAGGGCTGCGTTATTCGGATGGTGATTATGTGGTCTGTCTGGATGATGACGGCCAGACGCCGGCAGATGAGGTGGACAGGCTGCTGGAAAAGCTGGAGGAAGGTTTTGACGCCGTGTATGCCAGATATGAGCATAAGCAGCATTCCGTGTTCCGAAATCTGGGCAGTAAAGTGAACGAGCGCATGACCCGCACTATGCTGGAGAAACCGGCCGACCTGTATATTTCCAGCTATTTTGCTGTGAAAAGGTTTGTGGTGGAAGATATGATTCGCTATGAGAATTCATATCCCTATGTAATTGGGCTGGTGCTGCGGGCCACGAAGAATATTGCCAATGTGCCGGTGAATCACAGAGAACGCAGTGTGGGGACATCCGGTTATACATTGAAAAAATTGTTTTCCTTGTGGTTTAACGGATTTACAGCTTTTTCAGTGAAGCCGTTGAGAATTGCCACGGCACTGGGCGGGGTGAGTGCGATTATTGGCTTTTTGTACGGAATTTATACAATAATAAAACGTTTTCTGAATCCTGATGTGCCTATGGGGTTCAGTTCTACCATGGCTGCCATTGTATTTTTCGGCGGCATGATGATGTTGATGCTGGGGCTAATCGGAGAGTATATCGGGCGGATTTACATCAGTCTGAACAATTCCCCACAGTATGTAATCAGAGAGAAAATGAACCTGGAGCAATACGAAAATGGTTTCGCTCAAAGTTCCCGCTGATTATGATGCCGCTGATATGGCAGAATGGGAGGAAAGATGGAGAAAATTATTGCCTGGTGGAAAGAGGATAACAGGGGGAAGACGCTTGTAAAAGCGCTGTTTCTGGCTTTGCTTCCGGTATTCTGCTGTGTGGTTTACTGCGCTGCACAGGGATTTACCATAGGTCAGGTCTATCTTCCTGCCTCCGAATGGAATGACGAGCTGTTTTATTATAAGCAGGTGGAGGGAATCATTCATTATGGGTATCCTCAGGGGTACTTTGGCTTTAATGAAAGCCATGCGCTGAAGCTTTCTTTTGCGGCCTGGAGCCCTGTACTGGTGTTTCCATGGATTATCTGGGGCCTGATTTTTGGCTGGAACCTGATGTCACCAATTTATTGTAATATTTTTTTGATGGTGTTCTGCTGCTTCCTTTTTGTGTGGCTTGTTCGGCCTGCGTGGAAGCAGTTAGGCATTCTGGCACTTTTGTTCTGCCTGTATACCCCCTTTGTGCGTTATATGCTTTCTGTAATGCCGGAGGTCATTTGCTTCAGTATGCTGATTATTTTCTATTCGCTGGCTGTTAATTATCTGCGCCGGGAGAAGGTGTATAAGCTGGTGCTGCTGTTCCTGATGGCGGGCACAATGACGTTAATGCGGCCGTATCTTGCTTTGTTCCTGCTGCTTCCGGCCTTTCTCTGGATTCGAAAAAGCGGGTGGAAGGGAGCAGCGGGGGCGTTTGCGGTATTGACTGCGGTAGTGGGAGTGTATGCCGGTATCAAGCATTATCTGGGGGCAGAATACTTTGCGCCGCTTTTTTTCACGGACTGGGTTGCTGCTTTCTTTGAGCAGGGCTTGCTGGGGGGAATTCGCTTTACGCTGGGAAAACTGTATTATATGGGACGGGATTTCCTGAACCATATGCGCCAGGGCTTTTCCACAGGACTGGCATCGGGGGCATTTTTTGCCAGTTATCTGGTGTGCATGCTGGTGCTGGCAGTACAGAGTATAAGAGATGGGCGCAGGCTCAGGCGGAAGCAAAATCTGATACGGAAAACGGCACTGGGAAATGAAGAGAAAGAATTGAAAGTCCGATTTATAACAGAGGTTCATCTGGCGCTCAGCTTTTTTGCAATGCTGTTTGCATTGCTGCTTATGTATAAGCTGACAGAGGGCAGCAAGCACCTGCTGACATTTATGGCGGCGGCAATATTCATAACGGCGCTGATGGAGACGAAATTTTATAAAAAGGCGGCGGTGCTGGGAGTTACGTTTGCCTATTTCTTTTTTTACATGGGGCTGGATCCCTATGACTATCAGGTCCCGTTTGTGCGGGAGGAACGCCGTGCGTCTCTGGAAGAATGGGAAGATACGCTTTCCGGGCGTCTGAAATTAAAGGAAGAAAATGTGCCGAATTATGAAAATGTGGTAATCTGGGTATTTAACGATACTGTGGAAGGCACAGATGTAAACACACAGTGGCAGCTGTTGTACGCGCTGCCGAAGGGCTTTGGCATCAGCTGTTGTATGCCGGATTATGTGATGGAACATTTCGATACGATCCAGAGCAGATATCTCTGTGTGGTGCCTGGGGGACCTGTGGAAGAAAAGTGTATCCGGGCGGGCTATGAGAAAATTACGGAACAGGAAAATGCAGTGCTCTACCAGAGGTATTGACAGAGCACTGCATTATCAGAAGCAGTTTCAATCAGTCATCTCTTCGTGAATAAAATACATGAGTGTGGTGGCCAGAAGCAGGCGCCCCTGCTCGTTGGGATGGCAGGTGTCCGACAGGTATTCTCCCAGATTTTCGGCTGTAATAATGTAATCGTTGTAATTGTCTATGAAGGACAGATTTAATTCTTCAGCCAGTTCCCGGGCAGCGTTGATATATGCCGGGAAAATGTCGCCTTCGGTGCCGTTTTTGTCCATACCCTGGTTAAAATAATCGGTGTGGGTGGGGGTGACCAGAATGAAACCGGCATCGGGAAAAGCTGCCTGAAGCTTGGCAATACAGGTGCGCAGGCCGCCCTTGTAAGTAGTTGTATCATAAGGCTTCTGAGGGTTTTCTATCCGGGACCCGCTGAAGTAGTCATTAAAACCATAGTTGATAATGAAGCAGAGCTTTTTCCGGCTGAGCTTCTCAGTGTCGTTTCCCTCAGGAGTGAAGATGAGCCCGGAATCAGAGGGAGAAGTATTCTCTGTCAGGAAGTCATCAATAATATTGGGGAAATCCAGCGTATCTTCGCCGTGGGAGGCACCGCTGGAACCGCCGGCGGCATAATTGTAAACCGCAGCATTGGACAGGCCTGCCACGTAACCGGGAATGGAGAAGCTGCCTGGGAAATTACCCAGGACGCTGTCCCCGAAGAACACCAGGCACCAGTCGGACAGATCAGGATAAAAGGTTGGAGAAGCTTTTTCACGGGCGATCAGTTCACGGAGGGAATTCCAGCAGGAATCTTCGTTTTCGGGAGTAATCTGATATAGCCCGTCACAGAAGGCAGACAGGAAAAGCTTCTGCGTGATGATTTCGTTGGCATCGAAGTAAGTATCGGTGTAATTGTCAGGATTCACCATCAGCCAGTATTCGGCGCCGGGGAAAAATACTTTGACATTAGGATAGGCGCAGAGCTCAGCCGTCAAAGTGTGGTAGAGAGTGAGAAGCGTATCCAGCTTGTCCTCTTTCAGATCCAGCCAATAGTCAATATAAGGATAGGGAAGCAGGATTTCAAAAGTAATATCGGGATATGCTTCCATGTAGGAATATAGATGGTTTTGAAGGCTGGAATTCCAATCCGCAGGCTTTTGCCTGACGGTTGTCCAGAGCAATTCCGGATCCAGACAGAGATAGAGATTGGTAATGGCATTCCCGGAATGCAGAATGCAGTCTAAATATGCGGAAATCTCCGAGGTATTCAGAATGGCATGAGAAGTGACAAATGTGTTAAGTTCGCGGAAAGAAGAAAAATCTTCTTCCTGAAACTGATCGGGGGAATGCATGGAAAGAAGAACGGCTTCGTAATCTTCTGCAGATAAGCGCAGCAGATCATTTGCCATTTTTCCGTCGTCTGTCTGTGGATTATTGCCGGAGAAGGTAGTTTTGCTGTGCAGGCGGTACAGGAACAGGCCTGCAAGCCCGACTGCGACAAGCAGGATAATTCCTGTCGTCAGAATGAAATGTTTACTTTTAGCCTTATGCATGGTTTGTACTCCTTCTTGTTCGAAATCAGGTTTTCATTTTAACACATCAGGAAGGAAATGAAAAGTGTCGTTGATGACATGGCAAAAGGGAGAAAAAGTGAGTAAGAAAAATTGGGGACGAAAAATAGAAGGATTAATTTTGAAAACGGACAGATTACCGCTTTGGATACTTGGTTTTCTGATTATGGCAGTAAACTTTTTTCCATTATTAAAATTGGGAAGGGGATGTGTTTTTCCTTATCACGATCAGCTGGACGAAACATTGCTTACTTATGTGTTGAGTGGAAAGTATTTGGGAACGAGGATAAAAGTGCTGCCGGAACTTTTGGGCGGGGTGAATGCCAGCGGTATGCAGCCGGCAGCGGTATTGTTTGTTCCTTTGTATTACTTTCTGGATGCATACAGTGGGTTTCTGATTCAGTATGCAATTGTATTTGCAGCGGCTTTCTTCGGGATGTATTTCTGTGTGAAAGAAATGACTGGAAGCAGTATTCTTTCACTGGTGGCAGGAGGGTGCTTTTGTATGCTGCCCACACCTCCTGTGTATGGGCTGTCCATTGCCGGAGTGCCGCTGGCGTTTTACTGTTTCCTGTGTCTGTATCGGAAGAAGAATATAGTGGTGAGCGGGCTGCTGCTTTTGCTTTTTGGCCTGACTTCCCATCTGGTGCTCATCGGATATGTGATATTGGGGTTCTGGGGATTGGCGCTGGTCTGGATGCTTGCCGGAAGGCAGCGGAATAAGTGGCTCTGGTTGGGATTTGTATGGCTTACAGGTATCTATGTGACAGTGAATCGAAATCTATTCCTGGAATTGCTCCTGGGACAGGGCAGCTATGTCAGTCACAGAGAAGAAATGGTGAATTATGCCCTGCCTTTGTGGGAGACAGCACGTAATGTGTTTTTGAACAGTGCCCAGCATGCGGAATCCCTGCATAAGTATCTGATTCTGCCCATTTTACTGATGCTTTTTCTGGCGGGACTGCAGCTGGGGAAGATGGAGCCTGAGAGAAAAAGGCGCTATATTGCCGCTGTGGCGGGTATAGTGATTCTGGCAGGGATTGCATTGTTTTATGGCATGTGTAAGTCACAGCCGGTTGTGGATTTCAAGAATCATCAGACAGGGTTTCTGAGGTATTTTCAGCTGGAACGGGTTTACTGGCTGTACCCGGCAGGTTGGATTCTGGAGTTTGTGCTGTGCTGTTCTTCTCTATGGGGGGATGATTTTTCACAGAATTCCCAGGAGCCGGAAGACGGAGCGAAAAAAAATCTGCATGGGATTATCAGCTCATTGCCGGTGAAAAGTCTGGTTCTGTGTATTCTGCTTTATCCGACACTGCAGGAAATCAAGGAAAATTCCTATTTCTACATGAATGTGAATCAGCTAAACAATGGTTCCGGAATTACGGGATATATTTCCTGGGAGAGCTATTATGCCGAAGAATTGATGCAACAGCTGGAAGAAGCCATTGGCCGCGGTCCGGAAACATATAAGGTGGCTCATCTGGGAATGAGCCCCGCTCCTGCGCTGATGCATGGGTTTTATACAGTGGATGGCTATTCCAACAACTACCCGCTGGAATATAAACATCGCTTTCGGCAGGCGATTGCAAAGGAACTGGAAAAAAGTGAACAGACCAGACTTTATTTTGACGAGTGGGGAAGCCGGTGCTATCTGTTCAACGGGGCAACCGGAAATGCGTGGATGCTGGGCAAGGCGCACAATGTTGTATATGAACAGCTGGAATTTGATTGGAAGGCGCTGGAGGAACTGGGTTGTGAATACCTTTTTTCCTGTGGAGAGATATTAAATGCAGAGGAACTGGGACTGAGGTTTATGGGCTATTATGAGACGGAGACGAGTTATTGGGGGATTTGGCTGTATGAAATTGCTGCGTATGAATAGAATGATAATGGCTGCGATTTTGGCTGCTGTAATGCTGCTGCTGGCATTTTATAAGATGGGAATGGGCTTCGAGACCAATGATGACAGGTGCATTATTGAAATGTTGGCAGGAACAATTACACAGGTTCCGGATGCACATGTTCAGGTAGTAAACTATTTGCTTGCAGTTCCTTTGATGTGGTTATACAGGATTACATGGCAGATTCCATGGTATGGAATTTGCCTGATTTTATTTCATAGTATATCATGGTTTTTTATCTTTGAAAGTATTTTGTATTGTTTCCAGGGGGGAGCGGAACTTTCAGTTGGAGCCGGACTATGCGGCGGGCTTTTCCTGATCAGTTTGTACACCACTGGTCTGATGCAATTTACGTCCACGGCTGCTTTGATGGCAACGGCGGGTTATGTTTGCATTATATTGCGGCAGGATAAGAAAGGGTTTTGGAGATTTGTATGTCTGGAATTTTTATCATTTTTGCTGAGAAGCGAAGCAATGCTTATGATACAGCCATTTGGAATATTTATTTTAATTGGGTTTCTGGCAGATAGTGCTCAATGGAAAAGTCCTGAAAAAAGAAAGTTGCTATATGGAGTCGGAATTGCGATTGCAGGTATTCTGGTAATTGGGTTTGCAGGTACCTGGATGGGATATCATCATAGGGAATGGAGGGAATATGACAAATATAATAAGGCACGGATAGCTCTTTTTGATTACTATGGAACACCTGAATATGAAGAAGTCAGAGATATTTTAGACAAATATCAGGTTACGGAAACAGAATATGAAGCATATCGTTCCTATGTAATAACTGGTGGAACTATCAATTCGGAATGTGTGGAACAACTTGTTTCCTTTATGAAAAATAAGCAGGGCGGTAAAGTGGAGGCAGGAAGCTTGCTGAAAGGTACACTGACAATTTTGTCACAGGAAGATTCACTGTCCTGCGGAGGGCTGGTTAAGATAATGTGGGTATGTGCACTGATCGGGATCGTGATTTCCCGGAGAGTTCGTTTTTTATATCCGATGCTTGGCCTTGGAATTGCACGCACAGGTGTATGGTGTTATCTGCTTTTTAAAGGAAGAATTCTTAATCGTGTATCATATCCGCTGTTTTTTTGTGAGATTGTTTGTCTGCTGTTAATTATACTTTGTTCTTATCGTGAAAGTCAGAGAACATTATGGCAGAAAACAGGTATTTTGGTTATCAGTGTTATATTTATTTTTAACGGATATAAAACAGGGCAGAGACAATATAGATATGTCTGCTCGATAAATGAGGGGCAGACTATCTATATAGAGGGATTAAAAGAAGTCAGAAATTATTGTATGGATAATCCGGAGAAACATTTTTTGCTGGATAATACCTCATTTAGTTTTTACAAGGGCAGTGTATTGGAAACAGAGATATATAAACCGACAAATGCAATATATACCGGAGGATGGAACGGCAGCTCTCCTGTGAACAGAGAATACAGCAGAAATTATTGCGGAGTGGATTGGAAAGACATTTATGTAATTGTTTATGATGATGGAAACCCGATTGATGTTCAGGCGACATATATTACGGTTCGCTATTTTTCTGAAAAAACAGGCAGAGACGCAATTTTAGAGGATCGCTTCAGCGTGTCCCATGGCGGCTCCTATATTGTATGGCATTTTTAAGGGAGGAACAGAGCTTATAATGCAGCCTGTAAATCAAGTAGATCATATGTGCATGTGTGTGATGTTATAGAGGATGAGGTAAAGAAAGTTTGCGAGAGGTGAAGAAGGGCATATTTCATGTTGGAAAAAGAAAAGCAGGCATGATTTTAACAGGGATTCTTTTTCTGTTTTTCATTTTAATCTGGAAAAGTGCGGGCATTTATTTTGAGACCAATGATGATAAGTTTATTGCAGAGATATTATCAGGTGCTGTCACAGGCGAACCAGATGGGCATGTAGTGTACATAAATTATCTGTTGTCTTATCTGCTGTCTCTGCTTTATCAGATATGGCCGGGAGTACCATGGTATGGAGTTTTCCTTGTGCTGTGCCATTTCCTGATGTATTTGGCGTTGCTGCAGACTATCTACAATAGAAGCGAATGCTTTATGGAACAAATTATTATGGTGGGCCTTGTGGGATGCTATGGGCTGACTCATATTTATATGTTGATAGCAATACAATACACTTCCACTGCAGCGCTGATGGCGACAATGGGATATATATGTCTGTTATTGCTGAGGAATGACCGGAGGAAGCAAGTCTTCTTTTTTGGTTTTGAGTTAATTGCTTTTTTATTGCGGCCACAGGCTATGCTGATGGTTCAGCCCATAGGTGCAATGGCATGGATGGGAACGTGCCTGGCTGAAAAAACAGGGAATATAAAGAAGAAGGGGAAAAGGGCCACAAGGATACTTCCAGCTATCGGAGTAATTTTGATAGTTGGATATGCAGGAACTTTGGCAGGCTATTATGGAGAAGAATGGAAGGAATATAAGGAGTTTAAGAATGCGCGTACATCGCTTTTTGACTATTATGGAAATCCGGATTATAATGAGGTAAAAGTTCTTTTGGACCAGTATAATGTGACAGAGAACGAATATGCAGCATTTTGTAATCAGGCAATGATAGATGGTGATATAAAAATAGAATGTATAAAAAGGCTTGCTGAATTTGCCGAAGAAAGGCAGCGCCGAAGTATTAATGCGAGAGCCTTGCTGGAACAGATAGCGGAGAATTATTCTCAGACAGATTATATGGGACTGAAGCAAGTGGCAGGAATAGCGTGGTGGGCCGCTTTACTTTGGACTGTTTTATTGAGAAGATGGTACCTGGCTTTACCTTTGACAGGAATGGCTTTTGGAAGAACAGTCATCTGGGGATATTTGCTTTATGGAGGACGACTGCCATTTCGTGTAACATTGCCGCTTTATAGCTGTGAGATTTTTATATTAGTATCATTATTGATATTGGACTATACAGAGAGCAAAAAACAGGCAGGCATGGAAAAGCCACTTGGGTTTCTTTTCTGTTTTGTCTTTCTGATTTTTTGTATTTGGACCGGAAAAATGCAATACTATGGTGGAAAAGAAGCGAAATTGTGGCAGAGCGCATATATGGAAGGGCTTGTGGAGGTGCAGGAGTATTGTAACAGAAATCTTGAAAAGCGGTATTTATTAGATACAATGTCCTTTTACTATTATACCGGAAGTGCTTTCGAAACACGTATTTATAAGAAGAATAATTATATGTATTCCGGTGGGTGGTTTACAAATACGCCGATAAGGCGCCGCTATCTGCAGGAATATTTTTCAGGGTACGAGGATGATTTTTATCTGATAGTCTATGATGATGGCAGCAGGGAAGAGTACTATGCGGTGAAATATTTTTCCGAAAAAGCTGGCGTGCCTCCGACGCTTGTAGATGAAATTACCGTTTCTCACGGAGGGGTATATCTTGTGTGGCATTTTGACGGTCAGCAGTAACAGCTCAGTGTCCTGTCTGAACTGCTGCAGTCAGTAAAAACTGTAGAAGCATAGTAACCTCGATACACTTGACAATGTATGGGTGTTCATTTATGATAGCCGGAGAAGCAGATGGGTAATAAAGGAAGTCAGAGTTGTTATATGAAGAATACGGAAAAAGGAAAAAAGCATATTGGCCGGCTGGCGGTTTTATTGTGCGTTTTGATAGTACTCTGTTGCTTTACGGCACAGAAAGAGGGGTATCATATGGATGAACTTCTGTCCTTTGAGCTGTCAAACGCAGAATTTAATCCATGGATTGTGCCGACGCAGCCGATAGGAAGGCTGGCGAAATTCATGCAGGAGGAAATATACGGGGATAACCTTGGACAGACTCTGTCCAATCTGGCGGATACGGTCCGGGATGTGGCGGCGAACAGGGGGAACAGCAAGCTTCTGCAATATAAGGCGGATGTGTATCCGGAACCGGTATGGATATCCGGACAGCAGTTCCATGAGTATCTGACGGTAAATTCAAAGGACTGTTTTAACTATTTTTCAGTGTATTTCAATGTAAAGGATGATAATCATCCACCCCTGCATTTTATGCTTCTGCATACAATGTCTTCTATGTTTCAGGGAGTGTTTGCACCGTTTATGGGATGTTTCATTAACATTGCAGCAGTGCTGGGATGCTGCATCTGTTTTTTTCGACTGGGGGAGCTTCTGGAAGAGAAAGCGGTAATTTCGGAGGGGTGTGGCGGACCGCTGGGTATTTGCGCCGCCCTGTTATATGGGCTTTCCGCGGGGGCGATTGCCACTACATTATTGATTCGCATGTATGGCCTGCTGACCTTTTTCTGTGTGGCATTATTTTATCTGCATGTGAAAAAGTGGCTGGCAGAGGGATTTGGAAGAAAAAACAAAGGCCTGGCGGCAGCTGCTGTTCTGGGTTTTTTAACGCAGTATTTTTTTCTGTTTTACTGTTTTGCGCTGGCGGCTGTGACAGCAGGATTGCTATGCACAAAGAAGAGATATAAAGAATTGAAGAGCTATCTGCGGACCATGCTTCTGTCAGCGGTGGTTGGTGTGGTGGTATTTCCTTTTTCCATACAGGATGTGCTGTCCAGTGGAAGAGGGGAGGAGGCTCTGCAGAATCTGAGCCGGGGATTTTCCGGCTATGGTACCAGACTGTGGGCATTTGGCGCCATTCTAATCAAAGGAAGCTTTGGAAGTCTGCTGGCCGGGCTGGTCATATTGGGATGTCTGGCGATTGGCGGTGTGTGTCTGATGGCCAGAAAAAGAAAGGCACTAAAAGCAGCGGAGGAGCGGAAAAGCAGAAAACCGGAAGGAGAGAGGCAGCCCTTGTGGCTTATGCTGTTTATTCCGTCAGGATGCTATTTCCTGCTGGCGGCAAGAATGTCGCCTTATCTGGTAGACCGCTATATTATGCCTCTTTTTCCTTTTGCGGCAATGCTGTTGGCGTTGGCACTGGGGAAATTGTGCAGGGTATTCGGGAAGAAAGGGAAATATCTGCTGCTGATTCCGACAGGGGCGCTGTGCATTCTCAATGTGTGCCTCTATGACGGAGAATATCTGTTTCGCGGATATGACAGGCAGCTGGAGGTGGCGGAGCGGCATAGGGAGCTGCCTTGTATCTGCCTGTATGACGGAACCGGATATTATTATAATCTGGAGGAGTTTACCCGGTATGAGAAGACGCTGCTGCTGAAGCTTCCGGAGCTGGAGCAGAGACAGAATACTTCCGACCTTACCTCCGCTGAACAGGTCGTGGTGCTGAGGAAGAGCAATGTGGAGGAGGCAGGTGTTCTGGAAGCATTGAAAAAGTATGGATGGGAGGTTGAGGTTGTTTTGCTGGAAGAAAATGACAGTGTATATGGGGATACGTTATATCTGTGCGTCAGAAAATCGGACAGGTAATATGGGGATGCTTTGAAGGGCAGGAGATACGGAATGAACAGAAAGGAACCAAAGATTGTATATTTTGAGATACTGCGTTTGATTGCTATCTTCGGCGTGCTTTTTTGCCACACGGGGAGAAGCGGTATTCATCATTATCTGGAGACAGATAACGGGTTTAATTATTGGTTTGGTATTTTTGCCGTTTCGGTGGCACAATACTGTATTCCGTTATTTTTTATGATTACAGGTGCATTGCTGTTGAAGAGGCAGGAGAGTATAAGCTATGTACTTAGACATCGAGTGCTGAGAATAGTTTGTGTGATTGTTCTCGCAGCTTTATTGCAGTATTTATGGAGGCTGCGGGGGGAACCAGGGCTGGGGTTTGACAGGAAGTTGTATTTTCGGATGGTTTATGAGGGAAGCGCGGCGGGGCAGCATTGGTTTCTTTATGCATATCTTTCTTTTTTGTTGATTCTTCCTTTTTTACAGAGACTGGTGAAGGCTATTCCGGCAAGAAGCTGGTTTATTTATCTTTTTGTTATTTGGGAAATTATTTATGGTCTGTTTCCAATTATTGAATACTATCAGGAGTGGAGGAGCACCCCGCTGGAGCTTTCCATGTTTGGTGATGCTGTGCTTTACAGTATGCTTGGATATTTTGTAGAATGTTGTACGGAGGACTTCTTTTATAAAGGGAAAAATGTATTTTGGACTTCTATCATAGTATCGCTGCTGGTGGCAGGAACTATGTATATGAACCATACCACCCTTTCAGCTGGACATTATGCTGCCTATGGTTCGGCGCTTGCTCCGGTTTTTTCCTTTTTGATATACATAACAGTTCGTTATATTTGCTGTCATTGGAGATGTCCTGTTATATTGGAAAAAGGATTCAGATTTGCCGGCGGTGGCGTGTTCGGAGTTTATCTGATGGAAGGACCATTGAGAGAAACATTTTATTTTATATATCTTGCGCTTAATACCAGAATATATTCCTATCCGGCCGTTTTTGTGTGGATATTTACCTGCATTGTGACGGGGATACTGATAACCAACCTGTTAAAAAAGGTACCGGTGATTGGAAAGCTGCTCTGAATTTATCATTATAAAAAAGGAGAAAACAAGGCAGAAAATGAACGGTTATGCCAGAATAAAAGCATTGCGGATGGGGAAGAAAACGTTTTTCCGGATTTTGCTGTTCATCGAGTGTATCGCTTTGCTCATGGGAATTGCAGGACTTTTTGGGAAAGACGCCGTATATGAATATGGGGCGGAGGATATGAGTATAAATTTTGGCTCCTATTCGGAGGAACATGGAGGTGCTCATACAGAAAATTCAGGTGAGCGGGACAGTATGGTGGATTTCCGGGGGATTGCATTGCCCAGAGGAACGTATCGGGTACAGGTACACTACACGGTGGATACAGATATGTTGACCTGGTGCGAAGTTACGGACGACACCATTGGGAGGAAAAACCTGCGTACCAACGGGGAGATGTTTTTTTCGGGATTGGATCATTCGGATTTTGAAATGTGGCTTCTGAGGGATACTTCCGAACTGGCAGTACATGCCTGGTATGCCGGAGAAGGTTCTTATACCGTACATGGCCTGACGATTCGCCAGACCAATGCGGCAAATCGTGTTATTCTTTTTCTTATGCTGTGTCTGTTTACCGGGGTAAATACGGTCTGTGTGTATTGGCAGTATGATAAGAAATATGGAATTTCAGTGAAGAAGAAAGCAGTCATTTTTTGCCTGGGACTGACGATTCTGGCAGCTTCCACACCGCTTATGGTGGACTATATGCGGGGAGGCGGAGATTTGTTCTATCATCTGATGAGGGTGGAGGGAATCAAGGATGCCTTTCTGACAGGGCAGTTTCCTGTCCGCATTTCGCCGGAGTGGCAGCAGGGATATGGATATGCGTCTCCGATTTTCTATGGAGAGACTGTGCTGTATCCTGCAGGTTTGCTTAGAATGATCGGGTTTACTGTGACAGATGCCTATCGGATATTTATGTTCGGCATTACTGTGGCAACGGTTTTGATTGCCTATTTCAGCTTTAAAAAGGTGTTTGGGGATGCGTATATCGGCGTGTTTTGCAGTATGCTGTATACCTTGTCGATTTACCGTTTTTACAAAACATACCTGAGCGGTTCCTGGGGGGAATGCTTTGGTGTGATGATTCTGCCGATTCTTCTTTATGGCTTCTGGCGGGTTTTTACGCAGGATGTTCACGAAGAAAGCTACGGCAGAAGCTGGTTCCCACTTACAGTTGGATTTAGCCTGCTGGTGCAGTCTCATCTGCTGACCGGCGAAATGGCGGGTATTTTTACGATAGTGTTGTGTCTTATCTTATGGAAAAAGGTTTTTCGCTGGCAGACTTTTGTGGTTCTGGCTAAAACGGTTATATACAGTATCCTGCTCAGTGCCTGGTTTCTGGTGCCATTTGCCGATTATATGCTTACGGGAGATTTTGTCATTCACCATGTATCCGGAAGGACGATTCAGGCAAGAGGGTTGTTTCCGGCACATTTATTTTTTACGTATTTCTCAAACGGAACCGAGGTTATTTTTGATGTCAACGGCATGGCGAACACCGTGCCTGTGGGAGTAGGAATTGCACCAATGGCGGCGCTTTTGATTTTGGTGTATCTGAATTTTACAGGTCAGTTGGGAAAAATGGCAAAAAGAGAAAGGGTACTGGGAGGAATTGCGGGATGGTTTGCAGCAGCAGCAATGCTTATGAGTCTGAGTCTGTTTCCCTGGGATAGGATTCAGTCCATGAATGATGTGGCTGCTACTCTGATTTCCAGTGTACAGCATCCAAACCGCTTTTTGACCATTGCCAACGTATGTCTGACGGCAGTAGCAGGCCTGGTGGCGAAACTGGTGATTGACAGTAAAAGGGAAGTGCTGAAGATAAGCTATTTTGCCGGAATGATTTTTTTACTGGTAATCAGCAGTGTTCATCTGATGGACAATACAATGTTTACTTCTAATGTGATCAGAACCTATAATGGAGAAGGAGTGGCCACTGGATATATTGCCGGCGGAGAATATCTGCCTTATGGTGCGGATGCATCGCTGTTTATGTACCATGATCCGGTGTGCTCGGAAGGAATTGAGACAGATGATTACGCAAAGCTTCCTTTGGGAGCGAATGTTCACCTGGAAAATACCAGCGGGCAGATGGGGAAAGCGTCATTCTCTCTTCTCTACTATAAGGGATATCGTGCGTGGGATGTAGAAAGCGGGGAGACGTTTCACTGTTATGCGGGAGATAATTTTGAGGTGACAGTAGATATTCCGGCAGGATATACAGGGGATGCAAGAGTCCGGTTCGTCAGTCCATGGTACTGGCGGGCAGGAGAAGCGGTTACGGTGTTGACCGCGGTGGTTATGGCAGTATATTATCGACGGAAGAAACGCGGAAGGCATGCTTTACTGAATGGAAAGTGAGGAAGCCTTTTCGCTGAAAGGCAGGAGAATGGAGAATAGATATCATGCAGCAGGGAAACAGAATAAAACAGCAGTAAAATGGAATGCCTTTTGCCTGCTGTTGATTATAGGAGTGGCGTCTGTGCCGCTTATGACGAATTATCTTCTGGAGGGCAATGATTTAATGGTTTCACTGGGGAGAATCGAGGCGGTGAAACAGGGAATCGGCAATGTATTTCCCATTCGTACAGGAGTGTGGCCCACGGCAGATTACGGCTATGGAGCGGCCTCTTTTCAGGCGGATGTATTTTATGTGATACCGGCGTTGCTGCGATTTCTGGGTGCAGAGCCGGCGACAGCCTATAAGTTGTTTCTGTTTCTGGCAAATCTGCTGACAGCGTTGATTGCATTTTGCTGTTTCAGGAAGTGCTTCGGCAGAACGGATGCTGCAATGGCGGGCAGTATGCTTTATACCTGGTGTCCCTGCAGACTGGACGCAATATATATAAGCGGAAATCTGGGAGAGACTGCGGCATGGATTTTTCTGCCCCTCATTATGTCAGGGCTGATCAGGCTGTATACCATGGAACAGGATCAGGCGGAATATGGCAAACTATGGATTCCGCTTACTGTGGGATTCAGTCTGCTGGCGCTTTCTTCCACATCCATTTTGACCGTTACCTTGGGAATGACGCTTTTTATTTTGCTTTTAATGGGAAAACGTTCCCTGGGGAGGCAGATATTTCTGGTTCTGGGCAGGACGGCAGCAGCATTTATGCTGATCAATGCATGGTTTCTGATTCCCATGCTGCTCAGATTGCAGGATGCGGAAAATGTGCAAATACTCCTTCCCGCAGATTTTCAGTCCATGGGAACCTATCTGGTACAGTATCTAAGCATCTTTCAGTGGGGGGGCAGAGGAACTTCCTACTTTGAAAACGGCCTGGCAGGTACCCGGGCCATGGCGCCCGGCGCGGCTGTAATTGCGCTGGTTCTGATTCGACTCTGGGGGATGTATATAGGAAAGTATCAGGAAAAGAGCGGAGAAACTGTATTGGGGAATCGTTTGCTGCCAGTATGCCTGCTGCTGATATTTTTAAGCAGCTGCAGCTTTCCCTGGGACTTTTTCCAGGACAGAAATATGATATGTTCTATTCTGCTTTCCTTTTTGCAGAGTCCCACAAAATGGGCCATTCCGGTATGCCTAAGCCTGGTGATGGTTGCCGGTATCACTCTGGGCCAGACGGCGGGACAGGAAGGGGAAAAAAGATGTCGAATTCTGATTCTGGCAGTAACTGTAGTTTCGGTGGGGACTACACAGTTTTTCATCGGGAATGTATTGAAAACGGCAGCCTGTATCTGGCCTCAGGCAGGGAACTTGAATCCGGTGCCGATGCCCTTT
The DNA here is from genome assembly GCA_910588225.1 of uncultured Acetatifactor sp. Classification (GTDB taxonomy): domain Bacteria; phylum Bacillota; class Clostridia; order Lachnospirales; family Lachnospiraceae; genus Acetatifactor. The sequence goes on from CAJUQT010000006.1 coordinate 50,389, forward strand.
GTGACAGAGGAATCCATGGTGTGGAGATTAAGTGAACTTATTTCCGCTGTCGCTGTTTGCGGATGTGTGGTGATGAGCATTGTGAGGGGACGAAATCGTGTTAAAGAAGTCTGAGTTTTTACAGAATGGGAAAATCAGAATATTGTTATGCATAGAGCTGCTGATGATTTTGGCAGGTGTGGCAGGACTGTTTGGTACAAAAGGAATTGTTGTGGGAACAGAGGAGACAGCGCTGCTGATGGGAGAGGGTGTGTCGCTGCCGGCAGGGGTCTACACTGCCAGGCTGTATTATGATACCGGAGAAGATCAGGTCAGTGCTTTTGGCGTTACAGTAAAGGAAGGGCATTATAAGACGCTGCTGTGCAATTATGCAGCACTTTTTAAGGGCATTCATGTGAGAGAGTGCCAGTTTTATCTGTTGGATGATGTGGAATATCTCCGGGTGGAAGTACAGGACAATGGTGCGGAGAGTCTGAAAATTCAGGGCGCGGAGATTGTGGTCGGTACAGAGAGAAGCAGAGTGTATCTTTTTTGGGTGATTCTTATCAGCCTGCTTTTAGATGGCGTGCTGATGCTGGCAATGCTGAACAGGAGGAGGCCGGTTTCGACAGAGAGGCAGCTTGCGATATTTGGTGTTCCCGCACTGGCACTGATGTCTTCTCTCCCGATAATGGTAGATTATAATATGTTTGGCGCTGACTTGATTTTTCATTTAATGCGTATTGAGGCGTTGGCAGAACATATTTTACGGGGAGAATGGTGGAGTAGAATTGAGTCTGTATGGCTGGCCGGACACGGATATGCCAATTCTATTTTTTACGGGGATGCCTTTTTGCTTGTTCCGGCCTTGTACCGTATTCTGGGTTTCAGTCCGGATGAGACATACAGGCTGTTTGTATTGACGGTAAATCTGGCGACGGCGTATATAGCCTATTTGAGCTTTCACAAGTGCTTTCACGACAGGATCATCGGAATGTTCGGATGTGCGTTATATACGCTGCTTCCTTATCGCATTTACAATATCTATAATCGTGCGGCGGTGGGAGAATACACTGCCATGATATTTCTGCCTCTGCTGGCATGGGGATTTTACCGGATTTACACAGAAGAACCGGAGAGGAAAGGATATCTGTGGAATTGGGTGATTCCTGCGCTGGGTTTTACCGGCATTATACAGTCTCACGTGCTTACCTGTGAAATGGCAGGAGGCCTTATTGTATTTTTGTGTCTGTTCCTCTGGAAGAAAACGTTCCGTCTACGAACATTTGCTGTGCTGGCGCTTACTGTGGGTATGACAACCTTGATGAATGCCTGGTTTGTGGTCCCCTTTTTGGATTTGATGACGGCGGATCAGTATTATTTTGGGCATAATGCCAATGTTTTGATTCAAAGCAGAGGAATTCTTCCCGCTCACCTGTTTTATACGTTGCAGGCCGGAGGAGCGTCTTCCAGATTTGCAGAGAACGGAATGGTAGATACGGAACCTATTGGGATTGGAATGGCGCTGCTGCTGTGTGTGATAATCTGGATTGGATTCTGTCTGAAATATTCCGGGAAAGAGCTGACAGAAGCACAGAAAAAGGAAAGGAAAGCGATGAATATACTGCTTTTTCTGGGCTGTGTTGTATTGTTTATGAGTACCTGCTATTTCCCTTGGGATGCGCTGAGTTCTTTCAATCGACTATTTGCTGTATTGAACGGATCGCTGCAATTTCCCACAAGACTTATGGGAATCGCAAGTGTCTGTATGGTGATGGCAGCCTGTCTTGCAGGAATATGGATACTTCGGGAAAAGTGGACGTATCTGTCAGGAAAAGGAGTACTGCTTCTGGTTGTGGCGGTTTCTGTTATCTTTACCACATATCAATTGAATGATCTTCTGCTGACCAGAACAGAGTTTATTAAATTATATTCTTCCCAGGGAGCGGGAGATTCCGCAGTGCTGGGAGCGGAATATCTCCCTGAAGGGGCCGGTCTGGAGCATATGACTTATCATGAGCCGGTGCTTTCGGAAGGTGTGTGGATGGATTCTTATGAAAAGAAGGGATTACAGGCAGATGCGTATGTGGAGGCTGATTCCGGCTACATTGATTTTCCCATGCTGTATTATAAGGGATATATGGCTTATGATAAGAGGACCGGAGAAAAGCTCCCTGTGGTAAAGGGAGAGAATTCGGATGTGAGGGTACTGTTCGGACAGGGATTTGCCGGCGAAATCAGAGTGCGTTATGCAGGTATGTGGTATTGGCATGCAGCAGAGGCTGTCAGTGCAGCGACGGTGTTGGGATTGTTGGGGGCGGCGATGTACAGGCGGTACAGAATAAAGGGGAACATTGGCAGGCCACGGAAAGGTAATGTGTAATAAATCAGGTTCAAAAACCAGATTTTTTGTGTTAGAATAGGTTATAATGTAGCTGAAGCGAATGGATACAGTGTAAGCGGTATAAGCAGACTGGCGATATAGTGAATAGAAACAGAAGAAATCCGGGAAAAGGACAGGATAGATGAAAAAGGGAAAAGTTTCAGAAAATGGATCAAGGATCTATGTATGTCACACCTATTATCATGTGTATATTACATTTCTGAAGGAGCTGAAGCTTCGCGCGGAAGGGAAAGGGGCCGTAAAGGCAGACCTGGTTCTCTCGAAGATGTCCAACAATTTTGAAGACTTGAAGAACCGCGTGGAGAAGACGGAACTGTTCGGCCGGGTGATAGAGTTTGATGAGAAGCGGGAGGATTTCTTCCCGGAGCTGGCCAGGTGGAGAAAGGGTGGCCGGGGATTTCTGGGGAATCTGTACTACAGGATTCAGTTTACCAGACGTTATGCCCGGCTGGAGGCTTCTTATGTGCCGGTGGATTTCCGGGAATATGGAGACGTATATGTCTACTGTGATTCGGACCCAATCGGCTATTATCTGAATCAGAACCGGATTCCTTATCACGCTCTGGAGGACGGACTGAATTGCCTGAAGAATTTTGACGCGGCCAGGTATGACAACAGAGGGCATTTCAGGCTGAAGGCATTTCTCTCCATGTATCTGAACCTGATTTTTGTGCAGAACGGGTATGGCAAGTATTGTCTGGATATGGAAGTGAACGATATATCTGCCATCCACTATTCCTGTCCCAGATATATTGAACAGTCCAGGCAGGCGCTGGTGGACAGGCTTACGGAAGCGGATAAGGAAATGATTCTGCAGGCCTTCATTCGGGACAAGGCGGCGTTGGAGCGTCAGATTGCGGAAAGCGATAAGGTGGGAGATAAAATCCTGATTTTGACGGATCCTCTGTGTACATTGGATGTGAGAGAGCGGATTTTCCGGGATATTATTGCGCGTTATCAGACGGAGGGGACGATTTTTCTGAAGCCGCATCCCAGAGATGTGCTGGATTATCGGAAGCTTTTTCCGGAGTATCCGCAGTTTGATGCTACCATTCCCATGGAGATGCTGAATTTTTTCCCGGGGCTTCGGTTTCAAAAGGTGGTTGCGGTGCTTACGGAGATTAAGGCGATTCAGTTTGCGGATGAGGTAATCCGGCTGGGAGAGGATTTTATGGATGCCTATGAGAATCCCTTAATTCACAGGCAGAATGAACAGATTTAAGTCGGGGTTATGAAGCAGGGTGGCTGGGAGAGCATAAAAACGGCTGAGCAGGAGAGACAGGGAGAAGCGGCTGCCAGAAAGAAGCGGGAAGAAGGAGACAGGAGGGCATCAGGTGCTGGAAATATTGAGAAAGCTCCGTCTGTTGTTGGACGGAAAGCAGAAGCGGGCCATGGGAGGTTTGGTGGCGCTGATGATCATCGGCGCATTTCTGCAGACTGCCGGTGTAGGGCTGCTGGTACAGGTAGTCAGTGTGGTCATCGACCCTCAGGCAGTAGAGAAAAATGCTCTGGTGAGAGCTTTTTATGATTTTTTGGGGTGCAGAGATTTTCAGCAGTTTTCCATTACAGTGATGGTATTGCTGATTGGGGTGTTTGTAGTGAAAAATCTGTTCCTGTTTGTGCAGCAGAAGCTGACGCTGGCTTTTGTGTATACCAATCAGTTCCGGACCTCCGAGCGGATGATGCGCAATTATCTGCGAAGGGGGTATGAATTCTTCCTGAATGCGGATACGGCTGTGGTGCAGAGAAGTATTACCTCTGATGTGAATAATATGTATGCATTGATTCTTGCGCTGCTGCAGTTGTTTTCAGACGGTGTAATGTCCCTTTTTGTGGCGGGATACTGCCTGATGACAAATGGGATTATGACCATACTGCTGGCGGCGGCTCTGCTGATTCTGATGGTTTTGATTAAAAAGATTCTGGAGCCGGTGGTGTATCGGGCCGGGGAAGATAACCGGAATTATTACAGCAGCCTGTTCAAATGGATTTCCCAGACAGTTCAGGGAGTGAAAGAGGTCAAGATAAACTGCAGGGAGCAGTATTTTGTGGAGGAATACTGCAAGTGCGGCAAAGGCTATGTAAATGCTGTGCAGCGGTACAGCCTGTATAATAACATGCCGAAATTATTTATTGAGACAGCCTGTATTGCCGTGATGGTGGGATATATGATTGCACTGACCGTGTCGGGGGCTTCCACCGAGAACATGCTGGAGATGATTTCCACTTTGGGGGCTGCGGCTTTTGTACTTCTCCCGGCGGTAAACCGCATCAATAATCAGATTCTGGCCATTACTTACTGTAAGCCGCCCTTCATGGGGGTCAGCGATAATCTGCAGGAGGAAATCCAGGACAATAAGGTGGATATGTCTTTTGCGGCCGATGTGGAGGAAAAGCTTCCGCTGGAACATGCTGTGGAACTGAAAAATATTGTGTATGCCTATCCAAATACAGATAAACTGATTTTCGATCATGCAGATTTGACGATTCCCATTGGTTCTTCTGTGGGAATTGTGGGTACATCGGGAGCGGGAAAAAGTACTATCGTGGATATTCTGCTGGGTCTGCTGGAGGTGAAAAGCGGGACAATCTATGCGGACGGCAGGGACGTGAAGGCAGAATACAGGAGATTTCTGAAAAATGTCGGGTATATTCCCCAGATGATTTTCATGCTGGATGATACCATACGGAAAAATGTGGCCTTTGGAGTGCCTGAGGAGAAGATCGACGAGGCGAGGCTCTGGGAGGTCCTCAGAGAAGCCAGACTGGATGAATTTGTGAAGACGCTTCCGGAGGGGCTGGATACCGGGATTGGGGAGAGAGGCATCCGGCTTTCCGGGGGACAGAGGCAGCGTATCGGTATCGCCCGGGCACTTTACCATGACCCGGAGGTGCTGATTCTGGATGAGGCCACATCCGCCCTGGACAATGACACAGAGGCAGCGATTATGGAGTCAATTAACCGGCTGCATGGCAGGAAGACCTTGGTCATTATTGCTCACAGGCTGCAGACCATCGAAAAATGCGATCTGGTATATCGGGTAGAGGATGGGAAGGCTGTCATTGAGCGAGGGCAGTTGAACAGGGAAACATAGATGGTGTGCGGGAAAGCAGACGATTTCAGGATTTTAATAGCGGATGAGGATGACTGGGGATGCACCGAAAATCACAGCAGGCCCCAATCAAAGCGTGACATCGGATAGAAGATATAGGGCAGAGGAGAAAGCAGAATGCGGCTCAGTATCATTGTGCCTGTCTACAATATGGCGGGGGAGGGAAAACTGAATTACTGTATGGATTCTCTGGTTGCACAGACGGTGACGGACTATGAAATTATCGCGGTGAATGACGCTTCCACAGACAATTCTCTGGAAATCCTGCGGGAATATGAGCGCAGCTATCCGGATAAGGTGAAGATTATCACTTACGAGGTGAACAAGCGCCAGGGGGGAGCCAAAAACGAAGGGCTGAAGGCTGCGTCGGGAGAGTGGATTGGCTTCATTGACAGCGACGACTGGGTGACGCCGGATTACTATGAAAAGCTGCTGAAAAAGGCGGCGGAGACAGGGGCGGACATGGTGGGCTGCGATTATTGTCTGGTGAGGGAGCATGTGCCTCTGGAAAAATGTATGGTGTCTCCGGCCGCTGTGGGGAAAGTGGTACGGAACAATTCTGCGGGACAGACAGGGGAGCTGGATGAGGAGAAGCATAAAAAGCTTTTCCTGCGGCCGGGAAGCATGGTAATCAAAGTGTATAAAGCCTGTGTGATTCGGGAGAATGGGCTTGATTTCCCGGAAGGGATTTTTTATGAGGATAATTGCGCCGGTTCTGTGTGGTCGTTGTATTTCAGACATTTTGAGAAGGTAGAGGAACCGCTGTATTTTTACTATCAGCACGAACGGTCTACCGTGCATTTTATTACGGAAGAAAGGTGCAGAGACCGAATGAAAGCAATGGAAATCCTCTATGCGGAATGTCGGAAGCGGGGAGTTTCAGAGCGGTACCATCAGGAGCTGGAGTATCGTTTTGCAGAGCTGTATTATGTGGTTACCCTGTTCTCGTATATGCAGGGAGTAAGGCAGCCCCGGATTTCCTTTGTCAGGGAACTGCGGGAAGGCGTGGAGGTGAAATTCCCTGATTTCAGAGAGAATGTGTATTACAGGCAGTATACGGGGCAGGAGGAGCAGCGGCTGATTGCCTTACAGGGGCAGTCGGACCGGAAATTTTACCGGCAGTATCGGCTGAAGCTTTGGGTGCGGCGGCTGAGAAAACGACTGGGGAAGTAGTGGAAGTGACTATGCGGTGAAGCGTCTGAACACTTGCCTGTGTATTCAGGGCATTGGCAGCCGAAAGCAGAAGATGTGTCAACTGCGGAGCTTGAAAGAGCGGAAAGGATACAGTGTAATGAAAAAAGTGGCGATTATTACGGCAAGGGGAGGCAGCAAGCGGATTCCCAGGAAGAATATAAAGGAATTCTGCGGGAAACCGATTTTGGCCTATTCTATAGAAGCGGCGGTGAAAGCGGGGATATTTGACAGAGTAATGGTATCCACCGACGATGAAGAAATTGCCCGGATTGCAAAGCAGTATGGTGCGGAGGTTCCTTTTTTCCGCAGCGAGAGGACAGCCAATGATTATGCCACCACCAATGATGTGCTGCTGGAGGTGCTGGATGAGTATGAAAAACGGGGAGAGCATTTTGATGTGGGTTGCTGCATCTATCCCACGGCGCCTTTTGTGACGGCGGGAAAGCTGGAAAGTGCCGTAAATCAATTTCTTGACAGCGATGCGGACACGCTGATTCCCGTGGTGGCTTTCTCCTATCCCCCACAGCGGGCCATGATTGTGAAGGAGGGAAGGCTGGTATTTGAGCATCCGCAGTATCTGGACAGCCGTTCCCAGGATCTGGAGCCCCATTATCATGATGCAGGGCAGTTTTACGTGTTCCGGACGAAAGCATTCCGGGAGAATAAGCGGCTGATGGTGGGGAATATTCTGCCAATGGTGATTCCTGAGACAGAGGTACAGGATATTGATGATTGGACGGATTGGGAGATTGCGCAGATAAAATATCGGTTGATGCAGGGGGAGCAGGGCTGCGATTCCTGACAGGGCGGACGGCGAACGGAAAATGACGGTGGGCTGTGCGAAAAGACATGAATTTGCAGCAAGCAGAGGAGCGTTTCAGGATATGGACGGGAACAGGCAAAAGGGGCAGAAGCTTGCGCTGCTGTCCAATGTGAATATGAATTTGGTGATCCGTCTGCTGCAGAAGCAGGCGGCAGTGTACGAAACGGAAGGGTATGGGAATGAACTGGGAATATTGATGAACCCTTCTTCGTCCTATCACGCATTTGGGCCGGAGATTACTTTTCTGGTGGAAGATTTAATGGAACTGCTGGAGCATGACCTGGAGCCGGAGACGGCAGAGAAGAGGATTGACGGATGGTTTACCAGGCTGGAAGAAGTGCTGGCTGCTGCGCAGCTTTATTATATTGCGGATGCCTATCTCTGGGGAGCAGAGCTGGCAGCAGCCGACACAGGAAGAAAAGCAGCGTTGGAGGAACTCTGGCAGAGACGGCTGGAGATGTGCTGCAAAGCGCACGCAAATGTGAGGGCACTCGATTATCATCATATGATTGAGTCGCTGGGGGAGGAGAATGCCTTTTCTGCGAAAATGTGGTATATGGGCAGAATTCTGCTGAGCAATGAAGCCCAGAAGCGGCTGTGCGCGCTGATTCTGGACAGGGTAAGAGTCGAATCCAGAACTCCGAAAAAGGTGTTGCTGCTGGATCTGGATAATACTTTATGGGGAGGCCTGGCAGGGGAGCATGACCGGACCCCGGTGGTGCTGTCGGAGGAACATGCGGGGCTGGCGTATAAGAATCTTCAGAGACTCCTTCTTGAGATGCAGAAGCAGGGGGTGCTGTTGGGGATTGTATCAAAAAATAATGAGCAGGATGCCATGGAGATCCTGAAGAAGCATCCGCATATGGTGCTGCGGCCGGAGGTTTTTGCGGCAAAGCGTATCAACTGGACACCGAAGCATGAAAATATCAAGGATATTGCCCGGGAGCTGAATCTGGGGCTGGATTCCTTTGTATTCTGGGATGATAACCCGGCGGAACGACAGCTGGTGAAGGAGATGCTGCCTCAGGTGGAGGTGCCTGATTTCCCGGATAAGCCGGAGGCGCTTGCCCCGGCCATGGCAGAAATTTTCCGGGAATATTTTGAGAAGGCTTTTACTACGGAGGAGGACAGGGACAAGACCGCACAGTATGTTGCCCTGTCCGAGAGAAAGCGGCTGCAGGAGAACGTCGGAAGCTTTGAAGATTATCTGAGAGAGCTGAAAATCGTGATCAGGAGAGCAGAGCCGAAGAAACATGCGGAGCGGCTGCTGCAGATGATGAACAAGACGAATCAGTTTAATCTGACTACCAGGCGGTATACCCAGGCGCAGATAGCGGAACTGCTGGAGGATGGGGACAGACAGGTCTATCTGTATAGTGTGGCAGATCGTTTCGGAGACAATGGAATCACGGCGGCTCTGATTGCAGACTTCAGCGGTGAAGTGCCTGTGCTGACGGACTTTGTCATGAGCTGCCGTATCATGGGAAGGAATATAGAGGATGCTTTGGTAGAGGACGTGGAAAAGGACATGCGGAGCCGGGGGTGGAGCCGGCTGCAGGCCCTGTATGTTCCCACGGCGAAAAACGTTCCGGTATCCGGACTCTATAGGCGGCTGGGCTATGGGGAGGCGGGAGCCGCAGGGGAAAAGGGTATCCTGTATGAGATAGGACTTGCGCAGACACCTGAGAGAAGGTATGATGTAAGAATGGATGAACAGGAGCCGAAGGCGGGAAAGTGAAGCCGGAAGCGGCATATAAAATGCCTGTGTCATACAGTTGCGGAAGTACGGAGAAAAGGGCGGGTGCGAATCCGCCGGCAGGATAAAGGAGCAGATGGAAATATGGATGCAGGGAAGAAGAGAGAGATTATTGCGCTGATAGAAGAGGCGCTGAATGTGCCTGTGGGTACTATAACGGAAGACACCATGATCGCCGATGTGGAGGAGTGGGATTCGCTGGCCCATGTGATGATAATCGGGGAGCTGGAGGAGAGGCTGGGGATATCTGTGCCGCTGGAGGAAGCCGTGGAGCTGACCGGGGTGCGGGAGCTGCTGGAAAAGTGTGTGGAGAATTTCTAAGGCGGCAGGAGGGACAGAGCTTCCTGACCTGAGAAAATCTTAAATCATTTCAGAAAGGGTGTCTGAGGTACCGGCGGAAGTAAAACGGCCGGAACAGACAGCAGAGGGAGAGAAGAAATGAGCGTGACCTTGCGGAAAATCCGGGAAGAGGATCTGGAGAATATCATGCGCTGGCGGATGGACGAGGAAATCACCAGATACATGAATACCAATCCGAAGCTGACTCTGGAGGGCCAGAGGAAATGGCTGGCGGGAATCCAGGAGAATTCAGATGTGGATTACTGGCTGATTTTGGTGGACGGACAGCCGGCAGGGGTCATCAACCTCACAGGACTGGAGAATCCGGAAGGCAATCTGGGCTGGGCATACTATATGGGAGAGAAGCGGCTGCGAAGTCTGGGCACAGCACTTTCTCTGGAAATGAGTATGTATGATTATGTGTTTGACGTGCTGAAGAAGCAGGCAGTATATAGCGATGTGTTTACTTTGAACAAGGGAGTCATTCAACTGCACAGATTCTGCGGCTGTGAAGTGGTGGAGGAAAAGAAACATTATGTCTGCAAGGAAGATATCTGGTACGATGTGACATTTATGCGGATGACCGGGGATAACTGGCGCGAATTTCGACGTGGAAAAAAATATGAAAAAATAGAATTTTGCTGTGAGGAAAGAGGATGAACAGGGAAATTAAGATAGGAAATCATATCATCAGTGAAAATGCACCATGCTTTATTGTGGCGGAGATGTCCGCGAACCACAATATGGATTATGACAGAGCTGTGGCAATCATCCGGGCGGCGAAGGAGGCTGGAGCGGATGCCGTGAAGATTCAGACTTACACCGCGGATACCATTACGTTGAACTGCGACGACGACTGCTTTCAGATTACCCAGGGGACGCTGTGGGATGGGACTACCCTTCACAAATTGTATGAGAGTGCTTACACACCCTGGGAATGGCAGGGTAAACTGCAGGATGTTGCGCTGGAAATGGGGCTGGAATTTTTCTCTTCCCCCTTTGATGGAAGCAGTGTGGATTTCCTGGAGGAGCTGGACGTGCCGGCTTATAAGGTGGCTTCTTTTGAGATTACGGATATTCCTCTCATCAGAAAGATAGCAAAATTAGGGAAACCAATGATTCTTGCCACCGGTGTGGCCAGACTTTCGGATATTGATCTGGCGGTACGTACCTGCAGGGAGGCCGGAAATGAGAATGTGATTCTGCTGAAATGTACTTCGGCTTATCCGACTCCTTACGAGGACGTGAATTTGAGGACAATTCCTTCTATGGGTGATACCTTTGATTGTCTGACAGGACTGTCCGACCACACTATGGGAAGTGCAGTGGCGGGAGCGGCGGTGGCGCTGGGAGCCAGAATGGTGGAGAAGCACCTCACGTTGAGCCGGGCTGATGGAGGGGCGGACTCCGCTTTTTCCATGGAACCTGCCGAATTTAAGGAAATGGTGGATCATATCCGCAAAATAGAAGCGGCGCTGGGGAGGATTACTTATGATCTGACTCCGGCACAGGAGAGGGAGAGAGAACATTCCCGTTCGCTGTTCGTGGCCAGGGACATGAAAGCGGGAGAGGTGTTCACCCCGGAGAACCTCCGGAGTGTGAGGCCGGCAAACGGGCTTCATACCATGTATTATGAAGAGATACTTGGGAAAAAAATTACCAGAGATGCCAGACTGGGAACGCCCATGAGCTGGGAGATGGTGGATTTCCGCTGTGAAAGCCCTGAATAAACCGGGGCGGCTGCAGGGGGACGAGGAAGGCTGACGAAGCCGGACAAAAGGTGAGGAAACATGTTTTTGATACGTGCGGATGGGAACAGCAAAATTGGAGCCGGACACTTGATGCGTTGTCTGGCTGTGGCGGAGGCGCTGGCATTGTCTGTGGGCAGAGAGCGCATCTGTTTTATCTGTGCCGACGAAGAATCCGGCGCATTGGCGGCAGAGCATGGCTTTGAAAGCAGGATTCTGGGAACCGATTACCGGGACATGGAGGCGGAATTGCCGGCCTGGGAGGCATTGGCAGAAGCTTTGGCAGAAAGGGAAGCCGAGCAGACAGAGTTCAACGTGATTCTGGCAGACAGCTATCAGGTGACGGATGCTTATCTGACTGCACTTGGGCGGTACGGGAGGGTCGCATTGATGGAGGATTTCGGCATACACTGCTATCCTGTGGACTGTGTGATTAATTATAATGCTCCGGCAGAGCCGGAACAGTACAGGAAGCTGTATCAGGGGAAAAGCACCCGGCTGCTGATTGGGAGTCATTATGTGCCTCTGAGAGGACAGTTCCGACAGCACCGGGTCTGTGAGGTCAGAGATACGGTCAGAGATGTGCTGATTACCACAGGCGGCGGAGATAATGAGAATATAGCCGGTATGATTCTGGAGAGGATATTACGGGAGAATATATGCTGTCACCTGGTTACAGGGCGCTTTCATTCTCACTTTCAGGAGTTGAAGGAATGGGAACAGCGATGTGGCAATGTTCGGATTTACCATGATGTAAGAGATATGGCGGGGCTTATGGGGAAATGCGATCTGGCGCTGACAGCGGGAGGTTCCACCATTTATGAGCTGTCGGCACTTGGCATTCCGTTCATCTGTTTTTCTTATACGGAAAATCAGGAGGCGCTGACAGCTTATATAGGAGAGCAGAAGGTTGCCGGGTTCGCAGGGGCATGGCATAAGGATGCCGCAGAGACACTGAACAAAATGGAAAAGCTGTTTACGGAATTCGTGGGAAGCGCAGAACTACGTCGGAACTGCAGCACAAGGGAACGCAGGATGACTGACGGAGGGGGAAGCGGAAGAGTGGCACAGGCGCTGATGGAGCTGACCGGAAATGCGGGAGAAGGGCGCTCGGGTTCCGGATGTCGTATAGAGGAATAACTGCCATTTAAAATCAGCGGGAGAATGTGATGGATCGACTGCATAAAAAGAGGATAATCATATATGGAATAGCCGCCGCAGAGATATTCGCGGTACTTTTTTTCCTGACGTTTCGGGAGAGAAAGGCTGAACATATCTGGCATCCGGAGGTAGTCGCTTTTGGAGACAGTGTTTTCGGGGCGGTGAGGGATGAGACAGGTGTTCCGGAACAGCTGGCAGAGCTTCTGGGAAGAACTGTGTATAATGCCGCTATGGGGGGCACTTGTATGGCAAGACTTGAAAGTGGGCGCCGAATGGATTACCCCAAAAACTCGCTGTCGCTGGCAGGACTGACAAAGTCGGTGGGGGCGGAAGACTTTGGCGTGCAGCAGACTGTGACAATGAGAATACGGGAGAATAATACGGAGTATTTTGCGGAGGTAATCAACGGCCTGGAAGTGATTGACTTTTCCAGGGTGAAAATTGTGCTGCTGCAGCAGGGGGTCAATGATTATCACGCGGGAGTTCCCATTGAGAATCCGGAGGACCCCTATGATGAATATACTTTTCTGGGCGCCCTGCGCAGTTCCGTGGAAGCGCTTCGAAGAGCGAATCCGGAGCTGCGGATTGTGCTGGTGACGCCTCTGTATACCTGGTATACCACAGGGCTGACCTGTGAGGAGGCGGATCAGGGGGGCGGTGTGCTGAAGGAATACGTGGAAGCGGAGTTGCGGGCGGCAGAGGAGCTGGATATTGAAATCATTGATGTGTTCCATGATTTTTCACCTCATGAGAAGTGGGAGGATAAGGATTTGTATATGACGGACGGAATTCATCCCAATGAGGCAGGCAGGGAGAGAATGGCGCGGATAATCGCGGAAGAACTGAACAGGGAGGGATGAAGGTCATGCAGTCACCCACACAGGCATTTCGAATGTTATATGGTAAAATCAGAGGCGAGTGGAAGGTCGCTTTTCTGGCCTGTCTTATCACGGGACTTATAGTTCATATGCCCGTGCTTTTATCGGACATTCCCAATCATGACGGTTTGGACAGCATGTACTTTGATCAGAATATGATTACTTCCGGCAGATGGTTTCTCACGGTCGCCTGTGGGATTTCATCTTATTATACACTGCCGTGGATTATCGGTCTCCTGGGTCTTCTGTACTTAAGCTGCGGGGCGGCTGTGATATGTGAGATCCTGGAGGTGAGAAGGAAATGGTCTGCGGCGGTCTGCGGCGGTCTGCTGGCAGCTTTTCCTGCTCTGGCATCCACTTTTGGCTATGTATTTACGCTGGACGGCTATATGCTGGCATTACTGCTGGCGGTATTGTCCGTACTTTTTACGAAAAAGTATCGTATGGGATTTCTGCCTGGGGCAGTCTGTCTGGCATTCAGCATGGGCATTTATCAGGGGTATCTGTCCTTTGCAATGATTTTGTCTGTATTTGCCATTCTTATGCTGTTTGCATCCAGGGAGGAAAAGGAAAGGCCGGTCTGGAAAATAAAAGGAGCACTCCGCTATCTCTGGATGGGCATTTTGGGGGCGGCTCTTTACTACGGCATTCTGCAGGTGCTGCTGAAGATTCAGGGGAAGGAGCTGGCGGACTATCAGGGAATCGGGGAGATGACGTCGGGAGCGGCTTCTGCCGCCGGGTTATTCTCCACAGTTAAGGAGATGTATGCGGACTTCTTCCGATTTACTTTAAAGGGAAATGTGCTGTTTCAGAACTTTTTCTCAGTGTCAGCCTGCATTTTGCTGGCGATTACGGCAGGGCTGGCGGTACTTTTCCTGTTCAGGAAGAGAAAGGGCTGGAAGAATCCGGTATTTTTCGTTATAATAATAGTGGCAGCGGTTATATTGCCTCTGCTGACCAACATTATATTGCTGATTTCTCCGTCGGTCACTTATCATTTGCTGATGAGGTATCAGTGGATTCTGTATGTCATCGGAGCTGTGGCGCTGGTAAGCGGCAGCTGTGGTGATTCGGACGGCCTGTGCAGCTGGATGGAATGGACTGCATTTGTGGGAGCATTTGTTCTGATTTTCTGTTATTGTATTACGGATAATATTGCTTATTCCAATCTGCAGAAGCGGTATGAGAAGACATATGCTTACTGTATACGGCTGTTGGACAGGATAGAGCAGACGGAAGGATACTATCCGGGCATTCCTGTGGCCATGATTGGAGTGGTCGGAGACGAATCCTTCCCGAAGACGGATATTACTTTGCCGGTGACATCTAATATGATCGGAATGAATGGTGATTTTCTCCTTTATACAGGAAAAAATTATGAGATTTTTATCAGGAACTATCTGGGTGCGACGCTGAACATTCTGCCACAGGAGGCAATGGAAAAGATGTATTATTCTCAGGAATATATTGCCATGGACAGTTTTCCGGGGAAGAATTCCATATGCGTCATTGATGGCATTATGTATGTGAAAACGGAAAATGTAAACCGCTGACACAGCAGACAGAGGAATCGGCGGAACTGGAACAGCAGTATCTCATTCAACGCCTGGAGAATTTATGTCCGAAGCGGACAGAAATTGCTCCACGTGGAAGGTGTTGAATGAGAATCGGCGGAACTGGAACAGCAGTATCTCATTCAACGCCTGGAGAATTTATGTC
>CAJUQT010000006.1:65602-115301 GCA_910588225.1 uncultured Acetatifactor sp.
CGGACAGAAATTGCTCCACGTGGAAGGTGTTGAATGAGAATCGGCGGAACTGGAATAGGAGATAAAATATGGCCCTTTTGTCAATTGTTTTGCCGGCCTATAATGAAGAAGAGAATATAGCCAACACATCCAAAGTGCTGGCAGAATTGCTGGAAGAGCAGCATATTGAGTATGAATTGGTGTATGTCAGCGACGGCTCCAGGGACAACACATTTTCCGAGATACAGAAGGCGGCGGCTGGAAATCCACGGATTCGCGGGGTTGAATTTTCCCGTAACTTTGGCAAAGAGGCCGCTATTTTTGCAGGGCTGGAGCTGGCGGTGGGAAATGCGGCGATTGTGATGGATTGTGATCTCCAGCATCCTCCACAGGTGATTCCACGGATGTGGGAACTGTGGAAAAATGGAGCCGAGGTAGTGGAGGGTATCAAGGAGAGCCGGGGGAAGGAAAGCCTGGCGCACAGGCTTTCGGCAGGCCTGTTCTATAAAGTTATGAGCGGGCTGATTAAAATGGATATGAATGCGTCCTCGGATTTTAAGCTTCTGGACAGAAAGGTGGTGGATGTGCTGCTGACGCTGCCGGAGCGGAATACTTTTTTCCGGGCGCTGAGTTTCTGGGTGGGATTCCGTACGGAGAAGGTGACTTATGAAGTACAGGAGCGGCAGTTTGGTGAGAGCAAGTGGTCCTTTTTCAGTCTGATGAAGTATGCCGTAACCAATGCCACGTCCTTTAGTACGCTTCCGCTGCAGTTGGTGACCGTGATGGGCATTGTGTCCATTCTGTTCAGCATCATACTGTTTATCCAGACATTGGTAAAATACCTGATGGGAACATCCGTGGAAGGATTTACCACGGTGATTCTTCTGATTCTGATTATCGGCGGTTTTCTGATGCTGAGTCTGGGAATCATCGGTCATTATATTGCCAGAATTTATGAAGAAGTAAAGGGACGTCCCAAATACATTATCAGTAAACGGACGGACGAGCATTGAAAAATGCGGAAAGGCATAGGTTTATTATGATTACTTTTAACGTACCGCCTTATGCGGATAAGGCAAAGGATTACATTCAGGAGTGTGTTGTCAATCAGAAAATCTGCGGCGACGGCGCCTATACCAGAAAGTGTAATGAATGGATTGAACAGAAGACCGGCACCACGAAATGCCTGCTGACCACATCCTGCACACATGCCACTGAGCTGGCGGCGCTGCTTAGCGATATCAGGCCGGGGGACGAGGTGATTATGCCGTCGTATACTTTTGTGTCTACCGCCAATGCTTTTGTGCTGAGAGGTGCCGTGCCGGTGTTCGTGGACATTCGTCCGGATACTATGAATATTGATGAAAAACTGATAGAAAATGCTGTGACGGAGCGCACAAGGGCAATTGTGCCCGTTCATTATGCCGGCGTGGCCTGCGAGATGGATACAATTATGGACATTGCGGAAAAGTATCATCTGGCGGTGATAGAGGACGCGGCACAGGGGATTATGTCCACCTATAAGGGCAAGGCGCTGGGCACTATCGGAAACTTTGGCTGCTTCAGTTTTCATGAGACGAAAAATTATAGCATGGGAGAAGGCGGAGCGCTGCTGATCCGGGATAAGAAGGACGTGGAGGAAGCGGAGATTATCCGGGAAAAGGGAACAAACCGCAGCAAATATTATCGGGGACAGATTGACAAGTATACTTGGATGAACCATGGCTCATCCTACCTTCCCAGCGATATGAATGCGGCTTATCTGTATGCACAGCTGGAGATTGCGGAGGAGATGAACGAAGCAAGGCTGACCAGCTGGAATCTATATTATGGGAATCTGAAGCCTCTGGCAGATGCCGGAAGTATCGAACTTCCGGTGGTTCCGGAAGGCTGTGTGCACAATGGCCATATGTTCTACATCAAGGCAAAGGATATTCAGGAGAGGACAGAACTGATTGATTATCTGAAGGAAAACGGAATACATTCGGTATTCCATTACATCCCGCTTCATTCCGCGCCGGCAGGAGAGAAATTCGGCCGGTTCCATGGAGAAGACAGGTATACCACCAGAGAAAGCGAGCGGCTGACCCGGCTGCCCATGTATTACGGTTTGAAACCGGAGCAGGTGGACTATATCTGTGACAGAGTGAAAGCATTTTACGGGAAAAAGGATTGACGGCAGGAGATGTGAAAGGATTGGCAAAAAAGGCAATTTTGCACATAAGTGCGGTGATAAAAGGAATACTTTTCATAGGATTTTCCATTCAGATTCTTATGGGTATATACTGGATGGGCTGTCATTTTCTGCAGGTGCAGGATTTTGCGGAAGCCGACTCGATACTGTACTTGTGGATATTCCGGCTGTTGGGAAGGAATTGTCAGGTAATGTATCTGCTTCAGCTGCTTTTTGCTTTTTATGTGGGGTATCGCTTCGTGGCTTTGCTGTGCCCTGGAGGTGGGAGCCGTTCCGGATACAGGAAGCTGTATGCCGTCTGGGGCAGTCTGGCGATATTGACCTTTCCTTTTGCCATGCAGTGTCATTTGGCAATTCAGCCATATTCGTTTATGGGGACGTTATTTCTGCTGACACTTTCCTTTTTTATTGAAATATTTGTCTGCCCCCGATCTTTTCCGGAGGGAAAGAAAGGCCGAATGCGGAAAGTCAGGTTTCTGGCCACGGCAGTTTTGTGTACGGGATTTATAACAGCTTTATCAGGTGTGACGGACAGAACTGAAGAGGAGCCGGAACGCAGTCTGGCGTCGGTAATGGCAAGCCGTATGGCATGGCCGGACTTGTGGAACGACTTTGAATTCTGGCCGGAGGATCTGCGCGAAATTACCGGAGATGTGATCTGGCAGGCTTCGCTCAGTGCGGACAATATGGACATCCTGTTTGCCGCACTTGAGGAGAGGGCAGGAAGAGAGGCTGCCAGGGAATACTGCAGGCAGATAGCAGAGATTGGATGGAGTCGTCATTCCTCTGAAATCCTTTACCGGATTGGCTGGGATATGCTGGGATATTCCATGACGCCCTATGTATTTCGACAACAGATGGAAGGTCGTCTGTTTGACTCTTATACCGGCAGTAATTATGAGACAATGCGAATGTATATGCCTGTGTATACGAAGCGATATGTGGAATATAGCTGCTGGTGGTATGGCTGTTGCCTGATTTTGGCTGTCTGGCTGGCGATCCTGCATATTTTCAATGAGAGAAAGCTGCCGGATAAGGGGAGTGTTCTGTCTGTGGGAGTCTGTATCCTGGCGGCGGGGATTTTGGCGGCAGCGTTTACCATGCGGGGAGCCGGAAGAATGGATTACAGATGTACAATTGCTGTCAACGAACTGTGGCTGCTCTGGGGGTTGCGGCAGGCCTGGAGAGGATACGGAGTTTCGGCGCAGGAAGCGGAAGTACAGGGGTGGAGTAGAAAAAGCTCCAGAGCAGACAGTGGGCAGAGTGAGGTATGATGACAAAGAAAAGGTATGATTGGATATGGTTCTGGATGGGGGTTATGGCTGTCACATGTTCCATAATTCCCAATTTCATATTGGGGGAAGATTCCATTTTTACCGCACATGATCAGCTGGACGGAGAAATGATTGCCTATGTTCTGCAGGCAAGGAATCTCTTTGGCGGAGAATGGCTGCCGGAATTTATGGGAGGAATGTGGAAAACGGCACTCACACTGCCGGCACCGGCCTGCGTGCTGTTATTTTTAAGCGGAAATTATTTCGCCGCGCTTCTCGCGATGCAGGCTGCCGGCAGACTGGCGGGTTTCGTCGGAATGTATCTGCTGGTCAGGAAAAGCACGGTGGGAACCCGATGGATAGCGGCTGCTGCGGGACTGCTGTATGCTTTTCTGCCCTTTTTACCGGTGTATGGACTTTCTCAATACGGAATCCCGCTGCTGTTCTGGTGCGTGCTGGAAATCCGGGAGAAAAAGCATTTGCTTTTCTGTTATGGGTATGTGGTGCTGTTTGCCCTGAATTCTTCCCTTGTTCTGGCGGGGTTTGCGCTGCTGGGAATGGGTGGGCTGTATCTTCTGTGGGAGCTGTGGAGACGAGACCCACTGGAAACAAAAGGAAAGTTTAGATTGCTGGCGGCATGGCTGTTGCTGTTGGGAGTTTACTTGGCGGAAAATGTTCGGCTGCTGGCACAGATTCTGGGATTGGGCGGTGAAATTGTCTCCCATAAGACGGAGTATGTGCTGGGGACAGAAGCGTTTGGAGAAGCTTTTTTGCGAAACCTGTTGAAAGGCGGCCAGCACAGTGAAGGGTATCAGGAACTGCTGATACTTACAACTGTGATACTGGTGTCAGTATGTCTGCCGATATTCCTGAAAACAGGGAAGGGGCAGCCAGTGCTGGCAGAGGCAGTATGGCAGGGGAAAATAGCAGGGAATCTGCGCTGCATGGGAGCCTGTCTGGGATGGAACATTTTTGCGGCATTGGCGGCTGCTTTCTGGACAGGCGGCGCAGGAGTGACGATTCGAAGCAGCCTGGGAGAGCTGGGGGCATTCCAGCTGGATAGAGTGCTGTGGATATCACCTTGTCTGTGGTATCTGGCGGCGGCCGCCGGAGCAGAGATTTTGCTTGCTCTGTGGAAGGAAAGCCTGGGCAGCCTGGGCAAAGCCGTGTTGGGAGTATGCCTGCTGTGTTTGGGGATGGCTGCCGGTGTGACGGGAGTGAGGATTTTGATGGCAGGTGATGTGAAATCCAATTTGCAGAAATTACGAAATCCGGACTATGACTTGCTTAGCTACCGCGATTATTATGCGGTGGGCGTGATGGAACAGGTGCGGGATTTCCTGGCGGAACAGACGGGGAAGGCTCAGGAAGAATACCGTGTGGTAAGCCTGGGAATTGACCCGGCGGCGGCGCTGTATCATGGATTTTACTGCCTGGATGGATACTCTAACAACTATTCTCTGACATACAAGCATCGTTTCCGCAGAATCATTGCGCCGGAGCTGGAAAAGAGTGATTATCTTCGGGCTTATTTTGATGATTGGGGAAATCGCTGTTATCTGTTCAGCGCCGAATGCCCGGGGTATTATACCATTGAAAAGAACGGCTTCTATTTTCAGCACTATCAACCGGATACGGAAGCACTAAAGAAGATGGGGTGTGATTATCTGCTTTCCGCGGCTTATATTCAAAATGCCTCTGAGGAAGGGCTGAGATTGATGAATGAGGTTCCTTTTGAGACGGAGAACAGTTATTATTGTATTTATGTGTACGAAGTAGAGTGACAGTTTAACGACCTGTCTGAGCTGCTGTAAAATATGCGGCTGAAGGAGGAGGAAAAATGGTCGGTCAGTTGCTGATTTTGCTGTTGGTACTGCTGCTGATACCTTTTGTAATCGGAGGAGTATTCGCAGGATTGGAGAGAGAGGGAAAGAGCCTGTTATTTCGGTGGATCGGTGGTCAGGTTCTTTTGTGGGCCGGCTTTCAGCTGCTTTGTGTACCGCTGATTCTGCGGGAAAGAAGCTTTGGGAGCCTGGTGGCGGCTTTTTGGGGATACACAGCGGCACTGCTGCTTCTGGCGGTGGCTAAGGGGATAAAGCGCTGGTCGGGAGAAAGAAAAGTTATTTTCGGGTCCTTTCGAAGCGGACTCAGGAAATTACAGCTTACAGATCTGATACTCTGGGCAGCGTTCTGGAGCATTCTGCTCTTTCAGCTGGTGCAGTCTGTGCGTCTTGCTTATGCGGACGGGGATGATGCGTATTATGTGGCGGTCTCCTCAATTACCCAGAATTCAAATACCATGTACAGTATACTTGCTTATACCGGGGGCGGAACCGAGCTGGACATAAGGCATGGGCTGGCGCCATTTCCCATCTGGATTTCCTTTTTGGGGAGATCTTCCGGCATGCCGGCGGCCATGGTGGCACATGTGGTACTGCCGGTAGTATTGATTGCCATGACATATGCCATCTTTTATCTGATTGGACTGAGACTTTTTGAGGAGAAGGACAGGCGCCTGCCTTTGTTCCTGTTGTTCACAGAGCTGCTGGTGCTGTTCGGAAACTATTCCATTTATACTCCGGAAAACTTTATGATTGCCAGGAGCAGACAGGGGAAAGCGGCATTGGGGAATATCGTGATTCCCTTTCTGATTCTGCTTTTTTTGCTCTTGCTGAAAGAACTTCAGGAAAAGAAGCAAATTTCACCGTTGCTGTATCTGCTGTTTTGCGCTGCCGCCGCAACAGGATGTCTGTGCAGTACATTGGGTGCTCTGCTGATTTGTATGGCTGTGGGGATTGTGGGGCTGTTGGGAAGTATCTCCTACAGACGGCCGGGGATACTTGCACCGTTGGCTGTCTGCTGCATGCCCTGCGTATTCTATGCGCTTATGTACCTGATTCTGTGACGGCAGCAGGGTAAGCAGGGGGCGCAAGGAAGATTTTGAGAAGTTCAGAAGACTGATAGAAAGGAGAGCGGAGAAGAATTCAACATGTGGAAAGATATAGTTATATTATTTCGGGAATATATGGGAACAGGATTAATTGTTATCTGGTTTGTTGTTTCCCTGATTTATCTCTGGATAAATGAGAAAAGAAAAGACCTGAGAATTGTATTTCTGTACATGCCGGTGATTCTGCTGTTGTTATATTTTAATCCCCTTTTTGGAAGACTGGTATACGGCGTGGTGGGAGAAGAAATCTATTATCGGATTCTGTGGCTGCTTCCGGTGACGATTGTGCTTGGTTATACCTGCGTCAGCATTTATGGGCAGCTGGCTGTCAGACGTCAGATGCAGAAGAAAAAAACGGGATTGGCAGAGATCTTCTATGCCGTATGTCTGGCGGGAATCCTTGTCGTTTCCGGCAGCTATATTTATGCAAGCCCCACATTCCGGCGGGCGGAAAATCTTTATCATGTGCCAGATAGTGTGATACACATCTGCGATACTATAAATGTACCGGGCAGGGAAGTGATGGCGCTCTTTCCAGTGGAGCTGGTACAATACGTGAGGCAATATTCCCCTGTTACCTGTATGCCTTATGGCAGAGACGCAATAGTAGACAGATGGAATTATTACCCACCCATCTGTGCCGCAATGGATGCGGAAGTGATTGACCTGGAGCAGCTGGTTCCCCTGGCGAGGGAGGAAGGCTGTCATTACACTATTCTGCCTGCGGACAAAAAAGTCCTCGGCAAGCCGGAAGACTATGGCTGGATACTGTTTGGAGAGAAGGACGGCTATCTGATTTATCGGGATCCTTCCGTGGAACTGGTGTTTCCGGAATCCTGAAAATAATTCAGCGCATAGACAAAACGCTCGGCTACTTTTTTCCGGCCTTTCACATTCAGATGGAGATGATCCACAAGATAATCATCGGCGTTGTCCTCGTTGATGGTGCCGTATAGATTGTCTACAAAAGTGACGCTTCTGGAGGCACAAGAGGCATATTGCTTAATCACATAGGTAGACAGCACATCCCATCCATATCTCTGAATATCACTGCTCACATATTCTCCCTTTTCATTGATGCCGTAAGCATATGTGGGAGAGAGAACGATGATTCGGATATTGGGGTATTTTTGCTGAATCAGTTCGATGCCTGCTTCCAGATTGCCTGTGAACTGTACAATGTCCGTGGCATTCTGATCACTGTACATTTCATGGCCGGCCAGATAATCGCTGGCATCATACATGACAGTAATGATATCCACTGTGTTCAGGTCCACGTTCTTTAGCGTGTGAAAGACATCCATTGCCTCAGCAGGAGCATCTTCTCCCAGCACTTCTACGCCGCGGCGGAAGGAATCGTCTATATTGTCGGCCATGGCGAGAACGCAGAGCCAGTAGAAATTGAATACGTCCATGGGATATTCTTCCGGATTTAAGGTGGGCGACAAAGCTGCCAGATAACTGCCGCTGACAGAGCAGTTATAGACGGTGGCTCCGGTCATTTCCTGAATCATATTGGCCAGATTATCTTCCGAATCCCTGTCGTCGGCCAGAGGCGCATTGCCGAACATTAAGATGGAAGTACCTTCGCCATAATCCAGATAGACGGGCTGACCGTCAGCATTTGTCAGAGGCAGGATGACATCAAATGTATCACTGTAATCACCAGGTCCGTCCTTGAAAATTTCATCCAGGTCTATAAACACGCCCCAGGTTTTAACTTTATAAACGATACCCACTATGGAAAGCAGGAATACAGCCAGGAGAACAATATGAATATTGATACGGGAAAGAATTCCTTTCTTTCTTCCGGCAGCTTCCTTTGGGGAAGGGGAGGGAAGAGACGATTCCTCCTGAGAAGAATGAAAAGAAGATTCCAGATCATCATTTTCCAGATCAATAATATCCAGATCCGGTATCTCATGGATACGTTCTTTTTGGGAATTGTTATGGGAAGTATTTTTATCTCTCATCCGTGTCTCCATTTCTGGTTGGCCGCTGGTTAAAGATTCCTGTCTCACTTTATGCAGCCGGTTGAACAGGTATCTGAATGTTTCCTATTTTACTATTATGTGAGGGGAAAGTCCAGATTATTAATGCGAGTTTAAGAGATTTTAAGAAATTATGAAGAAATACAGTTCTCACTTGAAGAAGTGAAAACAGGATGTTATAATGTTACAAAATTGTTAAGGTTCTTGTTTTCAGAGAGGATAACCAGAATGGGCAAATTGTTTGGAAAAGCGAAAAAGGCATTGCAGCTTGACGAAGAATATGATGAAAGAGAATATGACTGGGACAGCGATGAAGACTCAGGGTATGAGGGATATGCTTCAGATGAAGATATGGCGATAGAGGAGGATGACTTTCTGTATGCGGAGGAAGAAGGTTCTGAGGATGAGGTGGACAGCGACACCGAATATTATGAGCCGGAAGAGAGCGGATATTATGAATCCGAGCCTGATATGACAGAAGAAGCCGAATACCTTGAGCCTGAAGGAGTGGAAGAAGCCGAATACCTTGAGCCTGAAGGAGTGGAAGAAGCTGAATACCTTGAGCCTGAAGGGGTGGAAGAAGCTGAATACCTTGAGCCTGAAGGGGTGGAAGAAGCTGAATACTTTGAGCCTGAAGGGGTGGAAGAAGCTGAATACTTTGAGCCTGAAGGAGTGGAAGAAGCTGAATACTTTGAGTCTGAAGGGGTGGAAGAAGCCGAATACCTTGAGCCTGAAGGGGTGGAAGAAGCTGAATACTTTGAGTCTGAAGGAGTGGAAGAAGCTGAATACTTTGAGTCTGAAGGGGTGGAAGAAGCCGGATATTATGAGGCAGAATACGGCATGGAGGAAAATGCCGAATACAGTGATTGGGAAGAGATAGAGGGTACCTGTTGCGGGGTTGGTGAAGATACGGAACAATCAGTATATTCTGAAGTTGGAGAAGAGATAGAAACCGACGCATATTATGGGACAGAAGTGGTGGAGGAAACAGATGATCTTTATTATGCAGGGGAATCTTCTGCAGAGAGAGAACCGGAAGACAGATCAGGAGTGGCTTACGCAGATACTTCCGTGCGGAGGGAGAGACAGAAAGAAAGTCAGAAAAAGCAGGAGCGAAGACCTGACAGGGAATCGGGGTTCCTGGCCAGGCTTAAGAAAAGCTTTCACAATATGGATGTGATGGACAAAGTCATGCTTGTCACAGGGACAGGCGTGGTGATTTTGATGATAGTAACGGCCGGTGTCTTTATCAGTTCCCGTATGGTGGAAAAGCAGGTATCGGATTTTGCCAGTGTGGGAATACAGCTGGAGGGTATCTCCACCATTGGAGAACAGGGATTGCTGGCTGTGGCAGATGCGGAGAAGGCGAGACTTGCAGCGGCCTCTATTGTGAATGATGAAATTGAGGAGCCGGAGAAGAAAGAATATGACGAGACCGGCTTTGAGAAGGAAGTGACGGTAGCTCTTAACTTTACTTCCATACAGAAGGACTTGAAGATTAAGTTCATCAATAAAAAAACGGAAAAACTGGTGCCCAACGTACCGTTTTCAGTGACAGTGGTGGGACCTGACGGAAAGTCTGTCATCTGGTCTGATGACGATATGGATGGGATTATTTATAAGAAAGATATTGCACCCGGTACTTATAAGGTGACAATGGAAGCGTTGAGTGATTCCAAGTATTCCGATTATGTGATTTCCACGGAGACACAATCTGCGGAAGTACAGAAGGATATCGCATATAAAAAGGTAAACGTCACCAATGAAGTAAAGCAGGAGAAGGATGTAAATGCCAAAAAAGAGGACACAAAGAAAAACGAGACAGTTGTGGAGTCTGCCCTGACGGATACGGTGACATGGGTGGAAAGTAAGGTGCTTACTTCCACGTATAATGAAGTGTCAAAAAGTGAGATTCCAGACCCGGCAACGCTGGTGAAATCGGGAAATCTTTTACATATGGCAAATCTGGCTTTTGCAAGTGAGAACAGTGAACCGGGAGCCGGAGAAGGGGAGAACCCGACAACAGAAACGCCGGAGAATCCGGACGGAGAGGAGACGACACCCACGGAACCGCCCGCAACGGAGCCGCCGGCAACCCCTGAACCACCGGTTACGACTCCGCCGGCAACGGAGTCCCCGGCGACCTCTGAACCACCGGTTACTACCCCGCCGGCAACGCCTACCCCGTCTCCCAGTCCTACCCCGACCCCCAGTCCTACACCGACCCCCAGTCCTACACCGCCCCCCAGTCCTACACCTACGCCGACACCCAGTCCGACCCCCACGCCGACACCTACGCCGTTACCGGCAAAAGTGACAGTGGATAAGGCGACGATTAGCACAGCAGTGGGAGCTACGGCCGCGGTGACTGCCAGGACGGAGAACTTTACGGGGAACGTAACCTATTCCATCGTGTCCGGCAACACGGCGGTGGCAACGGCTGCCATTGACGCAGCAGGCAAGGTCAGCATTCAGGGTGTGGCAGCGGGAACAGCCAGATTGACGATCACGGCCACAGGAGGGGCGGCGCAGACCGCGACGGCTGTCATTGATGTGACTGTTACAGGAACGAAGACGCTGACATTGGATAAGACTTCCATGAACATATTGCCGAATACGTCTTCAACCATTACAGCCACCCTTACCAATGTGGCTGTACAGGATCCGGCAGTCACCGCGGAATCCTCCAACATAAATATCGTGAAGGTAAGTGCGGATAAGCGTACCATTACGGTTACGGGAGCAGCTGTGGGAGAGGCCACAATCACCGTTAAATATGTGGAAAACGGTGAGGAAATCAAAGCGACCTGTGTCGTTCGTGTAAAGGATAGTACGGCGTCGCTGCTGAAGGATAAGGAAGGCCGACAGGTTTATGTACAGGTCGATAATACATATCGGGAGGCAACCTGGTCAGATTATTACACGGCAGGTAAATTCTTCATAAAAGGTGCGGAAAAATATACAGGCTGGCAGACGATTGACAATAAAGTATATTTCTTTACGGCAGACGGGAATAAGGTGACAGGAGAACAGGTGATTCAAGGGGCAAAATATAATTTTGCCAGCGACGGGTCTCTGGTTACCGGCAGCGGTGTCATAGGGATTGATGTATCCAAATGGAATGGCAGCATTGACTGGAAGGCCGTGAAGAATTCCGGAATCTCTTATGTGATTATTCGCTGCGGATACAGAGGCTCCGCGGAGGGGAAACTGATTGAGGATCCAAAGTTTGCGGCAAATATTAAGGGCGCCACAGCGGCGGGCCTGAAAGTGGGAGTCTATTTCTTCTCTCAGGCCGTGGACGAGAGAGAAGCAGTGGAGGAAGCCTCTATGGTGCTGGATCTGATCAGAAATTACACCATTTCTTACCCCGTATTTCTGGATGTGGAGGCCAGCGGCGGACGGGGAGACAAGATTGACAAGGCCACCAGGACTGCAGTATGTAAGGCATTCTGCCAGACAATTCAGAATGCAGGATATACGGCCGGCGTTTACTCCAATAAGGTATGGTTGGAGAACAAGATTGACGCGGGCAGCCTGAGTAATTATAAAATATGGCTGGCACAGTATGCGGCAAGTCCTACTTATAAGGGCAAGTATGAGATGTGGCAGTACAGGTCCACAGGCAGTGTCAGCGGTATCAGCGGTAATGTGGATATGAATATCAGCTACCTTGGCTATTGAGCGGAATGTAAAAAATTAAATGCATGTACACAGTTTTTTATGTTATACTAAGAACGGGTACACAGTGATTATCTGCTCATGTATCCGGTAAAAGCGATGACAGAATGTTGTGGGAAGCAGGATGCATGAAAAAGTAAAAACCAATGAGTTGTACAGTTAGGAGAAAGCAGGAGAAAATGAGAACATATCTGGTAACGGGCGGTGCCGGCTTCATCGGCTCCAATTATATTCACTATATGTTTCGGAAATACGGGGATGAAATCCGTATTATCAACGTGGATTTGCTGACTTATGCCGGTAATCTGGAGAACCTGAAGGGCATCGAGGACAGAGCAAATTATACCTTTGTGAAGGCGGATATCTGCGATAAGGAGGCAATCTCCAGGATATTTGCGGAAAATGATATTGACAGAGTGGTCCATTTTGCAGCGGAAAGTCATGTGGACAGAAGTATACGCAATCCGGAAGTGTTCGTGCAGACCAACGTACTGGGGACTGCTGTGATGCTGAACTGTGCCAAGGAGGCCTGGGAGCTTCCGGACGGCAGCTTTCAGGAAGGGAAAAAATTTCTTCATGTGTCCACGGACGAAGTATATGGGTCACTGCCGGATGATGAGGCATCTTTCTTCTATGAGACTACGCCTTATGACCCCCACAGCCCTTATTCCGCCAGCAAAGCGGGAGCGGATATGTTGGTGAAGTCCTATATGGATACTTACCATTTCCCGGCCAATATCACTAACTGCTCCAATAATTACGGGCCTTATCAGTTCCCGGAGAAGCTGATTCCGCTGATTATCAACAATGCGCTTCACGGCAGAAAGCTTCCGGTGTATGGAGACGGCAGAAATGTCAGAGACTGGCTCTTTGTGGAGGACCATGCAAAGGCCATCGACATGGTGCAGGAGCAGGGCAGACTGTTTGAAACCTATAATATCGGCGGACATAATGAGAAGAGGAATATTGAGATAATTCACATTATTCTGGAGACGCTGCAGGAGATGCTGCCGGACGATGATCCCAGGAAGGCACTGATTTCCGCCGACCTGATTACCTATGTGGAGGACCGCAAGGGACATGACCGCAGGTATGCTATCGCACCGGACAAGATTAAGGCGGAGATCGGATGGTATCCGGAGACCATGTTCAAGGAAGGGATTCGGAAGACAATCCAGTGGTTCTTCGAAAACGAAGCGTGGATGACCAATGTGACAAGCGGGGATTATCAGAAATATTACACGGAAATGTATGAAAAATGAGCATAAATGGGAACGGTTATGGCCGTTCCCATTCGGCGTGACATGAGTATACATTTGTGGATAGATTGATTTGTCCTGCCTCATGTGCGGGGAACGGATATGTGGAGCAGGGAATAGAAAGGGTTAGGTATTTTATGAAGGGAATTATATTGGCAGGCGGTTCCGGGACCAGGCTTTATCCTCTGACAAAGGCGATTTCAAAACAGATTATGCCGGTGTACGACAAACCGATGATTTATTATCCGCTGTCTACATTGATGCTGGCGGGTATCCGGGAGATTCTGATTATTTCCACACCCAGAGATTTGCCCTTGTTTGAAGAGCTTCTGAGTGACGGCAGCCAGCTGGGAATGGAACTGTCCTATGCGGTGCAGGAGCATCCGGGAGGTCTGGCGGAAGCTTTCCTGATCGGAGCGGATTTTGTGGGTAAGGACAGAGTGGCACTGGTACTGGGAGACAACATTTTCTATGGGCAGAGCTTTTCCAGGGTGCTGAAGGAGACCGCGGCAAGAGAGAAGGGGGCCACGATTTTCGGCTATTATGTGCGGGATCCCAGAGAGTACGGTGTGGTGGAATTTGACGGGAACGGCAAAGCGCTTTCCATCGAGGAGAAGCCTGAAAAGCCGAAGAGTAATTATGCGGTGCCAGGACTGTACTTTTATGACAATGATGTGCTGGAGATTGCGAAGTCCATAAAGCCTTCCGCCAGAGGAGAGCTGGAAATTACCAGTGTCAATAATGAATATCTGCGTAGAGGAACTCTTCATGTGGAGACGCTGGGCAGGGGATTTGCCTGGCTGGATACGGGCAATCATGATGCGTTGCTGGATGCCGCCGACTTTGTGGCGGCCTTCCAGAAACGGCAGGGGCTGTACATTTCCTGTATTGAAGAGATTGCTTATAAGAGAGGATTTATCGATAAGGGGCAGCTGTTGAAGCTGGCAGAGCCTCTGATGAAGACCAATTATGGAAAATATCTGGTAGAGGTAGCAAATGGACTCTAAACTGAGAAGAACAGCCATTCTTTCTTCCATGGCTTTGATCCTGCTGGTGTCTTTATTTGTGGTGTTCACCAATCAGTCCGAACCGGGAACAGGGAATGGAAACAACAGACCGGCGGAAACCACACCTCTGCCGGACCCGGAGAGTCAGACCGAGGCGCCGGAGGAGGAACAGAAAGCAGGACAGATTGGAAATGATCTTTCTGCCTTTCTGCGTGACAATACCTTTTTTGACCAGGAGATCAGTCCTATATTGGAGGCGGCGAAAGAAAATGCCGCCAGGCTGTCGCTGGTGGTAACCTCCGTGGAAAAGGACCTGCGTATTCAGGTTGTGGATATTCAGGGGAATCCGGTTACCGGAGAAAGCTTTTTCGTGAAGCTGGAGGGACAGGGAGAGTATAAGGACCTGGATAAGGACGGGATTATCTATATCGGCGACCTGGCGGCAGGAGAGTATTACGTGGAGCTGCTGCCCCTGGAGGGGTACCGGGTACCGAACAGCGAGACAAAGGTACGGGTCAAGGATAAAGTGGAGTATGTGGCCATCAATGATATTTCACTTCTGATTAAAACCGAAGAAGAGATTGTGGCCGAAGCGGAAGATACTGCCGTGGCGGACGCGCTGGAGGACGCGGATAAAACCGAGATCAAAAAATTCCAGAAGCCCACGGCCAATTCTCAGGTGGGAATCGACGTATCTAAATGGAACGGAGAGATTGACTGGGATAGGGTGAAGAATGCAGGGGTGGAATTTGCCATCGTCCGTGCAGGATATCGAGGTTCCGTGACAGGAAGTCTGGTGGTGGACCCTTATTTTACAGCGAATATGCGTGGGGCTGCTGTCAGCGGGGTTCCCGTGGGAGTGTACTTCTTCACCCAGGCGGTGAACGAGGTGGAGGCCGTGGAGGAAGCCTCGGCAGTGCTGGAATTAATCAGAGAATATAATCTGGAATACCCTGTGTTTATCGACACGGAGGGAGCCGGAGGAAACGGAAGGGCAGACGGCCTTGATGTGGATACCAGGACACTGGTGTGTGAAGCCTTCTGCAGAACCATAGCAAACGCGGGGTATACCGCGGGAGTCTATGGCAGCCGGAACTGGTATAACAATAATCTGCACACCGAGCAGCTGGAGCAGTATTGCATTTGGCTGGCGGAATACCGCAGTGTTCCCCTTTACCAGGGATATTATCAGATGTGGCAGTATACTTCTAAAGGAAGCATCGACGGCATTGAGGGGAATGTGGATATGAATGTGAGCTATCTGAAGTGACGGACGGCGGGCATTAAGTGATTTGTGACAACAGTTCAGCGAGCGGCCTGGTCTGTTACACTTTAGGCTGTCAGTGAGACAGGACTGGCTGAGAGGAACAGCGGCATTTTGCAGCAGATACACAGAAATGAAAACAATATATGAAGGAGAGGGGTACAATGGGTAAAATCAGTGTGGAGACATGCGGAATAGAGGGACTAAAGGTGATTACTCCCGCTGTGTTCGGGGATGAAAGAGGGTATTTCTATGAGTCTTATCATTATGAGGCTTATAAGGAGGCGGGAATTCCGGAAATATTTGTGCAGGACAACCAGTCTTCCGGAAGGAGAGGCGTACTTCGGGGGCTTCATTTTCAGAAGCAGTTTCCGCAGGATAAGCTGGTGCGGGCTATCCGGGGAGAGGTATTTGACGTGGCGGTAGATTTGAGAGAAGGGTCGCCCACCTTCGGTAAATGGTATGGCGTGGTACTTTCCGAGGAGAATAAGAAGCAGTTCTTTGTGCCGAAGAATTTTGCTCACGGGTATCTTGTTCTGTCTGAGTATGCGGAATTCTGCTACAAATGTACTGACTTTTATCACCCCGGAGATGAGGGCGGAATTGCTTATAATGATCCTGCCATAGGCATTGAGTGGCCTGTTTCTGAAGACATGAAACTGATTATGATTGAGCGGGATCAGAACTGGGGTGGACTGGACAGCTATAAGAGGCAGGCATATGAAGATTAGCAAAAAGAGTGGAATCACCATATTCTCGCTGCTGGGACTCTTGATGGCTGTGATTATTGTCGTGCACCAGAATCCTGGTCCCAGTGCGGATCCTCAGGAGGAGCTGCTGAAAAAGCTTCTCTCCTGTGCCATGATTCTGGTTGCCTGTCTGGTGTTCGCAAAATGGTATGAGAAATTTACAACGCTTCCGGTGGAACTGTACCAGAGCAGGCATCTGATCTGGAAGCTGGCAAAAAACGATTTCAAAAAGCGCTATGCCGGCTCCTACCTGGGAGCGGTCTGGGCCATGATTCAGCCGGTGGTTACAGTAGCCATGTACTATATTGTCTTTGACAAGATTATGGGAAACACAGGCAGGGGAACAGGGGACGTACCTTTTGTACTGTTTCTTACCGCAGGTCTGGTTCCCTGGTTTTACTTTAATGAAGCGCTGAATAATGGGACCAACGCCATGCGGGAATATGATTACCTGGTGAAAAAGGTAGTATTCAAAATCAGCATTCTGCCCATTATCAAAATTATAGCCGCTACCTTTATACATGTGTTTTTTATAGGTGTGCTTTTTCTGGTGGCAGCGTTATATGGCTATTATCCGACGATATACACCGTTCAGATTCTATATTACAGCTTCTGTCTGTTTATCTTTGTGCTGGCGATTTGCTATGCGACCTGTTCCATAGTAGTCTTTTTCAAAGATCTGGCCCAGATTATCAACATTGCCCTGCAGATTGGATTGTGGGCGACTCCCATTCTGTGGGATATTCATTCTGTTAATGCGGAATGGGTTTTTGTACTCAAAATGAATCCGCTGGTGTATATTGTAAACGGTTACCGAAGCGCCATATATGAGAGGGAGTGGTTTTTTCAGGATTTCTTTTCCACTATGTACTTCTGGATTGTGACGGTAGTGCTTTTTGGGATTGGCGGCGCTGTGTTCAAACGGCTGAAGGTGCATTTTGCCGATGTTTTGTAAAGGTGATGAGCGATGGGTAATTGGAAGAGCAATGGGCAGGAGACGGACGACATTTCTGCCATAGAAATAAAAGATGTGGTGAAAATCTATAAGCTGTATGACAAGCCCAGAGACCGGGTGAAGGAAGCGCTGGGACTTGGAAGGAAGCAGAACCATCAGCTGCATTATGCCCTGAATGGTGTCAGCCTGAATATTCGCAGGGGAGAGACAGTGGGAATCATCGGCACCAACGGTTCCGGCAAGTCTACCATATTGAAAATCATCACAGGGGTACTGAACCCGACTGCGGGTGAGGTCAGGGTAAACGGGCGTATCTCTGCGCTGCTGGAGCTGGGGGCCGGCTTCAATATGGAATACAACGGTATCGAGAATGTGTATCTGAACGGTACGATGATGGGATTCTCAGATAAGGAAATCGGGGAAAAGCTGCCGGGGATTCTGGAGTTTGCAGATATCGGACCTTATGTGAATCAGCCGGTGAAGACTTATTCCAGCGGTATGTTTGTACGGCTGGCTTTTGCGGTGGCCATCAACATTGAGCCGGAGATTCTCATTGTGGATGAGGCGCTCTCTGTGGGGGATGTATTTTTCCAGGCGAAATGTTATCATAAATTCGAGGAATTCAAGAAAAACGGGAAAACAATCGTATTCGTCAGTCATGATCTGAGTGCCGTCAGCAAATACTGTGACAGAGTATTCCTGCTGGACAAAGGAATTCTTCTGGGAGAGGGGACGTCAAAGGAAATGATTGATACCTATAAGCGGGTGCTTGTGGGACAGTATGAGCTTGCGGATAAGAGGGAGCATGCAGATTTCCTGGAGGACGTACGGCAGCGGCAGACAGAAAATGGAGAGAGACAGGAAACTGCCGGAGGGGTGAATCCGGAGGCGCTGGAATATGGCACCGGTCAGGCGGAGATTCTGGATTATTATCTGACGGATGACAGAGATGTCCGCGCCGCCGCTGTGATTAAGGGCAGTGTATTTACACTTCACATGAAAGTTAAATTCCACGCTCATGTCCCCGGGCCGATTTTTGCTTTTACCATTAAAAATGCCATGGGGACGGAGATTACCGGTACCAATTCCATGATTGAGAAGGCCTGTCTGGAAAGCGGAGAACCGGGACAGATAAAAGAGATTACATTTACCCAGAAGATGAGCCTCCAGGGTGGTGAGTATCTGCTGTCTCTGGGGGTTACCGGATACAATGTGGATACCTTTGAGGTGTATCACAGGTTGTATGATGCTTTGAACATCACTGTGGTTTCGGACAAGAATACAGTGGGATATTATGATATGAATTCGGAAGTGAAGGTGACGGATGTGACAGAACAGTAATCCTCCGGGTTCGGAATGAGAGGAAGGCCTCCGGCGGAAGACTGCGTAAACGGGATTGACGATAAGCCGTGCAAAGGGCGGCGGAGAGGATATGGATGACAGAAGAAATCGGGAAAGTGAAGCTTGATTACAGCAAATATCCGGGAAAAGATTTCTACAGTGAAGGCGCATTGGAAGATGAGCTGCTGGATATTGTGAAAAGTAAATCTGCGGCGGAGTATGGGGCTGTCATTGAGGAGAGGAAGAAATGGTCCATACTGTATCATCTGTCTCCTTTGCGGGAGAATATTGTGGATTGGGTTCCTATGGATAAGGAAAGCAAGGTGCTGGAGGTAGGCAGCGGCTGCGGCGCTGTCACAGGTGCGCTTTCCAGGAAGGCAGGCGCTGTGACCTGTGTGGAACTGTCGAAAAAACGAAGCCTGATTAATGCACATAGAAACAGAGGCTGTGATAATGTCACCATCCATGTGGGGAATTTTAAGGATGTTGAACCGGATCTGCCGAAGGATTTTGATTATATCTGTCTGATCGGAGTCTTTGAATATGGGCAGAGCTATATCGGAGGCGATACGCCCTATGAGGATTTTCTGAAGCTTTTGCTGCCGCATCTGGCGGAGAAGGGCAGAATTCTCATTGCCATAGAGAACCGGTATGGGCTGAAATATTTTGCGGGGTGCAAGGAGGACCATCTGGGAACATATTTCTCGGGCATTGAGCATTATGGGGCGGATTGCGGTGTGCGCACGTTCGGACGAAACGGCCTGGAGGACATTTTCAGAAAATGTGGTGTGCGGGAGTACCATTTTTATTATCCTTATCCGGACTATAAGTTTATGACCATGCTGTATGGAGATGACTATCTGCCCGGAAAAGGAGAGCTTGCAAACAATCTGCGGAATTTCGACAGAGACAGGATGCTGCTGTTTGACGAGAAAAGTGCTTTTGATGGACTGATGGAGGAAGGAATGTTCCCATTCTTCTCCAATTCTTTTATGGCGATTATCGGGAAATCATTTGATATAAAATATGTGAAGTACTCCAACGACCGGGCGCCGGAATATGCAATCCGAACGGAAATTGTACAGAAGGACCAGGGAACTGTCTGCGTTCGCAAGTATCCCATGACCGCTGCGGCCGGGGAACATATCCGGGGAATGGCGGCTGCTTACGAGAAGCTGGAGGAGCGGTATCGCGGCGGCAGATTGAAGATTAACATGTGTCAGCTGGAGGAGAAAGGGGATATGGTCTGTGCACAGTTTGCATTTGAGCAGGGAACGGCTCTTTCGGAGCTGATGGATGCCTGCCTGGAAAGAAATGATCTGGAAGGCTTCTACCAATATTTTCAGGAGTACAGGAAACGCGTGGGTTACAACAGCGAGTACCCGGCGGCGGATTTCGATCCGATTTTCTCCAATATTCTGGTGGACGGTGAGAAATGGACGCTGATTGATTATGAATGGACCTTTGGAAAGCCTGTTGACACGAAAGAACTGGCTTTCAGAGCGCTCTACTGCTATCTTCTGGAGGATGAGAAACGAAAGAAGCTGGATCTGGAGAGGGCGATGAACGAACTTTCTGTCACGGAGAAGGAAGCGGAGAACTTTCGGGAGGCAGAAAAGGAATTCCAGAGTTTTGTGACGGGGAAAAGGAAAGCCATGGCTGTGCTGCGGGAAGAAATAGGCGGCAGAGTGATGTACCCCCAGAAATGGATTGACAGATATGAAGATTCAAACGCAATTAACCGGGTTCAGATTTACGAGGACAGAGGAGAAGGCTGCCGCGAGGCGGAGTCTTATTTTGTCAGAGATGCCTATCAGGGCGAGAATCTGATTGTATTTGATATCAAGGTGGGGGCGGGGGTGAAAAGGCTGCGAATTGACCCGGCATTTGCGTCCTGTTCGGTGAAAATACAGGAGATAACATTGAATGGGGAAAGAGTGCCATTGGAGAAGCGGAAAGTGCTTACTGCCAATGGGCGCATTCTGAGCTCTGCCGGGAAGGGGGAGAACTATTGTCCCAGTATGGTATTTCCCACCAATGATCCTAATTTCTGCATTGCGTTGGACAGGCTGAAAATAGGGGAGGAAAATGAGCTTCATGTGCGGATGGAGATTGTACGCCTGCCGATTTCCATGGCACAGGATATGGCGAACGGCCGGTGAGCGGATACGGGAGGCTGCAGTTCCGGCTTTGATGAAGGGGCGGGTGTAACAGCTCAGACAGGGCTGGAGCTGTAAGGAATCAGCTACATCGGGAGAGGAGCAGGGGATTTGAAGATAAAGGAGCTGGCAAAGCGGATATTGACGGAGAGAGAAGAACGGCGTTATGAAGCTTTGCTGAGAAGCCGAAAGGGTTCTTACGGGGCGTGGCTGGCCGCCGGAGGAGCCTGGATGGAGGCGCCCGCGGAAATGACGGAGGGTCCGGGCAATGAGACGGCTTTTGTCATTACCTGTATGGACAGGGGAACCCTGGCTCCGGGTGCCGAAGGCAGGATCAGGAGATATTTCAGAGAACATCCGGAAGTGCTGCTGCTGTATGGAGATGAAGACATCAAAGGACAGGCCGAAGGGGGAGATGTGGGCGAAGCCTTTCCCTGGCTCAAGCCGGACTGGTCGCCGGATTTGCTGGACAGCTTCTGCTATTTCGGCGGAATGGCGGCTCTGCGGGAAGAACTGTTTCGCCGGGCGTCGGCCTGGATGCCTTCCTTTACGGAAGACACGGGCAGTACGACCGTGAGATACAGGACAGAGGATATGGCTGCCTGGGAGAAATGGCTTCACATATGTGCGGAGCTGGCCGGAGGATACCAAAAGGGAAGCCGCAGCATCGGCCATATTCCGGAAATTCTGTTTCACCAGGAGAGCCGGGAGGCACAGAGGCGCTTTTTGCAGTTTACTGATTTTCTGAGACAATCTGAAGAAAGATTGCGGCAGGATTTCAGGGACGGCTGGATTGTGTCTGGAAATCAGCCGGGAAGTAAACCTGTGATATCTGTGGTGATTCCTTCAAAGGATCATCCGGAGGTGCTGGAGAAGTGTCTGCGGGGGTGCCTGTCCGGAAGAGAAGGTGTGCCTGTTTTGGAGGGGCGGAAACAGGAAGAGCCGGCACTTGAAATCATTGTGGTGGACAATGGGAGCAGCGATGAGAATAAAAGGCTTGTGGAAGGGATGATCAGGCAGCTGGCGGAACCGGAAAAAGGGCGGAATATCCGGTATTTTTATGTGCCAATGGAATTTCATTTCTCGAAAATGTGCAATCTGGGAGCGGCTGTGTCGGAGGGAAATTTTCTGCTCTTTTTGAACGACGATGTGGAGCTGGGCGGGGCGAATATTCTGACGGAGATGGCGGCGCTGGCTGACAGAGCATATACGGGCGCAGTGGGGCTGAAGCTGTATTATCCGGATTCCCACCGAATTCAGCATGCAGGAATTACCAATCTGCCTATGGGACCGGTGCATAAGCTGCAGTTTATGGAAGATCACGGAGAATATTATTACGGTGCAAACCGGGGGAACCACAATGTGCTGGCAGTGACAGCGGCTTGTCTGATGGTGGAAAAGGAGAAATATCTGGAAGCCGGCGGCTTTTCGGAGGAATTGCCGGTGGCTTTTAATGATGTGGATTTCTGCTTTTGCCTATATGAGCTGGGATACCGGAATGTGTGCATGAACAGCAGGTATGCCTGGCACCACGAGTCACTGAGCCGGGGAGACGACGAAGCGCCGGAAAAGGTGGAACGACTGCTGCGGGAGAGGGATAAGCTGTATGAGAGACATCCCGGACTGGCAGGGGCGGATCCTTATTATTCTGTTCACTTGAACCGGAAAGGGCTGGACACAGGAATTCGTCCGGCTTATCTGACCGCAGGGAATGAGACACAGCAGAGCGGAGGAAGAACCTTCAGATTTGATATGAAAGGATACCGCAGTGATACCTGCCTGATGGCTCGGGTGGAGGACTGCCGGGGACGGAGTGTGGTGGGATACAGTGTTGTGCTGGGGGATAACAATGCCTGCTGGGAGAAGCTGCTTTTGCTTGGAAAGATGCCTGGGACGGAGACGCTGCAGGGCAGGGAAAGCAGAAAGAATGATATGAAAATGACAGAAGTGTCAAAAATGGAAATGATATATGCACTTAGGATAAAGGCGCAGTATCGTCCTGATTTGGAGGAAAATATGCCGGATCAGGTGAATGTGGCTCTCTGCGGATTCGACATAGAAATAGAAGCAGGGGAGATTCCCGCCGGGAAGTACCGGCTGGGAATTGCTGCCCGAAACAGGGCTGGAGGACTGAAGCTGATGAACTGGAGCGGCCGGTTCCTGCAGTTGGAAGGCTGAGCTTTTGCAGAAGATGTGGTCTGGAAAAATACCGGTTTGAATAAACAGACGGGACGGAGAACAGACAGGACAGCAGAAAGAGTGGAATCTCTGTGGAAGGCAGCGGCTCAGGGGACACGGAGAAGGGAACAGAAGGAAACAGGGAGACAGAATATGAAGGAAACGGATTACAGACAGGCCTATGAACAGGAACATTTGAAATGTGCGGATCTTGCGGCCCGCATTGCCGACCTGGAGGCGAAAAACGAAGAGCTGGAGTGGAAGCTGGGACGGATCAAAAACAATCCGCTCTGGAAGGCGGCCAGACCTGTTCGAAACGGTATGCACTGGGCAATCCGCCAGAAGGACAGGATTCGGAATTGCGGAGGCCCCAGGGGCGTAATTCATAAAATAGGTTATAAAAAGAGAGAGCGGGAAGCCATGAAGCAGTTCGGCACTGCCAGCTTCCCTGCGCCGGAGCAGGCGGCTGTGGAGCGCGGCACTGTCTTTCCCAGGATGGTGAAGATCAGTATTCTGGTGCCGCTGTGGAATAACCGGAGAGAATTTCAGATTGAAATGCTGGATTCTGTCATGAATCAAACCTATGGGAACTGGGAACTCTGTCTGGCTGACGGCTCCGATGAAGCACATTCCTATATAGGAGAAATCTGCAGGGAGTATGCGGCCAGAGCCGATGGCAGGATTGTCTACAGACATCTGGAGAAAAACGGCGGTATCGCAGGCAACACCAACGCCTGCCTGGAAATGGCCACCGGCGAATTCATCGGTCTGTTTGACCAGGATGACATTCTGCATCCCAGCGTTCTCTATGAATATGTGAAAGCGATCAACGAACAGAATGCAGACTATCTGTACTGCGATGAGACGACTTTCAGAAGCGGCAATATTGACCATATGCTGACCATGCATTTCAAGCCGGACTTTGCGCCGGACAATCTGCGGGCCAATAATTATATCTGTCATTTCAGTGTCTTTGCCAGAACGCTGCTGGACGGAAAGGAATTGTTCCGCACCAGATTCGACGGCAGTCAGGACCATGATATGATTTTGCGGCTGACGGATAATGCACAGAAGATTGTTCATGTGCCCAGGCTGATGTATTACTGGAGAAGTCATCCGGGGTCAACGGCGTCTAATATCGAAGCGAAGCCTTATGCCATAGAGGCGGCAAAGGGGGCGGTGGCAGAGCACCTGCGCAAGCATGGATACGAGCATTTCAAGATTGAGTCCACCAGAGCTTTTGAAACCATTTTCCGCATTCGCTATCAGATTATCGGCACACCGAAGATTTCTGTCATCATCGCCAATAAGGACCATGCGGAAGACCTGTGCCGCTGTGTGACCTCTATTCTGGAGAAATCCACTTATGACAATTATGAGATTATCATTGTGGAGAACAACAGCGGCACAAAGGAAATTGAGGAGTATTACAGCAGGCTTCTGGGATTCGAATACCGACAGGCCCTGGAGAAATGCGGAAAGGAATCAGAACAGACCGGGGATGAGGACCCGGTATTGCGCAGTGGGGACGGCAGAATCTCCATCGCAGTCTACCGGGGAGATTTCAATTATTCAGCGATAAATAATCTGGGGGTAAAGTATGCTTCCGGGGAATATGTTCTGCTTCTGAACAATGATACGGAAGTGATCACTGTGAACTGGATGGAAGAGCTTCTGATGTATGCGCAGCGGGAGGACGTAGGGGCGGTAGGCGCAAAGCTTTATTATGGGGACAAGACCATTCAGCACGCAGGAGTGGTACTGGGGCTGGGAGCCCACAGAACGGCAGGGCATTCTCATTACAGACAGCATCGTCAGAATCTGGGGTATATGGGGCGTCTCTGCTATGCCCAGGATGTCAGTGCTGTGACGGGAGCCTGTCTGCTGGTCCGGAAGGAACGATACCTCTCTGTGGGCGGACTGGACAAAAGCCTCGCCGTGTCCCTGAATGATGTCGATTTCTGCCTGAAGCTCCGGGAAAAAGGGCTTCTCAATGTCTTTACTCCTTTTGCGGAGCTCTTCCACTATGAGTCCGCTTCCAGAGGGCTGGATGACAAAGGCGAGCGCGCACAGCGCTATAACAGGGAGTCAGAGAGATTTCGGGAGAAGTGGAAAAAGGTTCTGGAGGCGGGAGATCCTTATTACAATCCTAACTTTTCTCTGGACAGGAGTGATTTTTCTCTGAAAGTACAGACTTCTTGATTCCTGACTGTTTCCATGTTAAAATAGAAACAGTGTTTCAAGGAATCGGAGCAGGGGAGAATCTTCATGGATATCAGAGATTACGAGAGAATTTTGGACGCCATACCGGCGACGGGGATCTATGTCGTCAGGGAGGATAATCACGAAATTCTGTATTTTAACAGTCAGATACGGGAAATGGTGCCGGAAGTGCGCAGGGGGATGGTCTGTGACAAACTGTGGGTTAATTCCTGTGCTAACTGTCCTCTTCTGAATATTGGAGATAAAGCGGAAAATCGTTCGGTCAGCTGCGACAGTTCCATTGGCAGGGCAGTGGATATGGTGGCAAAAAGAATACTCTGGCAGGATGAAATCCCTGCCTTTGTGATTTCCGTGACCCCGCATATAGATGAGGTCAGCCATGTTTACCGCAAAATTCTGAGAGTTAATTTAAGCCGTAACAGTTACGATTTCGTAAAACCGGGCGCAGAAGACTGGGCGGCGGACAGGGAAGTGGATACTTTTTCCGGATGGCTGAGGCAGTTTACGGAGAACGGCATTATACATCCGGACGATGCGGACCGTTTTTTGAGCTTTACCCATCTGGAATATCTGAAAGGAGCACTGCGCACCGGAAGGAAGACTCTGACCTGCAGCTACCGCCGCAGTTCGCCCAACGGTTTCCGCTGGAACCTGATGGAGGTAGTGCCGGATTCCGGATATACCGATCAGGAACAGATAGTACTGATCTATATGAAGGATGTGCAGGACCTGCTGAAAGAGAGTCTGGAGCTGGATGAGGCCAGTGTCCGGCTCCAGGAGGTCACCCGCACGCTGGGAGAACAGAATTTCGGTGTGTATGCCATTGATTTAAATAACGGAAAGGTGAATCTGATCAGGGAGGAGGGCTATACCCAGGAGGGATGGACTTCTCAGACACTGATGTGGGATGTGGTGATGCATTCCCGTTTTGCCAGGCAGATGCATCCTGAAAATCTGGAAAAATTCACACAGAAATTTTCTCTGGAGGGGCTGAGGCGTGCCAGAGATACAGGCATGCAGAAAATGGATATGCTCTGCCAGTGGAAGGGCGGAAGCGAGTACCGATATGTGGCGGTAATCGCCTATTTTGGAAGGAACCAGGGGACGAAGGATCACGCAGTGCTGGCGCTGCAGGATGTGGATAAGCGCG
Source organism: uncultured Acetatifactor sp. (assembly GCA_910588225.1). GTDB lineage: Bacteria > Bacillota > Clostridia > Lachnospirales > Lachnospiraceae > Acetatifactor. The sequence continues at coordinate 91,957 of CAJUQT010000006.1, forward strand.
TGCGCCAGGAACAGGCGCTCTCCCAGAGAGATATGCAGATGGCGGCCATTCTGAAGTCCCGGTTTGACGTGATGACTACCATACACCTGGACACGGATCAGTGTGAACGAATCTGGTTTAATGAAAGCGCGGAGCCGCAGAATGCCGGTTCGGGAAAATATACCACCTATTACCGGAAGGCGCTGGAGCGTTCCGTATGGCCGGAAGACATGGATAAGTTCCGGGCGTGTATGAGTCCGGAGCATGTGCGGGAACAGGCTGAAAACACACAGGATTATTCCGAAGAGATCTGTCAGTATCGGCTGAACAGGCCGGAAGAGCAGTGGCTGGAGCAGCACATTACTTATATACGCAGGGGCGGGCAGGTATTGGTGAATATCCTGGGCCGGGATATTACCAGAGAAAAGCGTCAGGAAGAAATGCGATTGAAAAAGGCGCAGGAACAGGCCAATATTATCGGCAGCCTGAGCAGCATGTTTTTTGCCACTTATTATGGGGATCTGGAGCAGCAGCTGTTCCGCAGCGTGACGCAGCAGGGCGAAGTGGAAAAGCTTCTGGGCAACGAGGCGGATTATATGACAGCGCTGCGGACCTATGCGGAAAATTTCGTACACCCGGAGGACAGAGCGGACTATCTCTGTACCATGAGTATCCGGAATCTGAGACAGGTACTGGGACCGGAGCAGCCGTTTGTCACCTTTGCTTACCGCAAGCAGCCCGGAAAGGACGGCAGGGATTCGGAAAGCTACGGCTGGATACGGGCCACTGCGGTAATGACCCAGGCCGATAAGGAAGGGAGAGCCAGGGGAATTGTCTATGTGGCTCAGGATGTGACGGAGAGCAAGCAGAAGGAAATGCGGGAACAGAGAGCAATCGAGGCTGCCTGTACGGCAGCCAACCATGCCAATGCGTCAAAAAGTGAGTTCCTGTCCCGCATGAGTCATAATATTCGTACACCTATGAATGGAATCATAGGAATGACCAGAATTGCCTCCGAACATGTGGAAGATGAAGAAAGGGTGAAGGACTGTCTGCAGAAGATTATGGATTCCAGTGATAATCTGCTCTCTCTGGTCAATGAGATTCTTGATTTGAGCGAGATTGAGACGGGCAATGTGGATTTGGTGGCAGACGAGTTCAGCCTGTCTGATTTGCTGCAGGATGCGGCTGACACGATACTTCCTGATGTTCAGGAAAAGGGACTTCATCTGAAGATCAACCCCGTACAGATAAAGCATGAAAATGTTATTGGAGATCAGAGTCGTCTTAAACAGGTATTTCTGCATATTATGGGAAACTCTGTGAAATACACGCCGGCAGGAGGAATGCTGGAACTGTCTCTTGTGGAGCGGGATGTAGCGAAATACGGCTGCAGCTCTTATGATTTTGTCTTCCAGGACAATGGGATTGGCATGGATGCGGCTTTCATTCCGCACATTTTCGAGCCTTTCAGCCGGGCAGGGAATCTGCATGGGGGCGAACATGAGGGAACCGGTCTGGGAATGACTATAGCGCAGAATATAGTACGTATGATGGGCGGCGGTATCAGTGTGGAGAGCGCACCTGGCAAGGGAACAAAAGTCACGGTGACATTGCTTTTAAAACGTCAGGGAGGGGCAGCAGAGGAAGCACAGGCGGGACAGACGAAAAATGCTCCGTCAAGCGAACTTTTCAGGGGATATAGGGTCCTGGTTGTGGAAGATAACGAGATCAATCAGGAAATTGCCATGGAAATCATCGGTGCTACCGGGGCAATGGTGGAATGTGCCTCGGACGGCATGGAGGGACTGCGGCGATTTGAGATGATGCCGGAAGGTTATTTTAATATGATTTTCATGGATATCCAGATGCCGGTGATGAACGGTTACGAAGCAACCCGTGCTATCCGCAAGCTGCCGAGGAATGACGCATTATCTGTTCCAATCGTTGCTCTGTCCGCCAATGCGTTTGCAGAGGATGTGGCAGCCAGCCGGGAGGCCGGCATGAATGGGCATATCAAGAAGCCGCTGGAGGTTCCGCAACTGATTGCCGAGATGGGGCGGTGGATGGATGCGCAGAGGCAAAGCTGACACGAAAGGGGCCTTTGCAGCAGATTTTAATGTGGAATAATTTACCGGGGTATGGTAAAATAGAAACAGTTTATGGGGTCTGTATGGGCGCGGAAAACAGATGCCGTAGGGCGAGGGCGGAATCCTCAAAGATATCGCGCAGAAAAGAGGAGAAGGAAGATGAGTTTTATGGATGAGTTTAATTTCTGGCTGGAAGACGATTATTTTGACCAGGCTACTAAGGACGAACTGCTGGCCATTCGCAACAATCAGGGGGAAATTGAAGAGCGGTTTTATAAGGAGCTGGAGTTCGGCACAGGAGGTTTGAGAGGTATCATTGGAGCAGGGACCAATCGTATGAATATCTATACGGTACGTAAAGCCACTCAGGGCCTTGCCAACTTTATTCTGAAAAAAGGAACGCAGGAAAAAGGTGTGGCGATTGCATATGATTCCAGACGAATGTCTCCTGAATTTGCGGATGTGGCGGCCCTCTGTCTGGCAGCCAACGGCATCAGAGCCTATGTGTTTGACGCGCTGAGGCCCACGCCGGAGCTTTCCTTTGCACTCCGCACTCTGGGATGTACGGCAGGAATTGTGGTGACCGCAAGTCATAATCCGCCTGAGTATAATGGCTATAAAGTATATTGGGAGGACGGCGCACAGGTTACCGCTCCTTTTGACAAACAGATCATCGAGGAAGTACAGAGTATAAAAGATTACCATACAGTGAAAACTATGCCGAAGGAAGAGGCCATGGAGAAGGGACTCTATCAAGTGATCGGCAGAGAGATAGACGACGCGTACATGGTGGAGCTGAAGAAGCAGATTATTCACCCGGAAGTGATTGCCCAGGTTGCGGATGATATCAAGATTGTGTACACACCGCTTTGCGGCACAGGTAATGTCCCTGCCAGACGGATTCTGTCAGAGCTGGGATTCAAGCATGTGTATGTGGTTCCGGAGCAGGAGAATCCCGATCCTGATTTTACTACACTGGAGTATCCCAATCCGGAAGACCCCAAAGCATTTACCTACGCTTTGCGCCTGGCAAAGGAGAAGGATGCGGACATCGTTCTGGCTACCGACCCCGATGCGGACCGTCTGGGTGTGTATGCAAAGGATTCCGGAACAGGGGAGTATGTTCCTTTTACCGGAAATATGTCAGGTATGCTGATTGCTGAATATATTCTGCGGGAGAGAACCGCAACCGGTACTATGCCTGAAAATCCTGCGCTGGTTACCACCATCGTTACCACCAATATGACCGGACCTATCACAAGAGAATATGGTGTGAAGAAAATAGAAGTGCTCACGGGCTTTAAATTTATCGGTGAGCAGATTAAACTTTTTGAGCAAAGCGGCAGCAATCATTATGTATTCGGCCTGGAGGAGAGCTATGGATGTCTGGCTGGAACCCACGCCAGAGATAAGGACGCCATCGTGGCAGTAATGTGTCTGTGTGAAGTGGCGGCATATTGCAAGAAGCAGGGCAAGACGCTGTGGGATATGATGCTGGATACCTATGAAAAATATGGCTACTACAAGGAATCTCAGTATACGATTACCTTGAAGGGAATCGACGGTTCCAGACAGATTGCGGAAATCATGGACAGACTTCGTCAGAATCCGCCGAAGTCCTTCGGAGAGGCGAAGGTATTAATGTTCAGAGATTATGAGACGGACCGTGTGGTGGATATGACCACCGGAGAGGAAGGGAAGACCGGATTGCCGAAATCCAATGTGCTCTATTTTGAACTTCCGGACGACGCATGGTGCTGTGCACGTCCTTCCGGCACAGAGCCGAAGATTAAATTCTACATGGGTGTGAAGGGCACAAGCCTGGAGGATGCTCAGGCGAGACTGGAACAGCTCACTGAGGATTTGAAAGCGGAGCTGTAAATGCCAGGAAGAAATAGATTATAGAAGATGAGAGGATTCCCTGCCTGATTTGTGAAAAGTACAAGTCATGGCAGGGATTCGTGTGAAACGGAGACGGCTTTGGGCAGAATTAACGCAGCAAATCTGAGAAAAAGTTTATATTACCTGAAACGCAACGGATTACGGAAAACCTGGTATGCGGTCAGAGAGAGGCTGGATGAATGCTCACAGTCTCCTTATTGCCGAATCCTGCCGTCGGAAGAGGAGCTGGAAGGGCAGAGAAGGACATGGGGGCAGGGGACGCTTCCGGTGAGCTTCAGTATCCTGGTACCCGCATATCGCACAAAAGAAGAGTATCTCCGGGAATTACTGGTGTCTCTGCGGCGACAGACCTATCCTGGCTGGGAATTGATTCTGGCAGACGCAACGGAAGATGACAGTGTGGAGAATATAGTAAGATCAGAAAAGGATTCCAGAATCCGATACATTCGCCTGGAGGAAAACAAAGGAATTGCGGAGAATACCAACCAGGCATTGAAGTATGTGTCCGGGGAGTATGTGGGGCTGCTGGATCATGATGACATTTTGGAGGAAAATGCACTGCATGAAATGACTGTCCGGATTGAAGAGGGAAAGCTCCGGGGAATACAATTGGAAATGCTGTATTCTGATGAAGATAAATGCAATGGAGACAGAACGGAATATTACGAACCGAATCTGAAAGAAGACTTTAATCTGGATCTGCTGCTGAGCAATAATTATATCTGTCATTTCCTGGTGATGAAGCGTGAAATGATACAGGATCTGGGATTTCGGCCGGAATATGAAGGGTCTCAGGATTATGACCTGGTGCTTCGTGCGGCGGCGAAAATCGGGCGAAGGGAAGAGCAGATTGGGCATATTTCAAAGGTTCTGTATCATTGGAGATGTCATACCGGTTCCACGGCGGAAAATCCTCAGAGCAAACGTTATGCGTACGAGGCGGGACGCCGGGCAGTGCAGGACTTCATAATGCAGGCAGGATGGAAGGCGAAGGCGGAAGAGACTGCACATGTTGGATTTTATGCACTTCATTATGAAGGTTCCGTTTTCGACAGCAGGCAGGATGTGGCAGCTGTAGGCGGAGCATTAGTGTATAAGAAGCAGATTGTTGGGGGAAGACTGACAGAAGAGGGACAGGCGATTTACGCCGGCCTTCCCGTTGGGTACAGCGGTTATCTGCACCGCGCATCGCTGGCCCAGGTAGCTGCTGCCGCAGATATCCGCAACATCCAGGTGCGGAAGGAATGCCGGGAGATTTTCCGGAAGGTGTTGGGAGTTCCTTATGGAACAATTCCCGGTTCGGAGGTATTTGACGCATCTCAGCTGCCGGAAGACAGTGACTGGACAGACTTAAGCCTGAAGCTGTGCAGAGCATTGCGGGAAGCCGGTTACAGAATTCTGTATCTGCCGGACTGTGCCCTAAAGCTGAAACGGGAGCAAATATGGAAAAAGTGACAGTGGTAATTCCCAATTACAACGGGATAAAATTTATAGAGGGCTGTCTGAAGGCACTGCTGCAGCAGGAGAAAGGAACGCCGGAATTCCGTGTGGTAATGGTAGATAACGGCTCCGGAGATGGAAGCCTGGAGCTTGTGCGACAGAATTTTCCGCAGGTGACCGTGATTGCGCTGCCTTCCAACACGGGTTTCTGTCATGCGGTAAATGTGGGAATTCGGGCATCGGAAGCCCCGTTTGTGATTTTGCTGAACAATGATACCGAAGTATGTCCGCATTTTGTCAGAGCCTTGTCAGATGCCATGGAGGGAAGGCCTCATGCATTTTCCGTCAGTGCGAAAATGCTTATGTGGGACAAGCCGGAGACAATTGACGATGCCGGGGACAGATACTGCGTTCTGGGGTGGGCCTATGGCCGTGGGAAGGGGAAACCTGCGGATAGGTATCAGAAACCTGCGGAAGTATTTTCCGCCTGCGGCGGAGCTGCAATTTACCGAAGACATATACTGGAAAAAATAGGACTTTTTGACGAGGCACATTTTGCTTATCTGGAGGATCTGGATATCGGGTACCGGGCCAGAATCCACGGGTACAGGAATTATTATGAGCCGTCCGCGGAGGTGATTCATTATGGAAGTGCTACCAGCGGTTCCAGGTATAATGAGTGGAAGACTTCCCTGGCCGCTGCTAACAGTGTTTACATCATTGCCAAAAATATGCCGTTTTTCCAGTGGATGGTAAATATGCCGTTCCTGTTTATTGGATTTTTGATAAAATTCTTATTTTTTGCTAAAAAAAGGATGGGCTTCTTATATTTGAAAGGACTGAGAAATGGGTTTAAAAAATCATTTTCAAAAGAGGGGCGTGCCCGAAAAACCTCCTTTAAAGGACGCAATCTGCAAAATTATCTGTGGATTCAGTGGCAGTTGTATGTCAATACGATAAGGTTTCTTAAGAAATATTAAGAAACGGCTTCATAAATTCCTAAGTTGTTATTTTTATAATAATGTGGTAAGGTAACCTCTAGGTGACGCTTATGATAAAAGATAATCAGAAAGTATTCAACCGGTTAATGGTGATTGCTGATGCTGCTATTACGGCGGCATCGCTCATGCTGGCCTATTTCTTTAAATTTTACGTTTTAAATGACGGGCCGGGAATTGGGGTACTTCCGGCCGGTGATTATTTTATGTTGTTGATTTTTATCGTTCCCGCCTATATGTTTTTGTATTACTCCTGTAGTGTTTATGCGCCGAAACGGACAGTAAGGCGGCGATTTGAAGTATTTGGTATTGTTAAGGCCAATACCATCGGAATCATGGCTCTGATCATTGTACTTTACATGATTATCCGGGAATTCAATTTTTCACGCTCTGTGATGGCGTTTTTTTATTTTTTTAATGTTTTTATCACTTCCTGTTTCAGACTGACCCTGCGGAAGGGACTGCGCAAAATCCGCAGCAGGGGATATAACCTGAAGCACATTCTGCTGGTAGGATATTCAAGGTCAGCGGAAGCCTATATTGACAGATTGATGGACAATCCTCAGTGGGGATATGTGGCCTGCGGCATTCTGGACGATCACATTCCTGCGGGAACCACCTACAAGGGGGTCAAGGTTCTGGGCAGGCTGGGGAATCTGGAAGTGATTCTGCCGGAGAACAGTCTCGATGAGATTGCCATTTCCCTGTCTCTCCAGGATTATGACCATCTGGAGGACATTGTATCCACCTGCGAGAAGTCAGGAGTGCATACGAAATTTATTCCGGATTACAACAGCCTGATTCCCAGCAAACCTTATACGGAAGATTTGATGGGGCTGCCGGTGATTAATATTCGGTACGTACCATTGACCAATACGGGAAATATCATGCTGAAAAGGATGATGGATATCTTCGGCGCGCTGGTGGGGATTGCACTGACATCTCCCATTATGCTGCTTGTGACTTTACTGATTAAACTTACCAGTCCCGGTCCTGTAATTTTCAGGCAGGAGAGAGTAGGACTTCACAATAAGTCTTTTTATATGTATAAATTTCGCAGCATGGAGCAGCAGTCGCCTGCGGAGGAAAAGAAGGCGTGGACAGTGCGGAACGATCCCAGGGTTACACCGCTGGGCAGATTTCTGCGGCGCACCAGCCTGGACGAACTGCCTCAGCTGTTCAATATCTTAAAAGGGGATATGAGTCTGGTAGGGCCCAGACCGGAGCGCCCGCTTTTTGTGGTAAAGTTCAAGGAAGAAATTCCCAGATATATGATTAAGCATCAGGTGCGGCCGGGTCTGACCGGATGGGCCCAGGTGAACGGTCTGAGAGGGAATACCTCTATCCGAAAACGGATTGAGTACGATATTTATTACATTGAGAACTGGACTATATGGTTTGATATGAAAATAATCCTGATGACTTTTGTGACAGGATTCATTAATAAAAATGCTTATTAACAATTTTACTGACAAGGAGAAGTTTTATGGCATCACAAGGAAAAATGAATGCGAGACAGCGGGCAGCAAGGCAGAAAAGGAAGATGATCCTTTTTGCCGTGGAGATTCTGATTATTCTGATTATGATAGCAGTATTATATCTGGTAATGAATAAATCAGGGGAGGGGCCCAAAGTGACCTATCTGGATCCGGACAATCTGGCAATTCCCTCTCAGGTAATCGAGAGCAAGGAAGAGGGAGGGAAGATGCACGGATATATGAATATTGCGCTCTTTGGCGTGGATGCAACCTCTGATAAGCAGCTTTACAAGGGCAGCCGAAGCGACAGTATCATGATTGCCAATATCAATATGGATACGGGAGATATCAAGCTGGTCAGTATTTACCGGGATACGTATCTGAACATCGGCGACGAATTCAGAAAATGCAACGCGGCCTACTCCTTCGGCGGAGCGGAGCAGGCAGTTAAGATGCTGAATATGAACCTGGACATGGATATCACCAATTTTGTGACTGTGGGCTACAAAGGGTTAAGCAAGGTAATCGACGGACTTGGCGGTATCTATATCGACGTGGACAGCGAAGAGCTGAAGCATATTAACAATTATCAGATTTCCATCTGTGAGGTGCTGAAATGTGATTATATTCCAGTGACGGAAACCGGACCTCAGCTGCTGAACGGCCTGCAGGCTACGGCTTACTGCCGGATTCGCCATACAAAGGGGGATGATTTCCAGCGAGCAGCCCGTCAGAGAGAAGTGATCCAGGCCATTGAGGAACAGGCGAAGAAGACAGACCTGGTGACGCTGACCAATGTATTTAATGATTGTATCGGGGATATTTATACCAGTCTTGACTCCAATGATATTCTGGAGTTACTGGGAAATATTGCAAATTACAGGATTGTTGCGGAAGACGGGTTCCCGCAGCCTGATATGCGGGGCAATGCCAATATGGGAGCCAAGGGGGCCTGTGTCATTCCCACAGACCTTGAGTCAAATGTGGTATGGCTGCATCAGTTCCTGTTCGGAGACGATAGTTATACAGTCAGCGACAGTGTAATGGAATACAATGAGACGATTAAAGCGGATACCACGCCGTTTCTGAAGGATTAACAGAGTAAACACAAAGTTCCAAAGGAGGGCTTTCGGGCTCTCCTTTTGCGATTGAAAAAGCAGATTTGGTGTAAAGGAGCAGATTTTGCAAAAAGAGGCAGAAGAATTATCGGGAATCGACGTGATCATTCCCCTGTACAAACCGGGAAAAGAATTTTTTACCCTGTTGGACAGTCTGGAAAATCAGACGGTGTCAGTGAACCGGATTATTCTGATGAATACAGGAAGAGAATTTTTTGAACAGTTAACGGCGGGGACAGATTTCCAGGGAAAATATACCAATGTACAGGTGGTTCATCTGAGAAAAGAAGAATTTGACCATGGGGGGACGAGACATCGGGCAGTGACATACTCAGACGCGGAAATTTTTGTGGTAATGACACAGGATGCCATGCCAGCTGACGAAAGGCTGCTGGAACAGCTGATCCGGCACCTGTCGGGAAATGTGGCGGCGGCTTATGCCAGACAACTTCCCGGGCCGGATTCATCCATATTGGAAAGCGCTTCCCGACAATTTAATTATCCGGAGGGTTCTCGAATCAAGACGAAGGCTGATTTGGAGGAAATGGGAATCAAGACTTATTTCTGTTCTAATGTATGTGCGGCTTATCGCAGGGATATTTATGAGGAATTGGGGGGTTTTATCCGACATACTATTTTTAATGAAGACATGATTTATGCGGCGACGGCTGTGGGAGCGGGATATGCCATTTCCTATGAAGCCGGGGCTCAGGTGATTCATTCTCATAATTATACCAATATGCAGCAGCTGCGGAGGAATTTTGACCTGGGTGTATCTCAGGCGGATCACCCGGAGATTTTTGCCGGAGTGCCATCGGAATCCGAGGGAAAAAAGCTTGTAAAGGGGACGTGGAGATATCTGAAAGGGAAAAAGAAGCTGCACCGGTTTCCCGGCTTCGGCCTGCAATGTGGATTCAAATATGCAGGATATCTTCTGGGGAAGCAGTATAAAAAGCTGCCGATGCGCTGGGTTCTGAGATTGACTGCCAGCAGGGAATACTGGCAGCATGGCGGGGAAAAGTGAAAATTTTGAACAGTCAGTAAGTTCTGGCGATCATGAATATAAACTGAAAGGAGAATAGGTATGTGCGGTATTGTAGGATATATCGGGAAGGAACAGGCGGCCCCCATCATTCTGGACGGCCTGGCAAGGCTGGAGTACAGGGGGTATGATTCGGCGGGCATGGCTGTGTATGATGGGAGCAAAATCAGCACGCAGAAGGCTATCGGGCGGCTGAAAGTGCTGGAGAATATCACCAGGGGCGGGGAGACCATGCCGGGTACCACAGGGATAGGGCATACCAGATGGGCCACACACGGAGCGCCCAGCGACAGAAACGCACATCCCCATACCAATGAGGACGGTACCATTGCGGTGGTACATAACGGTATTATTGAGAATTATATTCCCCTGAAAAAGAAGATGACAGACAGGGGATGTCATTTTGTATCCGAGACAGATACAGAAGTGTTGGCCCACATGCTGGACTATTATTATAAAGGAAATCCCCTGGAGACCATTATCAAGGTACTGCAGAGGGTAGAGGGTTCTTATGCGCTGGGGATTATGTTCGCGGATCATCCGGGTGAAATTTATGCCGCACGTAAAGACAGCCCTCTGATTGTGGGGTGCAATGATGCCGGATGCTTTATTGCGTCGGATGTTCCCGCCATTTTGAAGTATACCAGGACAGTCTATTATCTGGATAATCAGGAGGTTGTGGTTCTCAGGGGAGACAGCTTAAGCTTTTATTCCATGGACGAAGAGGAAGTGGAAAAGGAATCCGCTACCATAGACTGGGATGCGGATGCTGCGGAGAAGGCGGGATATGAGCACTTCATGCTGAAGGAAATGTATGAGCAGCCCCGGACGATTGTGGATACTATCTCTCCCAGAGTCCGGGACAGAAATGGGGAGAAGGACATTTTCATTGAAGAGCTGAATATGACAGATGATGCGCTCAGTGCTATCAGGAAGATTCATATTGTGGCCTGCGGATCCGCTTATCATGCGGGTGTCACAGGTAAATACGTGCTGGAGGGACTGGCCAGAATTCCTGTGGAAGTGGATCTGGCCAGCGAGTTCCGCTATCGGAATCCTCTTCTGGAGGAGGGGTGCATGGTGATTGTCATCAGCCAGTCCGGAGAGACTGCCGACACCCTGGCGGCACTGAGGGAATCCAAAGAGAAAGGATTTCAGGTGCTTGGCATTGTCAATGTAGTGGGAAGCTCCATCGCCAGAGAGGCAGATGCCTGTCTGTATACCTGGGCGGGACCGGAGATTGCCGTTGCTACTACCAAAGCTTACAGCGCCCAGCTGGCGGCACTGTATCTGCTGGCTATGAAGCTGGCTAAGATCAGGGGACTGATGGCCGACAGAGAATTTGCGGGGCTTCTGGATGATTTGAAATGTCTGCCGGATCAGATTGAGCTTCTGTTGGGACAGAAGCAGAAGATACAGCGGTTTGCCAATCGCTATCTTGGTGCCAGAGACATCTTCTTTATCGGGCGGGGAATCGACTATGCCATTTCCCTGGAAGGGTCGCTGAAGCTGAAAGAAATTTCCTATATACATTCGGAGGCTTATGCGGCGGGTGAGCTGAAGCATGGAACCATCTCTCTGATAGAGGAGGGCACACTGGTGGTGGCGGTGTCCACCCAGCCGGAGCTTTATCAGAAGATGATCAGCAATATTGTGGAAGTCAAGGCCAGAGGCGCCTTCGTGATGGCTGTCACCAACGAGGAGAATAAGGCGGTAGAGAAGGTATCAGATTATGTGGTATACATTCCGCAGACCAATCCCTGCTTTACGAATTCCCTGGCCATTATTCCTCTGCAGCTTTTTGCTTATTATGTGGCGGTGGGCAGAGGCTGTGATGTGGATAAGCCCAGAAATTTGGCGAAATCCGTTACGGTGGAATAAAAACTTTTTATACTTTTTCACAATCACTTCATGAGGAAAACACATTTCCGTCACAATTGTCAGGTATACTGGGACTATAAAGTTAAGGAAACAAAAATAAATTTTATAAAAACACAGCGGGCGCGAAGTGAAAGCCACAGGAATTCGCGTCAGGCAGAAAGGAAGGACTATTATGTACGAAAATGAAATTTATTCTGATTCCAATACGGGAAGGTATACCACTTATCAAACAGACGGAAATCTTTATACGGGAAGTGGCACTACAGGTACTTCAGGAAATGCGGCAGAAGGAAAGAAGAAAAAAAGAGGTGTGTTCGGTAAGTTTATGCTGAGCCTGAGTCTGGGGCTTGTGTTCGGACTGTTTGCGGGGGCCGGGTTCTATGCGGTTCAGCTGGGAGCAGACAGACTGCTGCCTCAGGAAAGCAGGAATGAAGTGCCTGCGGAGATTGAGACCCAGCAGAAGCCTGCGTCGGGCAATGTACTTTCCAATGTAAGTCAGGTCACATATGTGACTGATGATGTCTCCGGCGTGGTGGAAGAAGTCATGCCTGCCATGGTATCTATTGTCAATAATTCTACCAGAACCGGTTCCTTCTTTGGCTACACTTATACAGAGTCTGTGCCTTCGGCCGGATCGGGTATCATTGTGGAAGAAAGAGACAATGAGCTGCTGATCGTGACCAACAATCATGTGGTAGAAGGTGCGGATTCCCTGGAGGTTACCTTCATTGACGGCTCCACCGCCCAGGCCAGCATCAAAGGACTGGATGCGGAGATGGATCTGGGTGTGATAGCGGTAGCTGTGGACAGCCTGTCCCAGGAGACCAGAAACGCGATTACCATGGCGACGCTGGGAGACAGCGACAGCTTAAAGCTGGGTATGCCCGTAATCGCCATCGGTAATGCGCTGGGGATCGGACAGTCGGTGACCAACGGCATCATCAGTGCTCTGGACAGGGAAGTGACCAGTGAGGACGGCACCACAGGTACTTTTATACAGACCAATGCGGCCATCAACGGCGGTAACTCAGGCGGCGCGCTGCTGACCATTACCGGTGAAGTCATCGGAATCAATTCCGGCAAGATCAGGGGAACCGGTGTGGAAGGCATGGGCTATGCCATTCCCATCAGCAAGGCCAGCCCTATCATTGCGGATCTGATGGAGCGTCAGACCAGAGCGGATAAGGTAGCCGAAGAGGAGATGGGCTATATGGGGATTTCACTCCAGGAAGTGAACGCAGAGATGGCACAATATTTAGGAATGCCTCAGGGTGTACACGTAATGGAAGTGGATGAAAATTCTGCGGCGGAAGCTGCCGGCATGAAGAAGAGAGACATTATCGTGAAGTTTGACGGACAGAGGATTTCTTCCTATGCGGATCTGCAGGATGTGCTGCAGTATTACAGAGCGGGAGAGACAGTGACTGTCACTGTAAAGCGCATAGTGGACGGCGAATATGAGAGCCTGGATCTGGAGCTTACGCTGGGAACACGGACAGCAGAATAATTGAGAACAACAGAGAACAACAAGGAGATTGATTCATGTACAGACTGGCAATCTGTGACGACAATCAGACGGATGTCGCTTACCTGCAGTCATTGCTGAAAAGGTGGGCGGCATCCACGGAAACAGCCATGAAAATAGAGAGCTTCCCTTCCGCGGAAGCTTTTCTTTTTCGTTATGAAGAGGATAAATCTTTTGACCTTCTGCTGCTGGATATTGAGATGGGGCAGATGAGCGGCGTGGAGCTGGCAAGGAGAGTTCGACAGGACAATCGTCAGGTGCAGATTATATTCATCACCGGATATATGGAGTATATCGCGGAAGGATATGACGTGGAAGCCCTTCACTATCTGCTCAAGCCGGTGACGGAGGAGAAACTCCGGGCGGTTCTTGACAGGGCGGCTCGGCGGTTTGAGAGCAGAGAGAAGGCATTGTGTCTGTGTGTGTCGGGAACAGCCATGCGGATTCCGCTTCGGGAGATTCGTTATCTGGAGGTGCAGAGAAACTATGTGACTGTGCATGGACAGGAAGCGTGGACGGTGAAGAAAACGTTGAATGAGCTGGAGGAGGAGCTGGATAGGAGCTTTTTCCGCACGAGCCGCTCCCATATTGTGAATCTGCATTATGTCAGGAAGATCACCAGAACGCAGGTGACTTTGAAGGATGGAGACGAGCTGCCTCTTTCGCGGAAGTTTTACGAGGAGATGAATCGTGCGATGATTCATTATTTTTAATATAGTAATTTGTGCAGATTCATGAATGATTGTATTTTACTCATTTTGGATCCGACAAGTTTCGCAGGCTGGAAGAGCGGGAATTTTTGTGTTTGTACGAAAAGGGGATAATAAAATGCCGATATCAAGATTGTCCTTCCGGGAAAAAAGAATAGACAGGCGGATTGCCGCCTATCAGAGCGATCTTCTTGCCACCCACTATGCCGAGGTGGAGAATATGTACCGGCAGATCAGGGGCTGGAGGCATGACTACCGCAACCACATCCAGGTGTTGAAAAGCTATCTGGATATGGGGGACGTGCAGGCGGCTTCGGCGTATCTGGAGGCCCTCAGCGAGGACTTGAACACGGTGGACCCGGCGTTGAAGACGGGAAATAAGATGACGGATATCATTTTAAACAGCAAGATTTCTCTGGCCAGGTCCAAAAAAATTCGGGTGGAGGCGGACGCCCATGTGCCGGTGGCCCTGTCCACGGCGGAGATCGATCTGTGTATCATCATCGGAAATCTCTTTGACAATGCCATCGAGGCCTGTATGGCGCTTCCGGAGGAGGAACGGATGATTCGGGTGTATATGGAGATGAAAAACACCCAGCTTTACATGTCTTTTACCAACAGCACCGCACTGAAAAAGCAGAAGAAGGAAAACGGGCGCTTCTTCTCCACCAAAGGTGCAGACCACGGCTATGGGCTGGTGCGTATCGATACCATTGTGGACAGGTACCAGGGCTATATCAGCAGGAACAGCGAGGACGGTGCGTTTACCACGGAGGTTCTTCTGCCACAGTGAAAATTGTACAAGGTTATTTTTATCCCCCTGTGGATGCATTTCGTCCCCGAAATGTACCACAGGGGGATTTTGTGTTAAGATACTTGAAGAATGTTGAAAAAGGAGACAGGTCAGGAAGATGAGACAGGAGAAGACAAAAAATACCGTAAAGTACGGACTGCTGAGCAATTCCCTTTTTATGGTGCGGGAGGCGTTGGGAATCAATCCGGTGGTGCTGGTACTTACTCTGCTCCAGGCGTTGCTTGCAGTGGCGATTTCGCTGATGGAGCTGTATGTGACACCTACGATTCTGGGGAAGCTGGAGAGGCATGAGACTCTGGGAACCATGCTGGGCAGTATCTGCTTTTTTGCCCTGGGGATTATGGGGCTCCAGGGACTTTCTGATTATCTGGAGAGCAATCAGATGTTCAGCAGACTGCCGGTAAGACTTTCCATCATTGCAAAAATGTGGCATAAGGCGGGAAGCTGTTCCTATCCGGTGCGGGAAAGCCAGGACTTTATCCGTTCTTTTACGAAGGCTACCGACGCTTCCCTGGGAAACAGCTCGGCGGCGGAGGATACCTGGAATACCTTTGCCGTGTTGATTCAGAATTTTCTGGGATTTTTGATTTATCTCTATCTGCTGACCCATGTGGACCCTGTGATTGTCATCGTGACTCTTGTGGCGGCAATTACAGGCTACCTGGTGAGCAATCATTTTAACGGCTGGGGATACCGGCACAGGCAGGAGGAATCCGAGATTAAGAACAGATTCTTCTATTTCCGGGACAAAGCAAGGGACAGACGGCTGGCAAAGGATGTGCGAATCTTCGGAATCGGGGACTGGCTTAGGGAGGTTCTGGATAAGAATATGAGAATGCTGCAGGACTTCTATCTGAGAAGGGAGAGGGTTTGCCTGCTGGCTGATATTACGGATGTGATCCTTTCCTTTCTGAGAAACGGGGTCGCCTATGCCTGGCTGCTTTATCAGGCTGTTCAGGGGAACTTAACCGCTTCGGAGTTTCTGCTCTATTTCACGGCTGCCAGCGGGTTTACAGCCTGGATTACCGGGATTATGGCCAGTGTCTCCAAATTGCGCAGGCAATGTATGGATTTGTCCTGTATCAGGGAAATGCTGGATTATGAAGAGCCCTTTTTATTCGAGGAAGGAAAGGCGCTTCGGACAGAGCAGGGAACGGACTATACCATCGAACTGAGAGATGTGACTTTCCGTTATCCGGGCTCGGAACAGAGGATTTTCTCGCATCTGAATCTGACCCTTCACCCGGGGGAGAAGCTGGCGGTGGTGGGGGCCAACGGAGCCGGGAAGACCACGCTGGTCCGGCTGCTCTGCGGCCTGTATGACCCGGACGAAGGGGAGGTGCTGCTGAACGGCGTGAACATTAAGGAGTATAACCGCAGAGAGTATTACCAGCTGTTTTCGGCTGTGTTCCAGGAATTCTCTCTGCTGGCAGGGGAAATCGGAGAGAATGTGGCCTGCTTTGACCAGGAGACAGATTCGGACAGGATACGGGACTGCATGGAAAAGGTGGGACTTGCCGGGAAGATAGAAGCCCTTCCGGAAGGGTATCACACCCATCTGGTAAAAGAGGTATATGACGATGCAGTGGAGCTCTCCGGCGGGGAAGAGCAGCGTCTGATGATGGCAAGGCTTCTGTACAAGGACAGCCCGATCATGATTCTGGATGAGCCCACCGCGGCGCTGGATGCCATCGCGGAGAGTGATATTTATAGGAAATACCATGAACTGAGCCGGGGGAAATCCTCTGTCTTCATCTCCCACAGGCTGGCCTCCACCCGATTCTGCGACCGGATTATTCTGCTGAAGGATGGAAAGGTGGCGGAGGAGGGAACCCATGAGGAGTTGATGGCACTGGGGGAATCCTATGCGGAGCTGTTTAGGATTCAGAGTAAATATTATGTGGACAGTCCGGAAGGAAATGTGTAGTATGGGCTAAACTGTTACAAAATATCGCATGAGGGCGCAGGTATGGAAAGCAGAAGGAGCGTCGCAAAACGGGTCATAATAGATGCGAGAGAGGGAACATAATAATGAAGAATAAAAAGAAGGAAAAAGGGAATCAAAAGGATCAACAAAAAAAGAAAGAGCTTTCGTGGAAGGAAGTATTTTCCTTAAATAAAAGGGCGGTTTTGCTCTGGTGCAGAGAATGTCCAATGGTGTTCGTGTCGGCTGCCCTTCATGCGGCGATTGAGGCGCTGGTACCCTATCTGACCCTTTATTTTTCCGCAAGACTTCTGGATGAACTGGCGGATTTAAGACGGCCTGAAATATTGAGGAAATGGGTGATTGTACTGCTGGCGGCAGACGCGGCGGCGTATCTGCTGAAAGCGCTGGTCTTTCGCTGGAAGCAGGCTTTTCACTCTGCCACATATTATCAGGGGGAGGTGCGGATTGCCCGGAAGCTGCTGACCATGGATTTCTGTGCGGCGGACGATGCGGCAACCCATGAGTTGCTGAGCCGGATCCATCAGCGGGAGATGTGGACCAGCTGGGGGCTGGGTAAAATCTATGAGCATTTTGAAAGTCTGGTGAAGGAATTGTTCCGAATCATGGGAGCGGCGGCACTTACCGTTTCTCTGTTCCGCCTGCCGGTGCGGTCGCGGGCCGGGTGGCTGACTATGCTGAATAATCCTGTTTTTCTCCTTTTGCTTTTGCTTGTGATGGTGGGAGTTACCATACTGTCTCCCTGGCTGTCTACCAAAGCGCAGATGCGGGTGATGAAGCATGATGAACCACAGAAATTTGGGAACAGAGTCTACTTTTTCTGCATGGATTTGTTCCGACAGGAAAAGCGTGCGGCGGATATGCGGATTTACAGACAGGATGTGTACGGAGTTGAAAGAGTCAGAAAAGTGGCTGACTCCAAAAACGGAATGTGCAGCAGTATGGCCCGGGATGCCAGAGGATGGATGGGATGCCTGTTTGCATTGTCTGCAGCCACATCCAGACTGTTCCTGGGGGTGGTATACCTGTTTGTGTGCCTGAAGGCCTGGGGCGGCGCCTTCGGAGTAGGCTCCGTGACCCAGTATATCGGCGGGATTACAGCTTTCTCCACCGGGTTTGCCGGTGCGCTGAGGGTCATCGGAGAAGCCCGGGTCAACAGCGATACTTTGAAGATGGTATTCCAATTCCTGGATATTCCAAATGAAATGTATCAGGGCTCTCTGACAGTGGAGAAGCGCTCCGACAGAAAGTACGAGGTGGAATTCAGAAATGTGAGCTTCCGGTATCCGAATACGGAAAGCTGGGCTCTTAAGAATGTCTCTCTGAAATTCAGGGTGGGAGAGCGGCTGGCGGTGGTGGGGCAGAACGGTTCCGGCAAGACTACCTTCATCAAGCTGCTGTGCCGTCTGTATGACCCCACGGAAGGGGAGATTCTGTTGAACGGAATCGATATCCGCAAGTACAATTACCGGGAATATCTTAATGTGTTCTCCGTGGTCTTTCAGGATTTCCAGCTGCTTGCAGTGAGCCTTCTGGAAAATGTGGCCGCCGGAAGTGCCGAGGGGGAAAGCTTCGCCGCAGGCTCGGGAGGAAACGGAAGAAGAGCGGGCGGAGGTCATGGGAGAGAGGCGGAGCTTTTGGAAATGAGCCATGATTTTCCTCGTGGAAAAGGGAAAGACATGGAAAGAGACGCCGGAGGCCGGAGAAAGGATAGAAGAGACATTCGGAGGCAGGACTATGACCGGGAACGTGCTGCGCAGTGTATCCGCAGAGCCGGACTTTCGGAATGGCTGGCCGCAAGACCGGAGGGGCTGGATACCATCCTTTATAAGGAACTGGACGAAAAAGGGGTGAAGATATCCGGCGGCGAGGCCCAGAAGATCGCTATCGCCAGGTCCCTGTACCACGACGCGCCCTTTATCATCCTGGATGAACCCACGGCGGCTCTGGACCCAATGGCGGAGTACGAGATCTACACGAAATTCAGTGAAATTGTGGGAGACAGGACAGCTATTTACATCAGCCACAGACTGGCCTCCTGCCGGTTCTGCGATGAGATTGTGGTATTCCATGAGGGCAGTATTGTGCTGAGGGGAAGCCATGAGGTACTTCTGGCGCAGGAAGGCGGGAAATACAGCGAGCTGTGGAATGCTCAGGCGCAGTATTATGCGGAGAGACAGCCGGACCTATCCGGCCGGGGGAACTTACAGGGTATGTAGCAGGCTGATTGGCTGACCGCCCGTCCGGGCGGCCAGCTTCTGCGGTATAGTTATTCTTCTATCTTTGCGGTCTGCCCATTGATTTCTTTTATAATATTGATATCAAATTTGAGCTGCCGGTCATAGGTGTAAAATCCATTGATTTCCTGTTCGATATCGTAAAGCTGGGTATAGCAGAATCCGAAGATGTCTTCATTGTTCAGCATGGATTCTGCCAGGCCTTTATATCTGGCAAAAAATTCTTCCGCTGTGGCGGGTGCGTTCCCGTATCCCCAGCCATCTCTGTCATTCACCACCCACTGAATTCCGCCCCACTCGCTGATGAAAATAGGCTGGCCCTGATATGGCTGTGCGAAGAAAGGACTACGCTCCGGAACCAATACAGGAGAATCCGAAGGGATACTTCCACCGTTTGCCCGGGCGGTCTCGCAAAAAGCATTCCAGCGTTCCCGGAATGCTTCCGGATCCTGGTCGTAGTCGTGAATGTCATAGACATCTATGACCACATGGAAGTTTCCGCTGGTATCGATGCAGGGTCTTGTGGGGTCAAGCTGTCTGGTAAGTCTGTAAATACTGCTGATAAGCGCATTCTGCTCCTTCCCTTCCCAATACCCCCAGGTCTCATTAAAAGGGCACCAGCCAATGATTGCAGGATGATTGAAATCACGGCTGACAGCTTCCTGCCATTCGTTCATGTAGATTTCCGATGCCAGGGGATGGCTGTGGTCCAGTCCCCAGTTGGGATATTCTCCCCATACCAGATATCCCAGCCGGTCACAGTGATACAGGAAACGGGGCTCGAAAACTTTCTCATGAAGCCTTGCGCCGTTGAAACCGGCGGCGAAAGAAAGCTCGATATCTTTTATCAGATCTTCCTCGCCGGGGGCCGTATAAATGCCTTCCGGATAAAAACCCTGATCCAGAACAAAGCGCTGGAACAGAGATTTGTCGTTCAGCATAAACTTTTTCCCCTCAAAACGCACGGTGCGCATACCGAAGTAACTTTTCACATGATCGCCGTTGAAATCAAAAAGCAGGTCATATAAACCGCCCTTTCCGGCCTCCCACATATGTACTTCGCTTAAATCCAGCTGCACGCTGAAAAAGCCGTTCTTTACCGAAATTGCCCGGGAACCCACGGTCCGGCCCTCCCAGCAGGCAGAGACAGTGAGAGTTCCCTGGCCCACTGCCGTTCCGGTAATCAGGACACAGGAATTGTACGGATCGGGGAAGTACTTAGCATTTTCAATATAGTCGGCGGGCAGGAATTCCAGCCATACGGTCTGCCAGATACCGGTGGTTCGGGTATAATCACATCCGTTGGAGGCGAATTTAGCAGCCTGCTTTCCTCTGGGCTGCAGACCGCTTCTCACGTCGTCCGCAACTGATACGAAGAGTACATTGTCTCCGGCAGAGACATACTCTGTGATATCGAAGGAGAAGGAAGTGTATCCTCCCCTGTGACTTCCCACAGATTGACCATTGACATAGACCTCAGCCTTGTAGTCAACGGCGCCGAAATGCAGCAGGACCCTTCCTGCAATTTCCTCTTTGTTCAGACAAAAGTGCCGGCGGTAGGCCGCACCGCTGATAAAATCCGTGTATGCAATTCCTGAAAGCCTGCTTTCCGGGCAGAAGGGAACGACAATGGAATTGTCAAAGCTTTCTTTTTCCCATAAATTCCTGTCGATGGCACTGTTGCCGAAGTCAAATTCAAATTCCCAGGTTCCGTTTAAATTCTTCCAGTTTGTTCTCTCCCATTGAGGCTGGGGATGTTCCGGGCGTGGTATGCTCATAGTGTAAGCTGTCCTCCTGTTCTGATGAGACGATGTGTTGTCGGTCCATGGGTTTGGATTTCATGTATTATCGGGACCGATTTAAAAGTTTACATTGACATAAAAATTATATATGCTATGATGACAGAAAGTAAATAAGTATTCTTGCATAAAAGTTAGGAAAATGCGCATGAGGGAAGAATTTGTAAACTTTCCGGTACAAAGCGGCAACTCCCGTTTTGCAGTCTCGCTGGCCGGAATCTCCTACTGTGATGAAAGCTATAGCATCAGGCGGGATAAGTCAAAGCTTTTGGTGGCGGAGTATATTGTCAGAGGTGAGGGAACGATTCTGCTGGAAGGCAGGTCTTATCATGCGGAAGAAAATGATGTCTACATCCTTCCCGCCGGCCATGACCACCTTTATTATTCCGACAGGGAGAACCCCTGGGAAAAAATGTGGGTAAATGTGGCGGGAACATTGCCGGACAGTCTGCTGCGGGAGTATAATCCCGGCAATATGGTTGTGTTTCCGGATGCGGGAGGCAGGGAATATTTCGAGAGGATTCATGCCATTGGGAAAAATGCTCTGTACTCCGGCAGTGAGAAGCATAATAAAGCGACATTGGTGTTTCATGAGCTGCTGCAGTATCTGTATGGCAAGTATTATGAAAGGGAAGCTTTTTCCTGCAGAGAGACAGTCATTCTGAAAGAATATCTGGATAATCATATCCAACAGAATGTCACCCTGAAAGAGCTGAGCGAGCTGGTGTTCTTAAGCGAGTCCCAGATTGTGCGGATTTTTAAGAGAGATACGGGGAAAACGCCCCATGAGTATTGCCTGGAGCTGAAAATGGAGTATGGAAAAAGGTTATTGAAAAACACGCGTCTGATGGTACGGGAGATATCGGAATATCTGGGATTCTGTGATGAACACTATTTTTCTTATCTGTTTAAGCAGAAGACGGGAAATACTCCGCTGACCTATCGTGCTGCACCGGAAGGCGGCGTTCCGGGAAGAGGATAAAGAGGGCGGGAATACAGGAGGCGGAAACGTGAAATGGAGCGAATTGCCCACGCCATGTTACGTGGTGGACGAGGCTTTGATAGAAAAAAATCTGGAAATTCTGGGCGGTGTAATGGAGAGGACCGGGGCAAAAATTCTGCTGGCGCAGAAAGCCTTTTCCCTGTATGCTCTGTACCCGCTGATAGGACGGACGCTGTGTGGCGCCACGGCCAGCGGAGTGTACGAAACCAGACTGTGCGCGGAGGAGATGGTGAAGCCTGCAGTGGCAGAGGGAAGGAAGCTGGAAAATCATATCTTTTCTCCCGCTTATCAGGAAAAGGATTTTGAAGAAATCCTGCGGTACTGCGATCACATTGTATTCAATTCCTGGAAACAGGTGAAAAGGTTCGGCTGTCGGGCCAAAGCTGCCGGAAAAAGTATAGGACTGCGCATCAATCCGGAATGCTCCACCCAGGAAGGACATGCCATTTACGATCCCTGTGCCCCCGGGTCAAGGCTGGGGGTGACGAGGGAAAATTTTCAGGCTATATTGCATGACAGGGAGGATGGTTATTCTGAGAATGCAGACTCTGCGGAGTTATTGGCCTGCCTGGACGGACTGCATTTTCATACCCTCTGTGAACAGAATTCCGATGCGCTGGAGAAGACTCTGGAGGCGGTGGAGGAGAAGTTCGGCGCATATCTGCCCGGGATGAAATGGATTAATTTCGGCGGGGGACATCACATTACCCGGGAGGACTATGATATCCACCGGCTGGAGCGGTGTATCAGAAGAATGCAGGAGAAATACGGCCTGACGGTGTACCTGGAGCCGGGGGAGGCTGTGGCACTGAATGCAGGCTTTCTGATAACCACGGTATTGGAGACTGTGCACAACGGGATGGCCATTGCCATTCTGGATACCTCCGCCGCCTGCCATATGCCGGATGTGCTGGAAATGCCCTACAGGCCGCCGCTGCGGGGAAGCGGAGAACCGGGGGAGAAGGCATATACTTACCGGCTGGGGGGACCCACCTGCCTGGCGGGGGATATCATCGGGGACTATTCCTTTGAAGCGCCTTTGCAGGAGGGAGACAGGCTTGTATTTGAAGATATGGCCATCTATTCCATGGTGAAGAACAATACTTTCAACGGAATGCCCCTGCCTGCCATTGCCCTGCGCAGGAAGGACGGGGAATGTGTCATTGTGAAGGAATTCGGCTATGAGGATTTCAAGGGAAGGCTGTCATGAGAATGCGGGAAATTTTCCAATTCATGGGCGAAGACGGCTGAATGGCCATCTGGCCGGAGGGACCTTCATTCGGGAAAAAACTGCCGCTCTCCTGACATATTTCCTTTGGGTGCCCGTGTGCATAAAAACCTGCTAACAAAAGTCAAGACTTTTTGGCAGGTTTTTTATAAATTT
>CAJUQT010000007.1 GCA_910588225.1 uncultured Acetatifactor sp.
AAATAGGTTCTGAAAGCACCATGAAATAAGGGCTGAAGATTCCGAGAAGTTATGGCTTGGGCAAAGGAGGAAGCCAGGCTTGAAACTTTAAAGTACAAAGAAAAACAAAAAAATAAATCAATTCAGATTACTTTTCATGCTGACCGGCAACTGGATTATGACAAACAGACCTTTTTCCGCGGCGGCTATCTTTTCCTGCAATCCGTCTATTATCAGATACAAATGAATAAAATCTGCCGAAAACTGAAACAGAAATATAGATTCAGATATGATATTAATGCAATCCTTTCTGACCTGATTTTTACAAGGGTTCTGGAGCCTTGCAGCAAACGCTCCTCCTACAAGGCGGCTTCTGAATTTTTAGAAAAACCTTCCTATGAACTTCATGACGTATACCGTGCATTGGATGTTCTTGGTGCCGAATGCGACCTTATTCAATCAGAAATTTATAAAAACAGTCATTTTCTCGGAGAAAGAAATGATAAGATCCTTTATTATGACTGTTCGAATTATTATTTTGAAATCGAGCAGGAAGATGGCAGTAAAAAATATGGAAAAAGCAAAGAACACAGGCCGAATCCTATCATTCAAATGGGGCTATTTATGGACGGAGACGGAATTCCTCTTGCGTTCTCGCTTTTTCCCGGAAATGCGAATGAACAGACATCCCTGAAACCATTAGAAAAGAAAGTCCTTGGAGATTTCGGATGCCAGAAATTCATTTATTGCAGTGATGCAGGGCTTGGTTCGGAATCGATTCGTGAATACAATCATATGGGAGAACGCGCTTATATTGTAACCCAGTCCCTTAAAAAGCTGAAAAAGGAAGAAAAAGAGTGGGCATTAAGTCCACAGGGATTTAAAAGGGTATCTGATAACGCTCCTGTTGATATCACAAAGCTGCCGGCGGACGACAAAGGGCTTTATTACAAAGATGAACCTTATACCACAAAAAAGCTGCATCAGCGTTTGATTGTCACCTATTCCCCGAAATATGCCCTTTATCAAAAATCCATCCGTGACAAACAGGTAGGGCAGGCACAAAAGATGCTGGATTCAGGAAATACCAAAAAGAGCCGAAAAAATCCGAATGATCCGGCTCGTTTCATTGGGAAAATGGCTGTTACAAAAGAAGGGGAAGCGGCTGATATCCAGCATTATCTGGATGAAGATAAAATTTCTGAGGAAGCACAGTATGACGGACTTTACGCAGTATGTACAGATCTATTGGATGATGAGGTCGGTGATATCCTAAAAGTAAGTGAAGGCAGATGGCAGATAGAAGAATGTTTCAGGATCATGAAAACGGACTTTTCTGCAAGGCCAGTCTATCTGCAGGATGAAAACCGGATCAAAGCACATTTCCTAATCTGTTTTCTTGCATTAACCATCTATCGTTTTCTTGAAAAAAAACTGAATTATAAATATACGTGCGAAGAATTATTAGATACGTTAAAAGCAATGAATTTCGCTGAAATACAAGAACAGGGATTTATTCCGCTATACAAACGAGAGACAATCACAGATGATCTGCATGATGTCTGTGGTTTCCGAACAGATTTTCAATTCATAACCAAAAGTAAAATGAAGACAATTCAGAAAAAAAGTAAAGGAAAAGAATAAATTACTATAGTTCGTGACAACGGCAAAAATCGTTGCAGCCCAGTAACCATACGGATTACAGCGATTTTTTATTTTACCAACTGTCAAAGACGGGAATATATAAAGTATAACATTATTCATGCATAAAGTATATATAATGTTGACAATCATATTTCTTTAAACTAAAGAGAATTTGCCACCAAACTTGACTCATAATATATCTCTATCCAACCAGCGTAATCTTCTGCCCCCATTTCTTGTATCTCCGAATGTAAAGTATTCTCCAGACAACTATTATTAAAATTGCCCCTCCGGATACTGTCACTCTTATGTTAAAATACTTAGATTCCCCCATATACTTCGGCTATAACTCTATTCCATTTGTCTGCCTCCCTGAGCAGATGTTCAATAACATCCCTTACTGCCCCATGTCCGCCTTTCAGCGGACTGATATAATGTGCAATTTCCAGTACTTCCTGACAGCTATCCGCAGGACAGCCTACAAACCCGACTAATTTCATGGATGACAGATCATTCAAATCATCACCAATATATCCCATTTCTTCTTTTGCAAGATTATTTTTTTTCATAAACTCTTGTAAAAAAGAAGTTTTATCCTTAATATCCTGATACAGGTAATCCACTTTCATTTCTTCCATTCGTCGCTTTGTGGCCTTGCATTCACGTCCAGTAAGAATTATTATTTTAATTCCAGCTTTTTGTGCTGCAAAAAATCCCGCCGCATCTTTTGTACAAAATTTCTTCAGCTCGTTGCCTGTTTCATCATAATAAATTCCGCTATCCGTCAACGTTCCATCAACATCAATTACCAGATATTTTATTGTTTTCACCTCGTCTCTGCTTCCTCCAAATACTATTTTCACATTGATATTAATACTCTTCTATTCCATGTCATAAGCAGAAGGAGTCAGAAATTCAATCCCAATATCCATACGATGAATTGCTTCCGCCACTGCCATATTAAATTTATTTCCATGCTTTGTATAATTGCGGATATTACTGTTATAATAATTTTTTCCACTCATTGTATAACCGTCTGCACCAGCAACCATTACACCTTTTACCTGAATTTGTTTTAATAATTTTAACAGCATAATCAGACTGTTACATCCCTGTTCAAAGGCTCCAGCAAGACTATTATAGTCAATCCGATAGTCTGCTAATTCCTCTTTCAAATTAGAAGTCACAATCGTTCTGCACTGGATATTCTCCAGCTTATTGTATCGTCTCCTGTTACTGAAAAATGCATAATCAACAGAATATTCTTCTGGTATAAAATTTACTGATATTACAATCGGGTTCTTTTTTCCTATATAGCCTTTTATTTTGTCCGAATAGTTTACAATAGAAGAACCTGGTGCAATGATCAGGATATCTCTATTTT
Source organism: uncultured Acetatifactor sp. (assembly GCA_910588225.1). Taxonomy (GTDB): domain Bacteria; phylum Bacillota; class Clostridia; order Lachnospirales; family Lachnospiraceae; genus Acetatifactor. The sequence continues at coordinate 3,008 of CAJUQT010000007.1, forward strand.
GAAGTATTTTTTCCAGTTTCTCTCTGTCAGAATAATCCTGAATTCTGTTGTTTTTATATTCCTCATACAGCATATCTGCATAACTTTTATCAAATACCGCTGCCCTATCCCGCTCAAATCTGGCTAAGATATGATTAATATCTCTGTTCGTCAAATCTCCTTTTTCCAGATAATATTCCGCATAATTTCTATGTAGATTAAATCTTGCAGATAGAAAATATGCCGGTGTATATCCCCATTCTGCCTCGCCCTTCAACGGTGCTATGTAGTCCTGTATCCCGTCCATCAAATAATCTATATCATAGGACTTGTCCATATAATCATTCAGATAATCTGCTATCAATTCTATGGGAAGATTGCCAGGTATTCTTCCCATCCCCATCAGACTGGCATCTACCGAGACAGGGCGTCCAAGATGACGGTCAATAAAATTTTGAGCCAGACAACAACTCAGAGACATATTTTCATGCAGATGCAACGCCAGTCGGATATCTTTCTCCAGATTATTATCCGCAAGACTGACAATTCTGTCTAAGTCCCGGCGTTTCATGCTGCCAAAAGTATCAACAATAGAAAACTGGCAGGGATGAATTTCATTCACCTGCTTTAATATCCAAAGAATTTTTTCATCAGAATACCCCATGATATTAATTGGATTAATACTCAGCTTATATCCCTTTTCCATTACCTGCCTTGCAAAGGCCATACTTTCTTCTATATCATATTCATGCGCGGTAATTCGAATCAATTCTATTCCGCTTCCGCTGTATGGAGTCAGTTTTTCTACGGAAAAATTACTATTCATTGCCATTGCGGAGAACATAGTCTGACCGCAATCCTTTGGAAGAAGCCTGTTTAATTGATCAATTGTATTACATACAGTAATGTCCGGATCATATCCTTCTACATTCCGCAGAAATCCCACTTCAATTATATCTATGTGCGCTTTCACAAGCGCTCTTATGATCTCTCTGGCACACTGAAACCCCCATTTCCAATTATTAACATAGCCCCCATCTCTTAAAGTACAATCCAAAAGCTTCAAATCATAACTGGCCATCTTTTTTCTCCTTCATCATACAGATGATCATGTCTAAATCTTTTTCTGTATCTACCGAAAGACTATGACAATCTGAAACCTTAATCAGTTTTAGCTCTTTGCCATAATCAAGGAAACGCAATGTATCAATTCCTTCAATTTGTTCAAAGCGTCCGGGCTGAGAATACTTATAAAAATCCAGCATTTTTTTGTTATAGCCTATAATGCCTACATGCTTATAATATTTAAAATTTATCGCTTTAAATGGATATGGAATGGGCATCCGTGACATGTATAAAGCGTCTCCCTTTTCATCAAATACTACCTTTATGTTGGATGCATCCATAACCTGTGCCGGATCTGACATTTCCGTAATGATATTCGTACCAAATTCACAATCCTGCGGGATCTCCTGTGGTATCGCTGCGGCTATGGCTGTTGTATTGATTAATGGCTCATCTCCGTTAAGCTGAAGATAAAAATCCGCCTTGATTTTTTCCGATACTTCCTGCAGACGGTGTGCCGCTGTCCTATGACTGCTCATCGTCATAATTACTGGAATATCATTCTCCTGGCATACCTTTCGAATCTGCTCATCGTCTGTCGCTACATAAACCTCATCCAGTTTTTTCACTGCACAAACTCTTTGAAATACCCACCAGACCATCGGATGGCCTAAAATATCCTTCAATGGTTTCCCTGGAAGTCTGGTTGAATTATAACGGGCTGGGATTACACCTATGGCCTTCATGCACTTATTTCCCTTTCATATATTTTTACTAAACTTGCAATGGCAAATTCTCTATTACATAACAAATCATCCATCGTCATTTCATTCCGCAAGTCTTCTCATATTCTCAATGAATTTTTTTATACTCTTTTTTGAAACAAGATCAGTATTTAAATGTTCGTATAAACGATTTTCATCTAATAGTTCAATGTGCTCTCTTATATATTTTTTATACCACTTTTTGCTGGGCTTATGATAATATTCTAAAATGCGAATAATAATTTCATCCGAATCTGACAGATATTTATAACCACTATCGCAGATAACATTATTTAGACATTCCTGTGCAAACTTATCATCTAATCCATAAATTGAGTCCATAAATTCAAATTGAAATACCATAAAATCACGCAGCCATATAATAACTTTCTTTTGCGCATTTTCTTCCTTTCTCTCTACTCTGATCCATTCATTATTAAAATGAGTCAAAGAAAAATTGTGTGCGATTTCGCATACGGGACACGGATATTTTGTTAAAATATCCGTGTTCCCACGAAAATAGAATTTTCGTGGGAACACGGGGTGCTGTCTTGATTTTTTTGCTCTTAAAACAACATACTCATAATTCCCTATCAAATTGAAAAATTCCGATATATCTCTGTTTATTTCAAACAAAATTCGACAAAATTTGCTCTGCAAATAGTTGTCAGCAATATGCATAATTACATCGTATTGATAATTGGGAATCTGCACTGCATATCTTTCCCGAAATGCTTTTTTTATTCTCATCACCATCTTTGATTGTGTCGTATAATTTTTTGCATTTATCCCTATTTGAGGATTATCAATATGTAATTTAAATATTCTTATTGGCCATTCATTACATTCCTCAGACATACAGCTTTGAATCTGTGAGAGCTTAAGTTCCATCCCGTCATTATCCAGAATATCAGTATGATAAATTCCCTTAAAAATGTGTTGAAAATCTCCCTTTTCCAGGATATAGTCATTTACCTCATAAACGCGAATTTGTTCCGGCAAATATACTTTTAATTCATTAATAATTTCTTCCGAAAATTGCACTGCCGGAGGCCAGATTACTCCCAAAAAATCATAGTTAACAGATTCTAATATTTCATCACACTTATTCTTAATTAATCTGCATTCCTCTGCAGTAAATCTGTTTTTCCAGAAGAAATCATAGTCAAAAATTCTATTTCTTACTATATTCAATACTTTTCCGTTAACAAATTCTTGCTTATGATACAGTGCCAATGTCAATCGATGTGAACCATCTCTGATATCCAAATCTTTTGATAATTCAATCCGACTGTTTTCCTGATATCCATTCTTTTCATAAGATAATATTAATTCCTTATACCTGTCACTCCAATCAAAACCGGAAGGTGCCTGCATTCTCTGATACATCTCAAAACCCGTATCATTTTTACCATAAAGCGCCTCTACAGCAAGCATTCGCACCGCCGCATCCATATGTTTGTAATTGGAATAATCTCCGCCATAATATTGTGCCAGGAATATATCATTTACCGAGTACTCTTTTTCTGCCAACACTTTGACTAATTTCCCATTATCCATAACACCGTGATATTTTGCCTTAAAGTTATAGATACTTTCCCCATGTATCATCTTATAGCGTGTATATCGTTTGGATATGGAATTATGAAAAATGCCAGAGTCAATTACTTTTATGGACCGTTTTATAATCTTCTTTACTTTTCGCTTTATTCCCATCAATAAACTCCTTCACAGTACTTTCTGATAACTTTATTTTTCTTTAACAACTTTCCACATCTGTCTGATTACTCCGAAAACTTCTTTTCGCTTTAACATGGTTACCATTACTACTATAATTACAATTCCCCACCTAACTGTTGTTTGCTCATATAACAACATCGTGAAAAACATAAATATAATGCTACACACTACCAAAAAAATAATCTTCCCAAGATCAAATGCTTTGTTATTTCCATTCTGTCGTATCAGAATAACTGCAACCATGCCATGGAATACCATATTTATTAGATAACATATAAGTGTCGTATAGCCTGCTGCCAAATATCCGAAACGTGGAATTGCCACGGCATTCAATATAATATTTATAATTGCTGATAAGACAGAGGATACAGCAATCCATTTGTTTTTCTCATAAAAAAATTCGATATTTATAAATATCTGAGTAAGCCACATTACCAAAATCCCAATGGTTACCGTTGGCACTACGTAAATCGCAGCATAATATTCTTTGGCGGCAAATATTTTCATTGCTTCAGGCGCAACAAATATCAAAAGGAAATGAACCGCCGCCACTATCACCATAATCAGGTTGACAACATTCGCAACCTTTCTGTTTTCCCCTTTTTTCATTTCCTGAAATTGCCAGGGAATCAATGTACTGTTAACAGCACCGTTAATGACAGAAACCATCATAGCCAAAGAGTAGGCCACACTATATATTCCTGCTGCTGATGCAGAATCTAATCTTTCAATCATAAATCTGTCTGCCTGATTTAACACTGTCTGGGAAAGATAGTACGGTATCAGAGGAATATTGAAGGACAATGCAAATTTCCAGTACTCTTTTACATATATTGCTCTTCCATTGACAAACATCATATACCATGCAATTATTCCGGTTATTACAATAGGCAATACATAACCTATCATGGCTCCCAATGCTTTATCCAAGCCAGTTGCTTTAAATAACAAAATAAATACAATTTTTAAAATTGGTGTGGCAAATGCCGTAAACAAAGTACATATGACAATAAGGCGATATTTGAATTCATACCTATTTTCGACAAACCATAAATTCATTGCTCCGTTACAGAAAACCCAGGCAAACATAAGTGTAATTACAAAAAAGCTTTGATGAAGAATAAATGTAATTTGTTTTTGATATAAAAGGAAAATCACATACAAAAGCATGGTAATTGTAAACATCAGTCCTGCCATAGAAGATGTATATCTGCTTTTTTCTTCATTATATCTCTTCATTCCTACAAAGTAACCATTTCCATACAGAGTTAATGTACCTAATACAATAAGAATGTTGCTATATGAAATAAATACACTATAGGTGCCATATTCATCCGTGGTAAGCATTCTTGTTATAATAGGTATTGTAAGCATTGAAACAGCTTTCTGCGCAATGTTGCAAAACAAAAACCAGAAAGATGCTTTTGCTGTAACTGGAAGATTTTTATATCTTTGTATGAATTGTTTCCAAGCAACATTTACCAATTTTTAAACTCTCCCACTTCATTCATTTCCTCAATACTTCTTTATCAACACTTTGGGAATACTCTTCTGTGGAACGTCCATAAAGCATTTTATCTAAATGAAACTTTCGATATAGTTTTCGCGCCCATCTGACTTTTTTCAGTTTTAAACGGGTCCATTCTATCAGCAAATAAAACGGACATAATACATAAGCCAAAAAAGGAATTTTCTTTCCACTTTCTTCCATTTGAAATAGAATATCTTTCTCGAATATGTGTCCTTTATGAGCCTCCATTAAAACTTTTCCAAAGCGTTTATTTAAATGCCGTTTATAGTCTTCCACAGGAAAACGCTCTTTAAAATACTCCAATTTATCCAATACATATAATTCACTCATAGTACGAATGCATTTCCCACAATGTCCACAATTTCCATCGTTGTCCCATATACATACCTGCAAATGTTTCTGTGCAAACTTCCAGTCAGATATTGCTTCTACTTTTTCCATCCTGTTCACTTCCATTCCCGCTGAATAAAACTGCAGGCCTTTTGTTGAAAGCAGCGGTAATGTAAACATATCATAGTATGCACAATCATAAGACAAAAAAGTAAAATCTGTGGGTGAAACTCCTCCACTGAAATAGTATATCTGAAATAATTTCTGCAGTGCCATCGCCATAGAACAATATTTTAATGTAAATAAACCTCCATCTATAATCTCACCACATACCGGATCCTGATATCTCCCTATGGAAAACAGAATATCTATATTGCACCGTACAAAAATAAACTCCAACCCCAGCTCTTCTGCCTGTCCTGGTAGATTATGCAGATATTTGTCCAGAAAATCCTTTTGATACTTTTCTGAAAAGTCCACAGTAAAACAATCTGTAAATAATAAATGCGTTAATCTGTTTTCTATATAATAAGTTTCTAAATGCTTTTTTATCGTATAGCAGGAATCTACCCCCCCGGAAAAACCTGTTCCTACACCGCCTTCACACTGCAATGCCTCAGATGTTGTTTTCCCCATCAAAGAAATCGGATGCATGAATGAAATTTCTTTTGCACAAATGGGAATATAATATGCAGTCAGCTGATAAATCAGCTGTTCTGTGCATGGAATCTCCCATTGAATATCATATCCATTAAACATTGCATAATACAGCAACACAGTGACAAATGCATCTGAGCGTTCTGTTGCCAGATATTCTGCATATTTAATGTCTACTGTAAAAAATAATTCTTTAGTAACTCCATTATCATTAACATCCGTAATTAAGTCATAACAATTATCCTTTTTTCGAATATTTATTGTGCCTATTTTAATCAAACCATATGCCATATATCATTCTTCTCCATATATTAATTACTGCCGCTCTATACCTTCTTCTGACAAAAGATACTTGAAAAAAGCATCATGCCGTTCTTTTGCATTTATGACATAATATTTATTTACTGTCTCTTGATATACTTCCTTATAATGTAAAAAGTCACAAGTCCATTTGTTGTATTTTACAAGCAATTCTTTCGGAGATGTAAATTTATATATTGAAGAAATATCTACTGGATAGTTTTCTCCCATAATATACTGAAATACAAAACATCCATCATAAATCAGATCAAAAATAGCAGCAGTTATATGTGCAATAGAAAACCTGACACACTTTTGATATTCCTTCATTGTTATATTTGGTTCCAGTACATATGCACAATTACACTTCAAAATTTCTTTATATTTACTTATGGAATCCATTGGATGAAGTTTTATATAAAAATGTAAGCCTTTTTCCACCGCTAAGAACTGGGCAGCTTCCAATAGCCTGCAATTATCCTCAAATGCATTATCATTTTGTGGGCAATTTAACAAGACGCCAAAATCTTCCGTTTTCTCCATGGTAATATAATCTGGATGGCTCTCCGAGCAGTAGTCTTCCATACATAATGTTTTTGTATTCCCGACAATAAAAATTCTATCAGCACTCACTCCTGCAGATATATATTGCTGTTTCTCAAATTCATTCCAAACCAGTTTATAATCACACTGAAAACCATCAAAAAATAGTTGATCTTTGTCCTCATGTCGGTTCATTGGCATCCCATGCTGCGGAGATATAACTTTTACCCCATGTAAATGTGCATTTTGTATTACAGTGCTTGATATCGTATCATACTCCTGAAAAATCAAAAGATAGCGATACCCTTCAAAAAATTCCATTCTTTCCAGATATTCGATTAATCCTTTTACCATCACAAGCTGTGCTGCTAAATATAAGCGTCCTAATAATCCAAAATTTTTGATAGCTGTAAAATATTTAAAAATACACTTAAAGCGGCGTATACATCCTTGTATCTGAAATCTATATATTTTTTTTAACAATACATGCCTTGTAGGTTTTAAGTAATTATAAAGATTATTATAGATAGTTGCATTGTCTGTACGTTCTATATGATTTTGATATTGTATTTCAATAGCTATATCCTTTCCCTCTCGACTATCAGGATAATCAAAAAAATGAACAGGATTACATAACATAAGTGCCATGATTCTGCTTAATTTTTGTACTGCAGAAAGATCATACATATTCCAGATATCTGCATACAATATTTTCCCAACTTCATACTCAGATAAATCTCCGATCTTTAACTTATCAATACAAAATTTTGCTGTCTCATATTGTCTGATTTTTTTAGGACGAGTAATTTGAATATTCATTTTGTCTATTCCTTTCTGTCAGTTGGGAAACTCACATTCAAATTATTTCTCTTCAGGTTATATCATCTTATATTATTGATATCTCAATGTATCTACAGTTCTGTTATACATTTCAAGATTTTATGTTGAACAGCTTCCATAGAATAAAACTTTTCATATACTTTTCTTGCATTAATAGATAGTTTTTCCTGCATTTTTTTGTTTCTCATTTCCATAATACTACTTACGAATTCTTCTGGAGTATTAGCAATTAATCCAGAACATTTATCCTCAAAATTCAATCCTTCTGCTCCAATTGTTGTTGAAATTACAGGCATTCCTTTTGAAAATGCTTCTATAATCTTGACTCTCTGGCCACTTCCTATAAATAGCGGGACAATCATACAATGACACTTATCATAATACTCTTCTACAGACTCCACATATCCTGTGATAAAAATATTATTATACTTCTTAACGACAGTTCTCAGTTCCTCACTTGGATTTTTTCCTACAATATATAATTGAACATTAATATTCTGTTGTTCAATAAGAGGAACTACTTTTTTCATAAACCAGACTATTCCATTATTATTAGGTTCCCAGGTTAAAGTTCCTATAAATAAAATCCTAATGCAATCATCTTGATATTCACTCCTTTTAATTCCTTTATCAATCATTCCAATTGGTATGATTTCATGATTGAATTCACCACACATATCATATAAAGCTTTATAGTCTTCCACTGATAAGACTATACATTTATCACTTGACTTAATACTTTTTCTCTCAAATCTATATAATTTCTGATATTCTAAAAGAAAGAAAAGCTTTTTCATTAAATTTTTGGAATTATCTGCATTTCGTTTCATAATAATCGCTTCGCAATTATGTTCATCAATGATTTTGATGCAATTTATTCTCATTGATGCGATCAGAGAATTATATATAAATAATTGTAAATGATCATAATATACAAGATCATATTCACTACTGCTTATTAATAACTTTATCAAATTCCTCATTTTCCCTGACTTATATTTGAAAAGACCAAATGAATATTTTGAAAAAATACTTTTTAAAGCCATCATAAGCATATAAATTTTATTATCTGCAGTTGTCAACTTTAAGTATATTTGATTAACGCTATTACAATATTTTAATATTTCTTTTTCATATTCCGGCACAATTATTTCACTTTCATTAAAACAAACCAAATCAATTACATGTCCCCCCTTTTTAAGGCTCTGTAAGGTTGAATAGCTCTTTATCTTTCCTCCGTTGTCCAAAGGATAAGGTAATAAATTTGTTAAAAATAATATCCTCATATCTGTTTCCGTCCTGGTAATTTTATTGATTTCGCTTTCTCGAATCACCATATCCTTAATAGGTGTCTGATATCTTAATGACAATACATCCCTCAACTTCCTGTATATAACCTTTTGACGGATATACTGGCATATCTTTGATCTCTTGCAATTTAATTAATTTGTTATAAGCTGCATCTGTATTATATGGAAGCAAGATACCCATATTTCTTAAAACGCCATTATAGGAATACCTCATGCAATCCGTTTTCATCCAAAACTTCCCATATCTGGCATATGAATTTGCCTTATTCCAGAGTGCAGTTGTTCTAAATGTAGCATTTTCGCTTGGTACTCCTATGAAAAGGTATTTTTTATCTAAGCTATAGGAATCCATGCTTTGCAATTGAATCACCACATTCCTGAGCATTGTTTCTGTGGCATTTTTTCCCTCATACATCGCATCGATGTCAATAGTAACCATATAAATATTTCCATAGAGCATGGCAACTGAGATAAGTAAGGTCAAGCTCATATGTATCTTCACTGCTACCCCCCCTGTACAAAGCAAACGATAGCAAAGGAAAAAAACACATAACAGACAAGGAAATAGGATTATCATTCCTCCTGTCATTTGAATCTGAATTTCTGATTTTGTTGCCAAAAACAAACTTATATTGCAGGCCATTGGCAAAAGCAATATTATAATACACAGCAGAATCAGAGATTTTCTTATCTTCTTCACTTTAGTAAAAAACAGCAAAACTATCGCCAGAAAAAGTACAAGTGCAATACAATATATCCCATATTGTTGAAAAATATTGTGTTTGATATTTAACTCAAAAAAATACTCATATGTAACTAAATAAGTCTTCCATATGTTTTTCGGAATACTAAAAATCATATCCTTGATAGACAAATTGTTCGCCCCATTATAAGAGGATGCAGACACATTTTTTATCTTCATGTGGATATCCCATATACCTTTATATAAAAGACACCCCAACCCCACAGAAGCAAAACTTACGGATAGATGATAAAAAATATATAAAATCTTACAGCCTACATTTTGTGTTCTCAATATTGATAAAAAGATATATAAAAGTATTAAGACACACGTACAGGCAAGATTTGCCTGATAAGCTCCCAAACACAAAGCTATCGCAAAAGCAGCTAATCCACACCATAGTAATTCAACTTTTTTATTTTTTCCTGTTACCTTTTTTATCAAAACCCAGGCCGCAAATATACTTAAAATATAACTGCTTGCAAAAACGGGAGACATGTATCGATAAGAAAGCCAATTACAGACTGTTGTGCTGGATAAAATCAACATACAAACTAAATAAGACAACTTATTCTCAATCATATCAAAAATATCGATAATATACAGGTTACCTATACTAATTATAATCAAAGTTAATATGGACGTAGTTGGTTCTGCAGATATACCTAATCTTAGCCTATCAATATATAGCCAAAACCATCTTCCTATAGACAGTTCCCACCTTTTTGCTAAAGAATAATTTCCATGCCATAGTCCATCATGTGTATTTGTAAGCTGGTTAGCAATTAGCACCAAATATAATAGACTCCCAAAAACCACCTGGATAATCATCAATTTTTTGTACTTACTAAATCTTTCACAATGCATTTGCATTATTATTTTCATTAGCTCCCCTCTCCAAAGTGCGATCTTCCAACAAATTGCTATGCGCCTGTTTAGTATTACTACACAAAATAATTGCCCCCAAAATTGCAAAGTACATAATTGTAAGAGATTCAAATATCACATGTCCTGTAAATAATGAATGGAAAATCGCAATTAAAATACCTATGCACAAGCTGAAACTATGTATATCTCTCATTTTGTAAACTCTTTTGATTGATGTATAAACCAATTTTGTATCTATATAAGTCCAAATCAATACTGGAATACACCCCAAATAGTATCGTAATGCATAAAAGTCCATTTCTATAAAATTCATCCAAGTCCACTTTGACTTCATAGCCGTATTAATATTTGTATATCCATATCCGACAAATAGACTTAAATACTTATTGTAGTGCATTTCCGTAACATATTTCTTAATATATGAAATCTGTAAATCTCTATTTGATAATAAAAATGACCATATATTTGTATATTTATATGCTTTATATAATTGAATTTGATTCTCCACATATTTTCGCATAAATATTATTCCTGCAAAAATGACCAGTACAGTTATCAGCATTATCATAACAAGCAGTTTCTTTTTTTTACCCTTTAAAATCATACATACTTGCCACAACCCTAACCCTACTGTATAAATCAAAGCACCAACCAAGCCTGCCTTGTTCCCCAGCAAAATTAATGCCATAAATATAAAACAAGTAAAAACAGCTTTCTTTTTATACTCAATCACTTTTGAAGAGAACATAAGACCAGCAGCAATAAGAAGCACTACTGTCAAATAATTACTAAATAAAAATAGCCCTACATATCCTGTTCTATAGTCATTATCCTTCCAGGCTTCATATCCTAATCCTAACGGGCTGACACACACGCTCACTATAATAATAACTATTGATACCATCGTTGCTTTTATCAACGATTCTGTTTCAACTGTATTGCATTCAATAAAATCTTGAAATACAAAAATCAGAGAAGTTGTGTAAATTATTTTTACTATAAAAACACATTCTCTAAAAGATACTATCGACAGACCTGCCACTATCTGTAAAATCCAGATCAATCCATATATACCACCTACAAGAACAAGAATTTTTCTGGTTTTCTTTTTTTTAATAAAAGCCAAAAAAATCAGGAATCCAACAATTCTGAAAAACTGATTAATTGGCAAATTAAAATTTAATCTATACAAAATACTATAAATTATTTCTACTACAGGATTTATCATAATAATAAAACAAATTATTTTCTTTGGAATAATTTTAGCCTTTATATTCTCAATCATAAGCAATGAAATATATACCTTTCAATTCTTTTCAAAGATAAAAATAATCTGATTTGGGATACAAAGTTCTATAAGCAGAATGAGAAGCACCACAACATTATTTATAATTATTATGTTTTCTGCCTTCTGTATTTGAAAATCAAAGGAACTATTTCAATCCCATCAACAGTATATCGTTTAAGCATTCTTTTGGGTTCTTGAATAATTCTAAATACCCACTCCAAACCATAATTTGACATCCATCTCGGAGCTCTTTTTACATGTCCAGCCTCAAAATCCAAACTTGCGCCTAATCCAAAAGATATAGGAACTTTTAAACTTTCTTTATTATGATAAATAAATAATTCTTGTTTTGGACATCCTAATCCTACAATCAAAATGTGTGGCTTTGTCTTTATTATTTGATGTTTGATCTTTTCCATTTCTACTAAATTTTTTTCAAAATTGTACGGAGGAGAATAGGTCCCAGCAACTTGTAATCCCGGATAACGATCGATCAGATTTTCCGCTGCTTTTTGAGCAACTCCTTCTGCCGCTCCAAGAAAAAACATCTTATATCCTTTCTTTGCTGCCAATCCACATAATAGCGGAAATAAATCAGAACCTGAAATTTTCTGTTTCAAAGGAGTTCCATACCATTTTGCAATCCATAACAATGGTTTTCCATCTGCTAATATTAAATCTGCATTTTTATATACATCGCAAAGTTCTCCCCCACGTTCTAATTGAACAATATGATCTACATTTGGTGTAACTACATAAGCATTTTTATTTTTCCTGATCAGCAAATCTATCGAATCTAATACCTCTTGCATTGTAAGATTATCTATTTCTGTATTCATAAACTTGATTCGAGCCATAACCTGTATCCTCCACTACTCACATCGCCCCATCCCGCCCAAAAACCACACCCAAAGTCTTCACCAAAATCCGCAGATCCAGCCCCATACTCCACTCCGTGATATACCTCGTATCCAGCCTCACTACCTCCTCGAAGTCCGTGATCCTGCTCCGCCCGCTGACCTGCCACAGCCCTGTAATCCCCGGACGCACCGCCAGCCTGGCCCTGTGATGAGGCTCATACCTCTCCCACTCATCCACCGTGGGCGGCCTGGTCCCCACCAGGCTCATGTCGCCCTTTAACACATTGAAAAACTGCGGGAACTCGTCCAGACTGTAGTCCCTCATGAAATTCCCCAGCCCCTTCTTCACCCGGCCGTCCGCAAGCACCTTACAGCCGATAATTCTCGGGTCCCCCTCCAGCTTGAACATCAGGCCGTCCCCGTGCCGGTTTTTCTCCATCAGCTCTTTCTTACGCTCTTCCGCATCCAGATACATGCTCCGGAATTTATAGATTTTAAACCGCTTCCCATTCCTTCCAACCCTCTCCTGGGTGAAGAAGACAGGCCCCGGAGAAGCTATCAAAATGGCCGGCGCCAGCACCAGAAACAGCAGGCAGGTCAGCAGACACCCCAGGATTCCTCCTGTGATATCCATCCCTCTCTTTATCAGCTGCTGCAGAGGCGTGGCATAGCTGATGCTGCTGGTCAGCACCGTATACTCTCCCAGATGGTTCACGAACTGCCGCATTCCCGTCTCGCCTCCCGCACGGAACACGCTCACATGGACCACCACTCCCATCCCCGCCAGCTGCTCCACCAGCTTCTCCGGGTAAGGGCAGCTTCGGGGCAGCACGATCAGGGCTTCATCCACCCAACTGCGGCACACGGCATCTATGATATCCTCCGCTCCCGCCACCACCGGGATCTCTGAAACGTTCTCTTTCTCTTCCGCTCCGTCGGCAGTCTTTCCTTCCCCCTGCCGCACAGCTTCCGCATTTCCGGCTTCTGCCTCCGCAGAAAAGCTGTCCAGGCTTTTCTCTTTTTTCCTCTCTCTGTCCAGCAGCGCAATCCCTGTGATGTTGAACTGTTCTGTCCCCTGGGAGCGCAGGTCTGACAGCACCTCCTCCACCATCCACGATTCCGTCGCCACCAGCAGGGAGCGTCTCTCTCCCTCCGCCGCCTTCCTTTTCAGCAGCAGCTTCTTCCACAGAAGCCTGGCAAAATAGCCTGTTCCTATATACAGAATCCCTGTCAGGTAAATCACAAAGCGGGCGCCGCTCACATTTTTCTGGGCGGTAAACAGGTACACTACCGCAATCACCTCCACCAGGCAGGCATGGCGCAGCGTCACCGTAAATTCCCGGTAAAATCCCCGCTTCAGCACCCCGCTGAAGGTTCCGGTCAAAAGGGCCGCTGCGGTAACCGCCAGCAGAAGCACTATCCCTATCCCTCTGTACTCCGCGTCCCCGTAAGGACTGGACGGTCCCATCCGCACCGCATAGGCCAGCATGAAAGCCGCCTCCAGGCACAGCCCGTCAAGCACGATGAAATCAAGGTGTTTCAGCCATCCCCCTGCCCTCTTTCTGTACATAAACTCAGCTCCCTCTGTACCATTTCGTCTGCGCGGTTTCCCTGTGTCTTTTCATCCCTGTGTCTTCCTGCCTGTGTCCATTCTCCCTCTGCAGGTCCCGTCATTCATGTTTTCCATCCCTGCATCTTCCCTCCTGTCTCTGCGGCAGTGCACAAAGTTTCCACCCTTTGTGCACTCCCCCACTGACAGTCCTTTTTCTGAAAGGGGATGACTGGCATCCCCCCTCAAATAGAAACCAAACGCCGGATCCTTATTTCAGATCATGCATGATCATTTCATGAGATTTCAATTTTTAAAACTCTCCTGTCTTAGGAGCCTTTACGCCTGCTGCTGCAGCCTGGGCGGAATCTACCACCATGAATGCCACGGGGGAGAAAGAAGTGAAGGTTCCTGTCACATACAGATTGTCTCCCAGTACGGCCTGGCCCACTACTTCCCAGGGCTTGCCTTCCACGGAGTCTTTTCTGTGCAGAATGTATACCAGGTCGCCCTTCTTTGCGATGCCGCTTACGTCAAAGGGAATCTGCACGCCGCCTGCGGGGATTTCTCCCGTATAGCTCACGTCAATCATTGCCTTTAACTTTGCGTTTGCGGATACGCCCAGATCGCTCAGGACCTTCGCATTGGATGTTACATTTACCACTTCCTCTGCCACTGCCTTGTTCTCAATGGCTTTGGCATTGGTATTGGCTGCTCCCAGACCGATTGTGGAGCCGAGATCTGACGCTCCCTTCGCGTCGGAGGAATAGCTCTCGCTGATTTCCACCTTGTTTGCAGGCTTTGACGGTGTTGTTATACTGCCGCTGGCCAGCACAGGCATAGCCATTGCCACTGTCATGACACCTGCCATGAGTAATGCATATAATTTTTTCATTGGACACTGTCCTCCTTTACCTGTTTTGGTTTGGTTTCTATATATTGATACCGGTTTCCCGGTATTAATACCGCCTCTATCCTTCTGTCAGCACCGCCTGCACCAGAAGCCGCTTGTCCGCGTCTGCGCTCCCCGGCATGCAGGTCACCAGCGTGATGATTTTGTCTTCCTCTGTTACCGTGAGCTCTTTGTCCAAGTTCGTACTCATATCCCTCCTGTCGTATATGGACTTCAGATAGGAGGCATAGACCTCCTTGTCCTTGAAGTCAAAGCTGTACAGCAGGTGCCTGTCATCATACACATACGCTGCAAATATCTGATAGTGCAGCGTCTTCTCCGGCAGATACACAGCCACCTCCCTGTTGGCATCAAAAAAGTCCCTGTCCTCAAATGCATGCAGGCCGGCGAACATGGTTCCCGCCTTCATGTTGTGGCCGTATATGACCGTGTTCGGGTCTGTGAAATCCTTTGCGTTCAGGCTTTCCGTGTAAATGCAGCCCGGATATCCGTATGAGCCGTCCAGGTTGTGGTGCAGGTAATAGGTGTCGTCCGTTGGATGCTGTAAAATAGGATAATCAATAACTGTGCCTGGAACCGTTATCCAGGCATATATATCTTCGTTTAATGTCTTCAGGTAGGCAAAGTCGATCTCCCCTCCCTCCGGACTGTCTCCTTCCTCTTCCCCGGCTCCATTTCCTTCTCCCTTCTCCTCCGGGGCTGTGTCTGAATCTTCCCCTCCGTCTCCTGCCGCGCCGCTGCCCTGGGTCTCTCCCGCTGCCAGAGACGTGGCGTTTACTTTGGCTGTGCGGAACAGCGCTTCCAGTTCTTCCTCCGTCAGCGCCGCCTTCGGCAGCGGCAGCGTTCCCTCTGTCTCCTCCTGCGCTTCTCTCGTTTCCCCAGAACCGCCGTACAGTAGACGGCTCATTCCCTTTCCCAGGAAAAATACCGCCGCCAGGCCTGCCGCACTTAGAAGCAGTCTCAGAATCAGCTGCTTTTTATTCTTTTTTTCCTTCTTCATTTCCTGTGTATTCCTTTCCTTCCGTATCTCTTTTATTTCCTGTTCTGCTTATTCCGCATTCTGTTTGTTCGGTATTTCGTTCATCCCGCATTCTGCTCATTCCACACTCTGTTCATTCCGTTCATCCCGCATTCTGTTCCACTTCTTCATAGAATACTTCCAGAATCAGCTCATACAGTACCTCTTCATCCGGATAGAATTCCTCGTATACTTCTCCCTGCACTGTGGCTCCTTTCAGGGAGCGGAAGTTTTCCCCTGGGAATCCGTATCCCGCCGCCTGCATGGCCAGATAGCTGATCTCGTCCACGGTTATGTCCGTTACCATGTATTTACTCAGGGTATTGTACAGGCTCACTGGAAAGGTAATGTCCTCTTTGAGCTTCTCCATGGCTGCCCCGGCATATGCCGTCAGGTACTGCTTCTGTCTCTCCAGTCGTCTTCCCGCACTGTTAAAGCTGGTGGTGTCTCTGTTATGTAAGTAGTAGTAGGCATCCATTCCCTTCAGCAGAATCCGCTCCCCTTCTTTTATCTGAAAGTCTTTGAAATCCATGGTCTCCACCGCCTGCAGTTCTATTCCTCCCACCACGTCGTTGATCAGAGGAATCGCTCCCATATTTATGGCACAGTACCCGTTAATTGGCAGGTTGTAAAACAGCTTCGACACTGCTTTCACGCTCCGTTCGCAGCTGAGCTGCGCTCCGTCTCCATAACCGTGCTGGATGGCTAGCTGGGCCTTCTCCGTCCCCCAGTATGCTCCGTTTACATCATACATCTCCACTTCCGTCATGGTGTCCCGGGGAATGCCTATCACCGTCATTTCCTTATTATGAGGATTGAGTACCAGCAGGAAAATGGCATCCGACTGTCCCCCGTCCGATGTGCTTTCCACTTCCTTTACTTCGCTCATCCTGTCAATTCCAAGGAACAGAAAGGTCAGGATGTCTTCGTTGTAGCGGTAGTGGATTCCCTTGTGGCGGATGTCTCCGTACTGCCAGTCCCCTCCTTCTTCCTGCTCTCCTCCCATTTCTGTGGCCATTCCGCTTAGGGCGGCAAGCATCTCTGTGTTGTCCGCATTGCTGTAAAGCCTGTTCTTCCCCGATATCTGTAAAGCAAGGAAGGCTACCGCTCCCAGGAAGACAAGCACCACCATTCCCAGCATTATCTTCACTATGATATGCCAGATCTGGTTTTCTTTTCTCTTTTTTATATTCATCCGGCACACTCCTCCTTTTTCAGACTTCTTTCTTTCCTCCGCTTTCGTCCGGCACATAGCGCGCCACATCTTCCAGGGTGCATTCCAGCACTCTGCACAGGTCGTTCAGCGTGGTTGTGTTCATGGGCTTGTTCTTCCTGAGCCTGTCCACTGTGGCACTGGAGATTCTGTGCCTGGTTATCAGGGTGTATGTGGATTCTCCGGATTTCTTTAATGTTTTCCAGAAGGGCTGATAGTCGATCACCTTCGTTTTCCTTTCCTGTGGTGCGCCGGCTGGAAGCATTCCCGGCTGTTTTTCGTTCTGTCCGGTATTTGTGCTTTCTTTCCCTGGGCAGCCGGCTTTGGCCGGCTCTGGTGTAGCTGCATAAAAATTCACTTTTTTCCGGCTTTTATGTATCTATTTGGTTCGCCTTAGTGACATGTAAGGCGAACTTTTTGTTATGACTTTTACTCAATGGAGTTAATGCAGTTTGCTTTCTGGCGCATGGATGTGTGGACGTAGAACTCCATGGTAGTGCGGAATTGGAATTTCTTATCCAGAAGCTTTGGATTTCAGAGAGCAAAAACAATCACAGTAATCCCAAATCAATTCCTCTCATTTCTATATTTTCCATACACAGAGGCTGCCGGATATATAAGGATTCATCGTGAAAGTTTTAAAACCTGCCATATACATTAAAAAACAACCGTCGTCAAATGAACAAAATTGCCAAAAAAAGCAAAAAAGCAGATTTTACTTGCAATATGGTGAAAAAAAGTATAATATAATAAAAGTTATTACAAAAAGTTCGCCTTACATGTCACTAAGGCGAACTTTTACTTTTCCCTATCCACTACTGGCCGCGCGGCCCACATGCCGCATCAGCGACAACCTTCCACATAACGTGCCTGTGCATAAAAAAAGACAGTCACAATAAGAATATCTGTACATCTTATTGCAACTGTCCTGCTGCTAATCGGCCATCCGATATATAATTAAAATCCGTAACTATTCTCAAATTATTTTGAAAAATATTCTACAACATCACATATCCCACTACTGTTTTCTTCAATGCAGCAATGCTTTCCTGTTCTCTGTGAATTCTTGCCCTGCGGGATACATCCCGTTCCTCCACCAGAATCACAGCGTCACAGGAGGCCAGTCTTTCCAGTGTACTGGCTGTAACATTCATATCCGCTCCTTCCACAAAAACGACTCCCTCTATCTGTGTCATAATCCGATCTATAAGGGTCTTCAGCTTACCGCTCTCCACAGTTCCTGTTACCAGAATAGCACTATTTTCCGAAGCCAGATTTCTGATATTTGCAGAAATAATCCCATATGCTTCCTCTTCTGCAGCCTGTCCAGTCCCATCCTCCAGTTTCTGAAAAAAGCTGTCAATTCCTGACAGAAACCTTTTCTTCTGCACTTTAGGCACTGTCCCCAGAAGATAGTATCCATATCTTTCCCTGAGTTCTCTATCCCCGCGAATTTTATCATTGAGTATGTAGGTTATTCCATATAGAAATACTATGCCAAAAGCACCCAAAAAAAATCCCAGAACCGCATATTTCACAACGCTTAGTTCCTGCACTTTTTCCGGAATCTTCTCTTCATCCGTGATACTTTCATCTGATTGTTCATTTTCAAGCATCTGCTGCTCATTTACCGTCAAAGCTTCTCTGGGCTGACTTACAACATTATGTCCGAGTGCATATGCTCCTCCTGCCACACAGAGAATCAATGCAGCCAGCAAAATTGTCCGCCACTGATATAATATATAAAAAAACAAATCTCTCAAATCGATTTCCAGCTCGTACTCTTCCCTGTAATTCATATTTGCCCCCGCCTCATCTAACTGTCCATAAACCGTTCCCGACGGCCAGATTTCCCTTTTTGTAATAAAAGCACCTGAATCTCTGAAAATATCTGTACAAATCAACTGTCCACTGATCAGAAAATAATGAAAAAACAGATGCTGCTTCTGCAACATTTGCAGCACCTGTTTTCAGGAGAATGCCATGGCACCCTCTCAAATAGAAACCAAACCATGGAATACTATTTCAGATCATGCATGATCATTAAATAAGACTTTTGATTAAAACTCACCGGTCTTGGGTGCCTTAACGCCTGTCGCAGCAGGAGCCTGTGCAGAATCCACTACCATGAATGCCACAGGTGAGAAAGAAGTAAAGGTTCCGGTTACATACAGATTGTCACCCAGAACAGCCTGACCCACAACTTCCCAAGGCTTGCCATCTACAGAATCTTTTCTGTGAAGAATATAAACCAGATCACCCTTCTTCGCGATACCGCTTACATCAAAAGGAATCTGTACACCACCTGCAGGGATGGTTCCGGTATAGCTTACGTCAACCATTGCTTTTAATTTTGCGTTTGTAGACACACCCAGATCTCTCAGAACCTGTGCATTGGAGGTTACATTTACAACTTCCTCTGCCACTGCCTTGTTCTCAATTGTCTTTGCACTGGTATTAGCTGCTCCCAGGCCAATAGTAGAGCCAAGATCTGTCGCTCCCTTAGCATCTGAAGTATAGCTCTCGCTGACAGCAGGTGCCGATGCCTCGCGGCTGGGTGCTGCCAGTACAGGTACAGCCATTGCCACAGTCATGACGCCGGCCATCAATAATGCATATAATTTTTTCATTGGACATTGTCCTCCTTTGGAAAATTTTGTTTGGTTTCTATATATTGATACCGGAATCCCGGTATTAATACCATTTTTATATATGAAATTTTACTCTTCCTGCAATACTGCCTGCACCAGAAGTCTTTTCTCCGCATTGGCCTCTCCCGGCATACATGTAACCAGAGTAACGATTTTGTCTTCTTCCGTTACAGTAATCTCTCTGTTGATATTTGCACTCATGTCTCTAATATCATAGATGGATTTCAGGTAGGAAGCATAGACTTCCTTATCTGAAAAGTCAAAGCTGTACAGCAGATGTCTGTCATCATAGATATAAGCAGCAAAAATCTGATAATGTAAAGTCTTATCCGGCAGGTAAATCAAAACTTCATCATTGGCAGCGAAAAAGTCTCCATCCTCAAACTTATGTAACTCCGCAAACATGGTTCCTGCTTTCATATTATGACCATAAATTACCGTATTCGGATCCAAAAAGTCTTTGGTATTCAGACTTTCCGTATAAATACAGCCCGGATATCCATAAGAACCGTCCAGGTTATGATGCAGATAATAGCTGTCATCTGTGGGATGCTGTAAAACAGGATAGTCAATAATAGTACCTGGAACCGTAATCCAGGCATAAATATCTTCATTCAATGTCTTCAGATACTCGAAGTCAATAGCGCCCTCTTCCGGAAGCTCCTCTTCGGTTCCTGTCTGTGTATCATTGTCTGTCTCTTCGTCTGTATCGGATTCCCCGTCCGTCGCCGTTGTATCCTCTTCCACAACAGATGCCGTAGCACTCTCTTTCGCAGAACGGAACAATTCTTCCAGCTCCTCTTCTGTCAAAGCCGCTTTCGGCGGCGGCAGATTCTCGTCGGCACTGGCCTGTAAATCCTCCGGTTCCCCGGAACCTCCATACAGCAGATGGCTGATTCCCCTGCCAAGGAAAAATACCGCCACCAATCCTGCTATGCCCAGAACAATTTTTACAATTAGCTGTTTTTTACTTTTTTTCATATCCTCTTTCCCGTCACTCTACTTCCTCATAAAATACTTGCAGAATCAATTCATACAATGCCTGTTCATCCGGATAAAATTCCTCATAAATTTCCCCCTGCACTGTCGCTCCCTGCAGGGAACGGAGACTTTCTTCCGAAAAATGATATCCTGCAGCCTGACCGGCCAGATAGCTGATCTCATCTACCCCGATATCTGTTACCATGTACTTACTCAATGTATTGTACAGCGTCAGCGGAAATGTAAGATCCTCTTTCACTGCACGGATAGCAGCAGAAGCATATGCCGTCAGATATTGCTTCTGCCTTTCCAGACGTCTGCCCGCGCTGTTAAAGCTGTCTGTATCACGGCTGCGCAGGTAATAATATGCCTCCATCCCCTCCAGATGAACTGTCTCTCCCTCTTTGACCTTAAACTCAGGATAGTTCATTGTCTCCACTGCACTCAGCTCGATTCCTCCCACAGCATCATTGATGAAAGGAATTGCCCCCATATTGATAGCACAGTAACCATGTATGGGCAAGCCATAGAACAATCGTGACACTGCCTTCACACTCCGCTCACAGCTGAGCTGCGCTCCGTCTCCGTACCCATGCTGAATTGACAGCTGCGCTTTCTCAGTGCCCCAGTATACGCCCTTTTCGTCATATATCTCCACATCCGTCATCGTATCTCTGGGAATTCCAATGACAGAAATTTCCCCGCTGTGTGGATTAAGCACCAGCAGAAAGACAGCATCCGACTGCCCTCCGTCAATGGCATCTTCCACAGGTGCAACTTCGCTCATTTTATCGATACCCAAAAAAAGAAAGGTCAAAATATCTTCGTTATAACGATAATGGACTCCATTGTAGCGAATATCGCCGGGCTGCCAATCCTCGTCCTCCTCCACCACTTCCACTTGCTCCTGCGTACCTCCAAGCTCTGTCGCCAGAGCACTCAGCGTTGCAATCATTTCTCCACTGTCCGCATGACTGTAGAGACTATTCTTCCCGGATATCTGTGTGGCCAAAACGATAATGGCTCCTGTGAAAATCAGCACTGCCATCCCCAGAAAAACTCTCACCAGTATACGCCGGATTTTCTTTTCCTTTTTTTCTTTTATTTTCATCCGACCACCCTTTCCTGAAATTTCCTGTATTTTCTGATGCCAGATACTCAGTAAAATATCATGCTCAGGACTCAAGAGCATGTCTGAATAAATCCATATATTTTTGAACATTCCTTGCATTATTATAGTCATGTTTATGACTATAGTCAAGTAGAAGATTACAAAATAATATAGTTTTAAAAGCTGACAACCTCTTTCCGCGTATTAAAAGAGTTTAAGGCACTCAAAAGGTTTGATAAAGCAATTAACAAAGTACGTATTTAAGAAGTTCTGCAGATTTCAAATATTACTATGAGGATAAAGCATTGATTATCTATACGCCTTTTTGGGAAACGCTGAGGAAATCCGGAGAAACCACTTATACTTTGATTACCAAATACCATATATCCAGCGCCATTTTAGACAAGCTTACTATAAAAGTTCCTCTGCCATTCCGGCGCCGCGAAGCCAAAACCGCTTTTCTTTGCGGTTTTGCGAGACTGCTGTGCGCCAAACCCGCTTTTCTTGCGGGTTTGTGTGCATCTTCTAAACTCCCGACTTTCATAAATGGTGGAGCGGTTTAGTGCATGGGAGTTTAGAAAAAATAAGCCAATGAACACAACTACCCTGAATGACTTTTGCGTATCTTTAACTGCCAGATACAGGATATTGCACAGTATGTACCCTCCGATGAGGATCAGCCTCCATAAATATCATTGACAAGCAAAATAGCCTGTGATAGAATACAGCATATTGGAAAGCGAGCCTGAACAAATTGAAAGGGCTGCTTTCCCGAGGCAGTTCGTAACCATCCTGCCCTGAAAAGGCCGTGAGCCTTTTCAAAATCAAAACTAAGGAGGATGCAGGGATAGTATGCCCTGCCGCGTCCTTTGGGACGCTTTTTTAACATGGAAAGATACAGTAAAATTCTGGAAAAACAAAAAAGAGAAATTGTTCTGCTCCGCGGCAGGGGATGCGTGTACGGAAAATGTCCCTTCTGCGACTATCATCTGGATAAATGTGTGGATGAAAATTCCAATTACCTTCTCAACCGCGAAGTGCTCAGTCAGGTCACAGGAGAATTCGGTAATCTGGAAGTCATCAACAGCGGTTCCGTTTTCGAGCTGGATTCTCAGACTCTCAATCTGATTAAAACCATATGCCGGGAAAGAAATATATCCACCATCCATTTTGAATCCCACTATTTATATCAAGAAAAAATTCCTGCATTGAGACAGGAATTTTCCGATTTTCATGTAAAAATGAAGCTGGGACTGGAAACTTTTGACTGGGAATTTCGTGAAAATGTGCTGAAAAAAGGGATTCCTGACCGGAATCCCGAAATCATCAGCCGCCGGTTTGACGAGGCAAATTTCCTGTTCGGCATAAATGGTCAGACTTTGGTCTCCATGGAACAGGATATCCTGCTGGGGCTTAAGTATTTTGAACGTATCTGTCTGAACATCATGTGTGAAAACAGTACTTCTGTCAGACCGGATAAGGAAGTTATCGCCATATTTCGCGAAAAACTTTATCCGAAATACATAGAGAATGACTGTGTTGATATTTTAATTGAAAACACTGACTTCGGTGTGGGATAAAGAACCAAAGTGTCCCTTTCACATTTTTACCGGAACAAATCACCACTTCAAGATTCAATAATACAAGGGGGTAAATACCACTCATGAACAATGAACTTTTACTGGCAGGTTCTCTCATTTTCATTTTTTCCATGGCACTGGCCGGCTACTACTTCTTCGGCAAAACCGGTCTCTATTGTCTGTCTGCCATTGCCACTATTCTGGCCAACATCGAGGCGTTAATTCTAATTCATGCCTTCCATATGGAACAGACGCTGGGTAATGTGCTGTTTGCAGTCACCTTTCTGATTACTGACATTTTATCCGAATGCGAAGGCAAAAAAGAAGCCAATAAGGCGGTGTGGATCGGCATGTTCACCTCGCTGTTCTTCCTGCTGCTCAGCCAGAGCTGGCTGCTGTACCTTCCTGCGGAAGGAGATTGGGCCATGGACTCCATCAGACAGATTTTTTCCAGCACGCCCAGAATGCTGCTTTCTTCCTTCATCGTCTACGCCGTAAGCCAGATGTTCGACGTATGGCTCTATCACAAGTGGTGGGCCTTTACGGAGAAAAAATATGGTGACAGACGTAAGTTTTTGTGGCTCAGAAACAATGGCTCCACACTGATAAGTCAGAGTCTGAACACATTACTTTTCACACTGTTCGCCTTTTACGGCATCTATGATGTGAAAACGCTGCTGTCCATTTTTGCTTCCAGCTATGTGATATATATTTTCACATCGCTCCTTGATACCCCGGCACTGTATCTGGCCAGAAAAATCCATGATAAAAAGCAGTCAGCGGCCGGCGTTCTGTAGATGTATCCGCTGCTCCTGAAGCATGGGATATCTTGCCGGAAGGCCGGCCTCCAGGTCCTCCCTGTGCATGTCCACCGCTGTAATCTGATGATTTTCATAGGTAGTGTAATAATAAATTCCTTTGTCCACATTACAGCAGGAGGTATAGATGGTAATCTCATATTTACCATCGTCCACTTTACAGCATCCCCGCTGCTGGTCCACAGAACCCAATATATGGAAAAACTGACTGACACTCTCCGCCTCGGACTCTCCGGAATGGGAATTCATCTTAACAAAAGCCGCACGCACAAACCGAGACTGAGAAGACAGATCTCCCGGAAGGCCCAGCGCCCCCATTCCCCGGCTGTAGGAATACAGCGGCAGCTGGGCGGAGAACTGATTCTTCGGTTCTTCCTGCGACAGCTGCATATAATTGTTGAGTGCAAACAGCTGCTGGGAAAAAGGCGGATTATTAGTCAAAACGCCAACCGGATTATCATAAATCTTCAGGCCTTCTTTTGTGGACTCCACAGTAATGCAGCTGTCTCTATCCGCAATTATCCAGTGCAGCTGCGCTGCCGGCAGCTTTTCATTAAAATTGTCATCTGTGAGATTTATTTTCTCCAGCAATACCTTCGCTTCCCTCACCTCTCTGCACTGACTCAGTATCCAGGGAATAAATTCATAAGTGGCTACATTTTCTCTGTCTGACAATCCCTTTTGGTAAGACGCATTTCCCACAAAATTAAGTCCTGCCATTCCCAGTCCTTTTTCATTCACTGCATCATAATACAAGGGAGATTCCTCCTCCACATGTGCCATGCCAATCATGGCATAATGCTTCTCCTGTGTTCCCATATAACGGAAACGCAGCGGGAAATTCCTGGGTATAACCACAATTTCCTCCCCATAAGAAAAGTCATTGTCCAAAGTCCTTCCGAAGTAAAAATCTCTTGTCCTGTATGTCGCTGCCGTACACATTGTTCTCAGTCTCCTCTCGATTTTGCATGGTTTTGTGCTTCCTCTGAGCGCACCGTATACATCTCACATGGTAAGCTGCAAAAATGCTTTTTCCTATATGGCTCCCATCAATCCATAAATCATGGTTCCCACCACGCCGCTTCCCAGGATAATCGTTACAGCATTTATCTTAAATTTCCTGAGCAGAAACAACGCTGCTCCAAAAATTACCAGCTCCACCACCCGGATATCACGCAATACAATATTCCCAATTTCAGCCTGAAATAATCCCAGCATAAGAATAGATGCTCCCGCAGACCCAATCAAAGCCACCACTGCAGGCCGCATAGCACCGAGAACAATCTGAACCCCCTGCATGGAACGATATTTATAGTAAAAATATGCCAGTGTCAGACAGATACAAAACGAAGGCAGGATACAGCCAATGGTGCAAATCAGTACGCCTGGAATCCCAGCTATCCTCATACCTACAAAAGTCGCGGAATTGATGGATATAGGACCAGGGGTCATTTCTGCCACCGTAATCAAATCAGAAAATTCCTCCAATGTCATCAATCCATGAATATTTACAATCTGTTCCTGAATCAGGGGAATAGCCGCATAACCTCCGCCCACGCTGAACAATCCAACCTGAATAAAAGAGAAAAATAATTTCAGTAATAGCATTTATGCTTCCGTTCCTTTCTTTTTTCTCATGGTAACCGCCATATCTGCAAGTCCGATACCCAGACAGGTTAAAATCACCAGCATAGCACTGATATCAAAAAAATATGTTGCCACAAAAGCTGTCACCATCATTCCGATATATAGAATCCTTTTTGTCTTCATCACATTCCCCGCCAGATTCAGCACAACATCAAATATCACAGCCGCCACTCCGGCGCGCATTACCTGTAACGCCACGGCAATATAGGGATTCGTACGAAACTGTTCATAGAAGAGTGAAATGACGGATATAATCACCATGGGAGGGAGTATGGTTCCCGCAATTGCCGCCAGCGAACCTGTCACTCCGGCCATTCGATAGCCGATAATGACAGAGGCATTTACCGGAAGCGGTCCCGGAGAAGACTGTGTAATTGCCGTCACATCAAGCATTTCGTCTTCGTCAAGCCACTTCAGTTCCTCCACGTATTTCTTCTTCATCAGGGAAACAATGACAAATCCTCCTCCAAAAGTACAGGCACTCAAAACAAACATGGATTTAAATAAAATCCACAATTTATTTCCTGCCTTCTTCCCTTCTTCCTTTTTCTCTTCTTCTTTTTTCATCGCAGCCTCCCGCAAATCTCTATTCTATTACACACTTTTCACGAATCATATTATTTGTAAAATGCTCTCCAAAAATACAAAAATGCAGGCATCTCACCGATACCTGCATATAACCGGCTGTCGGTCAAAACACGATTTCATTCTCCTTTGTGGTCTCAGGGGAATCATTTTCTTCTTCCCGCTGTTACATTCAGACACAAATCAGTTTTTTCTCGAAAGCTGACAAACCGTCTCTATATTCGCCGTCCACGGAAACTGATCTACTGTCACCGCTCTCTCCACCACATATCCCGCCTGTAAAAACACCTCCAAGTCCCGCACAAGACTGGTAGGCTTACAGGAAATATAAATAATATGTTCCACCCCATAGGCGATGACTTTCGGCAATGTCTTCGGATGAATGCCGTCTCTGGGCGGATCAAGAATAATCAAATCCGGCCTCTCCTCGATGGTATCCAGAACCTTCAGCACATCCCCGGCAATAAATTCGCAATTATTCAAGCCGTTTTCCGCCGCATTTCTCACAGCGGCCTGCACTGCCTCCTCCACAATTTCCACGCCAATCACCTTATCCGCCGCGGGAGCCATCATCTGTGCAATGGTACCTGTACCGCTGTACAGGTCATATACAATTCCGCCCCTTTTGCCATTTCCGCTCTGCGGTCGCTTCGCTTCTGTACCGGTCTCCCGGTTCTGTGCGTTATCCTCCTTCATTCCGGCTTCCCCGTTTATCCCCTCTTCCGCTTCTGTTCCGGCTCGCCTCCCGATGACTCTTCCGGCCTGCTCCACATACTCCCTCACCGTCTCATACAAAACCTCTGCGCCATATGTATTGGTCTGGAAAAAAGAAAAGACAGAAATGCGGAATCGAAGTCCCAGCAGCTCTTCGTAAAAGTAATCCTTTCCATAAAGAATGTTCATATGGTCACTCTGTACAATATCTGCCGCGGAATCATTTGTAATATGTAAAATTCCGGCAAAATGTCCCTTCATCTTTCCACTGCGCTCCAGTTCCAACAGACCTTCCCGAAAGCCTTCTATCAGCCGTTCATTTGCTGCATGTCCTTCCTTCGGTCTTCCCGGCAGCGCCGCCGGCTTCTTTCCAGATGTCCCTTCTCCGGAGGTCTCACCGGCTTCCCCAGAGAAAGAATTGCCTTCACACATGCTCTTCCCGGGAGCCTCCGCGCAAAAGTCCTCTCCCCAGGGATCCTGGCTGGTAGTCACCAGTGCCACCAGAATTTCCCCGGTTCCCGAAGCCTTCCTCACCACCAGATGACGCAGGTATCCTTCATGCCGCAGCCGATGATAATACCCTACATCCTGATCTCCAAAATAATCCAGAACTGTCCTCAAAATCAGACGATAATCCTCATCCACAATGCGACAGTCTCCCACTGTCACCACATCATAAAAGCTGCCCCGTTTGTGCATGCCCAGAGTCAGAGGACCATCCTTTACCTCATCACCAAAGGTAAACTCCATCTTATTCCGGTATCCGTATATCGCCGGACTCCCCTTGATTCCCTCCCAGTGCCAGGGTTCCTTTTGTCTGCTCAGACAGCTGTTCAGAAGTCTCTTCACCTGGCTTTCCTTTATCTTCAGCTGCTCTTCATATGGCAGAGACAGATAAGTGCACCCTCCGCATATGCCAAAAAGGGAACACGGACTTCCGGTCTCCAGAGGTGACTTTTCAAGCACCTCCAGCAGACGGCCTTCCGCCTTCCCATTTCTGATTTTATTGACGCTGAGCTTTATTCGCTGTCCGGGCAGGCTGTTCTTTACGATAACGGTACCATCCCCAGTCTGTGCTGCTCCTTTATTGGGGAAATCTACCCTCTCAACTGTCGCTTCATACACCTGTCCTTTTTTCATTCAGTCAGTTCTCTCCCTCGTCCGCAAAGAAGTCATCCTCTTCGTCCTCTGCATCCTCATCCTCGAACTCATCTTCGAATTCTTCCTCAAAGTCCTCCAGATAACGGGGATTCAGATAGCGGTATACCGCATAGGCAATGCCGGCCACTGCTGCAACTGCACCGATAATCGCCAGCACACATACCACAACATTCCATTCCTTCTTCTCTTCTTCCTTCTTCCCCAACAGGTCATTCAGTCTTGCCATATCGATCAGGTTCTCGATCTTATTCATAAAGCCACCTCCATGCTGACAGATTTTCTGCCTTTTTTAGTTAACACCCTTATTATATCATATTCACCCCAAAAATACTACAACCTTTTTAATTTTGCAAAAGAAGCATACATTATTTTCTGCCCTGCCTTGTCAAAATTCACTGTCACCTTGTAATCCCGTTCTTCTTTATCAATCTTCATGACCTTTCCTTCTCCATACTTGGTATGAGACACTTTGTCACCCACACTATAGGTAAGCGCCTCCGGCGCCTTGTAAACAGCACCTCTGGAAATCCCCGCCAGCTGATTCAGACTGCCGATTCCTTTCGCAATAAAAGGTTTATCCGCTTTGGGTGTGACCTTCGGCCGCACAATCGCCTTCGGTCTGTAATCCCCCACGCCTCCGCTTCCGCCGGCTCCCTGCGACAGGTTCTCTCTCTGCGGCACTTCGCGGCTTCGATCGGTAAAAGCAGCTGCGTCTCTCCTGCCTGCCGTTTTCCTCCCAAAAGCACTGCCTGCCTCCAGCAGCTCCGAAGGAATCTCTCTCACAAAACGGCTTACCGGATTATACTGTGTCTCTCCACGTATCATCCGCGTCCTGGCACTTGTCAGGATCAATTCATCCTTCGCTCTGGTAATCCCCACATAGGCCAGCCTTCGTTCCTCTTCCAGATCGTCAAGGCTGTCGGAATTCACCGCCATGTACCCGGGAAACAGCCCATCCTCCAGGCCGGCCAGATACACACAGGAGAATTCCAGTCCTTTTGCAGAATGCAATGTCATCAGAAGCACCCTGTTGTCGTTATCACTTACATTATCAATATCCGCCACCAACGCAACTTCCTCCAGAAATTCCTGCAGAGTCGCTTCCTCATGAGCTTCGGCATAGTTCACGGCCTTGGTAATCAGTTCGTCTACATTCGCAATTCTGTCCTCGCCGTCATCATCGTAATCCTGAAGATACTCTTCGTAACCAATCTGCTCCGTAATCAGCTGAATCAGCTCCGCCACCGTCATCCGGGAACGTGCTTCGCGAAATTTCCCGATTAATTCCACGAAAGAACGAATCTTGGATACAGCTCTCTCCAGCCCCTCTATTTCGTCAGCCCGCTCAAAAGCCGTATACAGGTCGATTCCCCGCAGTCTGGCAAATTCCTCTGCCTTATCCAGAGTTGCATTGCCAATTCCCCGCCTGGGTACATTGATAATACGCCGCAGAGCCACATCATCCCGGCCGGAATCCACAGTTTTCAGATAGGCCAGAATATCTTTGATTTCCAGCCTGGAATAAAAGTTTGTACCTCCCACCACATTATATGGCACACCTTCCATAATCATTCGTTCTTCCAGAAGGCGGGCCTGGGCATTGGTTCGGAACAGCACCGCACAATCTCTGTACTCCATGCCCTTTTTCACTGCTTTCCGGGCAATTTCCTCCGCGATATACTCCGCTTCCTCGTAAGCACTGTCAAACTGGCGGAAACAAACCTTTTCTCCGCCGGACCTGCCTGTCCAGAGTGTCTTCTCCTTCCGTCCGGTATTATTGCGGATTACCGCATTGGCCGCATCCAGAATCGCCTGGGTGGAACGGTAATTCTGCTCCAGACGAATCACCGCTGCCTCCGGAAAGTATTTTTCAAAGTCAAGAATATTCCTGATATTGGCACCTCTGAATTTATAGATAGACTGGTCGTCGTCTCCCACCACACAGAGATTCCGGTACTTCTCCGCCAGCAGCCTCACCAGCTCAAACTGCGCCGTATTCGTATCCTGATATTCATCCACCATAATGTACTGGAAACGCTCCTGATAGGAATCCAGTACTTCCGGGCAATTTTGAAACAACTCCACCGTCTTCACGATGATATCATCAAAATCCAGCGCATTATTCGCCCGCAGTGTTTCCTGATACTCTCTGTAAGCTTTGGCCTGAAGGGAACGGTTATAATCCCCTGCCGCCCTGCGTTCAAACTCATTCACAGATATCAGCTCATCCTTTGCGGAAGATACGGTACTCAAAAAAGTCCGCTCCTTATAGACTTTCGGATCAAGATTCAGCCGCCGGATAACTGCCTTCATCACCGTCTTCTGGTCATCCGCATCATAAATGGTAAAACCATTGTCATAACCGATTCTGTCAATGTAGCGGCGCAATATCCGCACACAGGAGGAATGGAAGGTGGAGACCCAGACCTGGTCGGCACCGAATCCCACCAGACTATCTACTCTGTCCCGCATCTCTCCCGCCGCTTTATTCGTAAAAGTAATGGCCAGAATATTCCACGGTTTCACCCCCATCTCATCGATAAGATATGCAATCCGATGTGTAAGCACACGGGTTTTCCCGCTTCCCGCCCCTGCCAGCAGCAGCACAGGTCCGTCTGTCCGCAGCACCGCTTCTTTTTGTTCTTTATTTAAAGTATCATATATACTCATAATTTCCCTTTCCGGGAGCTTCCCCGGTTTACGTTATCTCTACGCTTACGCCGCTCCGAGGTATTTTCCCACTGTTTTACATGACAAATCAAAATTATCAGAATATTAATCCGAACAGCCACGGACGCCGATGCAATGTCTTCCTTTGGCCACATTTTCCGCAAAAACAGGCCGGCCCCGCGAAATCACATTCCATTGTTTCTAAACAGCAATGGGCTATCCGACTCCGCAGTGCCGGCGGCATCGTTGACCGATAACAACGATACAGATGGAAATTCAGGCAAGTGAAACATGTGGTTAATTGGTGCGGTTTATACTAGCGACGCACATTGTCCCTCTCGTCAAAGACATCGCCGCACTCAGGACAGAATTTCGGCGGATGTGCAGGATCTTCCGGCTCCCAGCCGCATTTGTCACATTTATAAAGCGGTGCGCCCTCCGGTCTTCTGGAACCACAATTGGTACAGAACTTTCCCTGATTCACGGTTCCACAGCCACATGTCCAGCCTGCATCCGAAGGCTTCGGTCTGCCGCATTCCATGCAGAATTTTCCTCTGTTGTCTCTGTGTCCGCATTGGCAGTTCCAGCCCGGCATGGGCGCTGCCGTACTCTGGTTTCCTGTCTGCACCATCCCGTTTCCGGCCTGGCTCCGATTCACCTGACTCTGCGCCGCTCCCATGGCAAACAGGGAAGATGCATCCATTCCGCCGGCCGCATTTGCCATATTCATGCCGGCAAATGCCATCATAGGCCCTGTGGAAGTATTAGATGCCGCCGCTTTCATAGCTTCCGCCTGCGCTCCCGCCAAAGTGGCAGCCGCCATATTGGGATTGCGAAGAGTAGCTGTGGTCTGAAGCTCGCTGATCTTTTTTGTCACGTCCTCAGGCATAGAGGGAGGATTCATAGTCATGCTGACCACCACAATGCCGCGAGTCTTCTCCCATTTCCCCGACAACTCCTGATTCACAGCATCCACCAGTTCCGTCACATGGTAAGGGATATCTGATACCCGCACACGAAGCCTGCTGATTCTGCCCAAAGCAGGCTGCATGGCAGTCATCAGCTCCGCCTTCATCTGATTCTGCAGCTGACTGCGATTATAACTGTCCGTCACATTCCCGCAGACATTCTGATAAAACAGCAAAGGATCCGTAATTCGGAACGAATAGGAACCATTGCACCGAATACTCACATCCATATCCAATCCGATATTGTCATCTATGTACCGAAAAGGAACAGGCGTAGCTGTGCCATACAGATTGTTCATAATTTCCTTCGTATTGAAGAAATAAACTCTCTGGTCCTTGCCTGCACTGCCGCCGAACGCAAATCTCTTCCCCACGGCTTTGAAGGTATTCATAATACTGTCACCCAAATCACCGCTGAACAGGCTGGGCTCAGTGGACTTGTCAAAAACAAACTCTCCGGCCTCCGCACTGAACTCCACAATACCGCCCTGTTCCACAATAATCATACACTGGCCCTCGTTCACTGCCACAATGGAACCATCGGAAATGATATTATCTGTTCCTTTATTATTGCCGCGTCCGCCGTTCTCTCTCCTTTTTCCCTTTGTCATCAGGATATCATTGGAAAGGGAATCACAGTAAAAGTATTCCCTCCACTGGTCTGCCAGAAGGGAACCTATCGCATCCTTTGCCGCTCTGATCAATCCCATAATTTATAACCTCCTCTTCCTGCTTCAACTTGAAAGACATCACAATATAAGCATTCTATCAAATTTTTAGCTTTCTCTCAACTGCTTTTGGGAAATATCTTTACAAAAAAGGACTTTTAGAATACACTATTAAGAGAAAACAAGTTCCATCTCATTATTTTAAGCAAAGGACATAAGCAGACATGGGTAAGAAAGCCACAAAAGCCGCCGACAATATGTATTATCTTGCACGTTCGGAAGCCGCCGAAACAAATTCTGATTTCTCCAGCCGGGAAAAGGCCGCCGAGATCATAGGCATTGACCGTACCAGGCTGGCCCGAATCGAGTTGGATACCATCCCTCCCTACCCGGAAGAAGTCAAGGCCATGGCAAAAGCATATAATGTACCAGAATTGTGTAATTCCTATTGTGCAAGGGAATGCCCTATCGGCCGCAATTCGGTGCGGGAGGTTTCCATTGATGATTTCGACCGGCTGGCCCTGAAAGTATTGGGCTCTCTGAAGGATATTGATTCCCTGCGTGCTTCTCTGATTGCCATTTCTGAAGACGGTGTCATAGAAGAAAACGAACGTCCCGCTTTCCAGAAAATTCTGGATTCTCTGGAGAAAATCAGCGTCAACGCAAAGGCATTACAGCTCTGGGCTCTGAAAAATATACGGATACAGCAATAGAATCCCCTTTTGGAGGATTCTATTGTCATTATTGAGAAAGACATCCCGCATATTCCGCCTTCTGCCGCTTTCATTATTTCCCTGCAGTCTCAGCGAATGATTTTATAACCAGGTCTTCGTAGGGCACTCTATTTTCCAATACGCCTGCATCCTCCAGGATATTCTGCAGCAGATTAAAAGACTCCTCTTCGAAAATCAGATTATCTTTCCAGGTATCCTGCACATAATATCTCTCCACAATGGTAGTCAGAGCCTCCATATCTGTCTCCGGAAACTGCGGCGCTATCACTTTTGCGATTTCAGCCGGTGTATGATTCTGCACATAATCCATTCCTTTTTGCAGTGCATTTGTAAACGCCTGGACGACATCTTTGTTCTTCTCCAGGTAGCTTTTCTTTGCCGAAAAGGAAGTGTAGGGCACATAACCGGAATCTTCTCCCAGAGAAGCCACCACATAGCCTTCTCCCTTCAGCTCCAGCGCGGTGGCATGTGGTTCGAATTCTACCGTAAAATCCCCCTGTCCCCCGGAAAAAGCAGCCGCCGTAGAGCCAAAATCAATGCTCTGGTCAATGTTCACATCCCCCGCAGGATCGATACCGTTCTTCATCAGGATATACTCGAACACCATCTGAGGCATGCCGCCTGCTCTGCCTCCCAGCACATCTTTGCCCTTGAGCATATCCCAAGTAAAATTCTCCACCGGTTCTCTGGATACCAGGAAATTTCCTGCCCTCTGTGTCAGCTGTGCAAAGTTCACCACATAATCCTCTGTTCCCCCCGCGTACGTATATATTGTGCTCTCGCTTCCCATGAATCCGATATCCGCCTCGCCCGTAAGCACGGCTGTCATGGTTTTATCTGCGCCAAACCCAGTCACAAGAGACAGCTCTATTCCCGCTTCTGCAAAATATCCCTCCTCAATGGCCACATACATGGGTGCATAGAAAATGGAATGCGCCACTTCATTCAGTACCACCTTTGTACCGCCTTCCTTTGCCGCATTCCCACTATCTCCGCAGCCTGCCATAACCGCTGTCATCATCAGCGCCAGACATACTGCCCCTATTCTTTTTAAAGACAGCCTTCTCATAAAAACCTCCTTACCATTTTATCCGGACCTCCGGTTCCTTTTGATAAGCTATCATATGAAAGAATGTCTGTCCAGGTTACATTTATTTTACGTCTGTTTTCCCGGGATCTGAAATTTCATCTATAATTTTCTCAATCATCAGTTTTTTCAGATATACGTCAAACCCCAGCGTACAGATAAAGGCAAACTTTTGAAGGAAATCCATATGTTCTTCCGGCGCACCCTGAAAGGTCTCCTGAGCAGCCTTGAACTTCTCCGTTACATCCGCTTTCAGAGCCTGGAGCTGCTTTTCCTCCATACCAAATGCCTCCCGGTACACGCTTTCCAGATTAAAGTCCTTCCCGTTCCGGAAAAAGTGTTCCGTAATCGGTCCCAGAAGAGTCTGAATGTCGTTGATTGACAGAATCCCCTTGTAATAGTAGATAAAAATCAACAGCATTACATGCTCTTTGGAATATTTCTTCTTCACTGGAGGGGGAAGTAAATCATTCTTCGCATAATTATTGATCATGGTTTTGGTCAGCACCTTATCCTCTTCCGGATTCCGCACAGAAGAACGCAGCCTGCTGTCCATAAAAGTGGTAATCTGATCCATGTACAGGTCGATATTCGGTATATCCTCAGGGCTGATATACTGTATCCTGTCCAGGCTTGCCAATATACTGTTCAGTAAATCCTTGCTGTCAATTGTCATAGTTGATCATCCTTTTCCTGTCTGTTACCCGGACATGTCCCGGCAATTACTTCCATCTCTGATAACATTATATAGTATTCAATACTACATGACAAGATTTAGTTTTAAAAAAAGTCACCTTTACTTTACAACTTTAATATGTTAAAATGAATAAACAGTAAAAAACAGTGAGGTATTCCCCAATGAACAAAGATGTCAAAAGCGAAGCTGCAGATTCCCTGTTCGACGCCATTCTCTGTCTGAAAAACCGTGAGGAGTGCTATCGTTTTTTTGAAGATTTATGTACCGTCAACGAACTGCATTCCATGTCACAGCGTTTTGAAGTAGCCATGATGCTGAAAAATCGCAGTACTTATCTGGAAGTCGCCGAAAAAACAGGTGCATCCACCGCCACTATCAGTCGTGTTAACCGTTCCCTGAACTACGGAAACGGAGGGTACGAAGTGGTTTTTGAACGTATGAAAAAGGAGAATGAATCCATTCTTTAATATGCAAAATTTCATATTCAAAAAACAGGCATGTCAGATTTCCAAATAAATCCACGCTGACAAACCTGCTTTTTATTGCCTATGTATCGCACAAAAAGCTTCCGCTCCGGCAAAGCAGGCAAAGTGTTATCCTACAGCCTGTTCTTCAGAGCTTATACTTTCATCGGAAGCGGTAGACTCCTCCGCTTCTTTCAACGCTTCCACCACAGCTGCTTTTGCGGTCTTCTTCATAGCTTTTACTGCTTTGTTATTGGGTTTAGGTTTCTTATTGGCATCCTGATTCATGTCACATCTGCCCTGGAATACAGCTTTTTCGTCAATTACCAGCCCCCCGGTGGTAATATCACCGATAACTCTTGCCGTAGACGTAAGCTCAACCTTTTCCGGTACATTCAGATTGCCGTATACCTCACCACCAATGACAACTTTCTGAGCATTAATATCTCCGTTAATGCAGCCGGAAGCCCCCACAATCACGGTATCCGTCACTATTACATTTCCATTTACAGTACCGTCAATCCTTATGGCACCGTCGGCGGCAAAATCACCGTTACATTCGGCACTCATACCGATAATAGTGGTAATCTGTGTTTCCTTTTTCCTCATCTCTTAATCCTCCTATTATAGTTCCATCACAAAACATCCATACCTGCAGCAGCGTAATTTTCGGCTGCATACTTTGCATCTGAAAACGCTCTTGGGCATAATTATGTTTCGTTACTGTCATAGTTTCGCACCATCCTCCCATGCCGCTCCTCATGATATCATGATACATTTCCTATCGCCTGAACATCATGACTGTAAATGAATCTGAGCGCACTGAAAGATAGTGCTTCTTCGGTTCCCCGGTATCCTCACCCACTGATATTCAGCATATCCATGGGATTAACATATTCTCCGTCCTTCATCATCTGGTAACCCAGTTTGCTGCTTTCCTCCGTAATCAGAAATAATGTGGTTCCCTGGGTGACCGTCTCTCCCACCTTGACTTTTACTTCTCCCTGGTTCCTGTAGATGGTAGTATAACCATTACCATGCTCAATCCAGACATTATTCCCATATTCCGCATCTTCATTTACCGCAGTGACAGTTCCGCTGGCTGTAGCTACCACCATGGAATTCGGCGCTGCTGTAAATACACACATGAGCTCACCCTCCGCCATATCTTCCATAGTCGCCCGCTCCGAAAGCGGAAGCCTTGTGGGCAGATACTCCTTTTCAAGCTGTTCTGACAGCTCTGTCTCTGTCTGCACCTTCTGCGACACCGTCTCGCTGAGAATCTGAATCTGCTCATTCAGTCCGGCGATTTCCTCGTTTAATCCGGAAATCTGTGCCTCCAGGTCAGCCTTCTCCTGCTCAAGAACTACAATTACTTCATTCTGCTCTGTTGTCTGCTGAAGCTTAGCTGTCCAAATATCCTTTTCGTAAGAAAAATATCCTATTAATGCGCCGATAATCACACACAGGATAATAATAATAACCTGCAGTATCCAGGGGCGAATCCGGAACTGCTTCATCCGGCCGTCCGCTGCATCGGATGTAACAATTACCACATGACTGTTTTTGCGCTTATGTCTGTTACGTCCCATTTATAGTCACCTCCGACAAGCTTTTATTATTTTACCATAAATGCAATTTCACTTCAACGATAAACGGGTGTTTTTGTGATATTCTTACAACAAAAACCTGCCTTTTATGCTGAATTATCTAAAATGTAAGCTGGCATATTGTGCATCTTGTACATTACATAGTTATCCTTCTCTCCATTTGGTATGCTTTCGCTCTCTTATCCACGACGATAAATCATCATAAAAGCACTCCGGCAGAACTTCCACAGATCTCCAACACCCGCTTCCAGGCAAGGCTTCCGCCGAACAAATCCAACGCACTTCCTATAGTGACATTCACCCGATTCCTGCCCAGCCTGCGCAGCAGTTCCAAATCCCCGTAGCTATGTACGCCTCCGGCATAAGTTATGCTGCAGCCCTCCCAGTTTCCCAGCATAGCTGTCAGCTCCTCTTCGATTCCTTCCGCCTTGCCCTCCACATCCACCGCATGAATCAGAAATTCGTCGCAGTATTGGGACAATCTGTTCATCAATGATTCGTCCACCGTCTCCTCTGTCACTTTCTGCCATCTGTCTGTGACCACTCTATATCCGACAGAAGTCTTTCTGCAGCTTAAATCCAGCACCAGACGCTGCTTTCCAACAGTATCTTTTATTTTTTTTAACCTTTCATAATTAATTCTGCCCTCCCTGAATACATAAGATGTCACAATCACATGAGATGCTCCCGCCTCCAGAAAGTCTGCCGCATTGTCCGCTGTAATCCCTCCGCCGACCTGCAGTCCGCCGGGATAGGCTCCCAGCGCTGCCAAGGCTTGTCTCTTTGTCTCTTCATAGTATTCGCTGCTTTCCGGATTAAGTAAAATCACATGCCCTCCACAAAGTCCTGCCTCATGGTAAAATTGTGCAAAAAAAGCAGCATCCTGCTCTGACACGAAATTTTCCTGCGCCTGGTTTTCTGTATCTGTCAGACTTCCGCCCACAATCTGCTTGACTTTGCCATTATGAATGTCTATACATGGTCTAAATTCCATTTTTACACTCCGTTATAAATATTTCAATACGCAAATTTTTCCTTTTTCTTTTTATGTCCCATGCATAAATTTCACCAGAATTCACATACTAATGGCAAATCAGCCATTCTTCAGACGCAGTATGGTCTGGTTTTATAGCTCACGCATTAGAAATGGAGGAGACAATGAAAAAAGGTAAAAAACTTGCAGGCGCCAGAAAGCTTCTGGCAATAGGACTGGTGTTGGCCTGTGTGTGTACGGCAACCGCCTGCACGAACAGCGCCAGAAACAACAACAATTCAGACAGTATGGCCGGAAACAGCACTCCGGACTCCGGCAGCGGAGCCACTGCGGACAGCGGCTCTGCCGGCAATAACGGCACTGCGGAAAATAACAATACCGCAGGCACAGGCAGCAGCACAATCAATGGCAGCACTGCCGACAACGACAATGATTCCCTGTTGGACGATGTAGGTGATGCCGTTACTAATGTGGTAGATGACGTAGCCGACGGCATTGAAGATGTTACCGACAACCTCACCGGAACCGACAATGGCATCCACAATAACAGCTCCGGAACTAATGGCAGCAATGATATGAGCAATAATGAAAATGACACTAACACAGGTATCGGAAGCAACGGCACCGGTGTAAACGGCAGGACAACAGGTGGCGCACGCACTGGCATAAACAGCGGCAATGCAGGCGGCGTTATAGGGCAGTAACCTTTCTCTCGGGCGTTCGCTTATAAAGCCTGCGCCTGAGATTCCCTTAAACCACTATTCCTCTTCCATAATTGTGCCGTCTCTGTAAGCTTCCAGTAATTCCTCCAGATAATAAATCCTTTCCCCAATCTCCTTGCCCACATCCGTATCTGAAACCAGCTTTCTGTGGGGAAAGCTTTCCACATCCACCCAATGAGAAAACAAGTCCGACTCTTCTTCGATAACTTCCCGTGCGGATTCAAACGGCTCATGCGCGGCCAGGCTCATTCCTCTCGAATTACAGACAAGCGTATATCCCGCAATTCCTGTCTTTTTCTGATAGGCCCTGGAAAACCCGCCGTCAATAATCAGCAGTCTTCCCCCACATTTGACAGGCGACTCCCCGTGTATCTGTTCCACAGGCACATGGCCGTTAACAATATGGGCATCCTGACTGTCAAGCCCGAATTCCTTCAAAATCCGGTCTACCGTTTCCTCCTTTTCCAGCAGTTTATAATAACTGTTTTTCTTCTCCTCGTGCGTTTCCTTCTCTGCTATAAAATACCGCTCAAAAGTCGTCATTTTTTCCTTGCCAAATACAGGTGAACCCTTTCCTGACCAGATAAACCACATAATATCCTGTCCCAACGCACGCTCCGCAGACGATTTTGCATAATAGCCTCTTCTCGCGTAATATTCCAGAATATCATACAGTGCTTTCCCAGTATACTGTTTCCCGCAGATTTCCACTCCCATAAAGCTTCCATCCGCATTCATAGGCACGCATCCGTGATACAGCAGATTTCCATTATAAACTTTGTACAGTCCGCCTTTTGCATAGAGAAAGCGTACATGGCGCTGCAGCTTTTCGCATTTCACAAACGCCTGCCGCAGCCTTTCCATCACTTTGTTTTCTTCCTCCGTCAATGCATAAGGAGCTTTTGGATTTATAGTAGGAAAATCCGTATCCAGCATGCCATACTCCACCGGAGTTCCCCGCATATCGTCAATTCTGATTGTCCCCTTATCAAAATCTATCCGATCCAGCAGCAATCTGTCCTCCATATGGAACTCAGGATGTCGCATAAGCAGCTGTCCCTCCAGTTTAAACTGTATCACTGCTATGGCTTTATGCATTCTGGTGTCAAGACTCAGGTCCTTTGTATTGTAATCTGTGTTAAAGCGAATGGAAAAGGCACTGCAGTCCGTGTTCTGGTAAGTCTCCATGGCAAAGGTTGCCAGAGGAAGCAGATTGATGCCATAGCCGTCCTCCAGTGTCGCCAGATTCCCATAATGTGCCGCCATTCTCACCACATTAGCAATACAGGCCCCATGTCCGCCGGCGGCTCCCATCCATACAATATCATGATTTCCCCACTGTACATCCACAGAATGGTATGCACACAATGTATCCATAATAATATGCGGTCCGGGTCCCCGGTCATAAATATCTCCCACAATATGAAGATGATCTATAACCAGGCGTTGGATCAACTGGCTCAGCGCAATGATAAACTGCGGCGCACGCCCAATTCGGATAATGGTATGAATAATTTCATTATAATATGCTTCCTTATCGTGAATCTCTGCCTTTTCCGTAATCAGTTCTTCAATGACATAGGCAAAGTCCTTCGGCAATGCCTTGCGTACTTTGGAGCGGGTATACTTGGAAGAGACACGTTTGATCATCTGCACCAGCCTGTGAAGGGAAATTTTGTACCAGTCTTCCAGGTTTTCTTCCTCTCTCTCCACAAGCTCCAGCTTCTCCTCCGGATAGTAAATCAGCGTGGCAAGACTTTTTTTATCCTTATTGCTGATAGTATTTCCAAATTCTTCGTCTATTTTTTTGCGTACAAAACCGGATCCGTTTTTCAGCACATGATTAAACTGCTCGTATTCTCCGTGAATATCCGTCAGAAAATGTTCTGTCCCCTTGGGCAGATTCATAATTGACTGCAGGTTGATAATTTCCGTAGCTGCCGCCGCACTGCTCCGATATTGTCTCGCCAGTACTTTTAATACCTTGCTGTCCTTCCCGTCCATCCCCTTCTCCCTCAGTTAACTCCGTCGATTACATCACTCATATCATATTTTCCCGCCGGCTTTCCCGCCAGAAATTTCGCCGCCTGCACTGCACCTTTGCCGAATACAGCTTTTGAATATGCTGTATGTGAAAAAGTAATCACTTCATCTGCTCCCGCAAATATAACGTCATGGTCTCCCACAATGGTACCGCCGCGGACCGCGCTGATACCAATTTCTTTTTCGGGACGTTTTTCTCTCCGGTCGCTTCTGTCATAAACATAGGTATATTCCTTTCCCAATTCTCCGTTGATGGCATCTGCAAGAGCCAGAGCAGTTCCGCTGGGCGCATCCACCTTAAGCCTGTGATGCCTCTCCACAATCTCCATATCAAAACCTGCCGGCGCCAGTACTGCCGCCGCATTCTTCAAAAGTTTCAGCAGCATATTAATCCCCAGAGACATGTTGGCTGACCTCAGCACAGCAATCTTTTCCGCAGCTTTCTCTGCCTTCCGCAGCTGTTCTTCACTCAGACCAGTCGTACAAAGTACGCAGGGCAGATTCTTTTCCACACAATAATCCAACATGTCGTCCACGGCGGGAGCTGACGAGAAATCAATCAGGCAGTCCGCCTCCACGTCACATTCCCGGATACTTTTAAAAACAGGCCAGGCATTGTGGCCGTCATCAAATACATCCACTCCCGCCACCAGCTCCGCCTCCCTGTCCTCCGCCAGCAGACTGCCGATAACCTGTCCCATTTTTCCATTACAACCATGCATTATTATTCTGATCATCTCATTCTCCTGATTTTGGTTTCTCCATTATTATAAACCCCACCCTGTTGCCAAAGGTGGGGTGGTTACCGTTTCATTTTTACTATGTTCCTACAGATATTTTATAAAATTCCGTACTCTTTCATCGTCTTTTTCAGATACTCTACATGAACCGGCTCCATTTCTGTCAAAGGTCTTCTCAAAGTCCCCGTATCCATACCCATCAATTCCAAAGCCTTTTTCACCGGAATGGGAT
This sequence comes from uncultured Acetatifactor sp., assembly GCA_910588225.1. Lineage (GTDB taxonomy): Bacteria > Bacillota > Clostridia > Lachnospirales > Lachnospiraceae > Acetatifactor. The sequence continues at coordinate 45,415 of CAJUQT010000007.1, forward strand.
TCACCTCGCTAAACAGCGCGGCACACAGCTCCGCTGCCTCCAGCTGCATTGCACAGCTCCCCTTTACATCTCCATCCAGAAATCTCTGACACATCTCATGTGTCTGTGCAGGCGCTATATTGGCCAATACCGATATTACACCCAGACCCCCCACCGACATAATGGGAACAATTTCGTTATCATTGCCCGAGTAAATATCCACACAGCCTCTTGCCAGAGCTGCAAGTCGCGTAATCTGAGCAATATCACCGCTGGCTTCCTTAACACCCACGATATTCTCCACATCCCTGCAAAGTCTGACTATCGTCTCCGGCTGTATGTTGCATCCTGTTCTGCCCGGAATATTATAGAGCAGAATGGGCAGCTTTACCGCTTCTGCCACGGCCCTGAAATGTCCGTACAGACCGTTCTGAGTGGCTTTATTGTAATAGGGGCTCACCAGCAACAAACCATCTGCTCCGGCTGTCTCTGCCTCTCTGGAAAGATAAATAGCCGTCTCCGTACAATTGGAACCTGTCCCCGCAATGACAGGAATTCTCCCTGCCACCGTCTTGACACAATACCTGATTACCTCCAGGTGTTCCTCATGAGACAATGTAGAGGCCTCTCCGGTAGTTCCGCAGACGATAATGGCGTCTGTTCCGTTCTCAATCTGAAATTTCAGCTGCTTTGCAAACCGTTCGTAATCTACTTCTCCATTGTCGCGCATTGGCGTAACGATGGCCACACCTGATCCCTTAAAAATTGACATCCATTTTCCTCCATTTCCATAATGCCGTATTCTGTGAAATACCGTCTATTTATCCCGTTCGTCCCGACAGCTCTGCGACAAAATATCGCCGGCACAAAAGCGCCGGCGACATAACTCCCACAAAATACGTCTGATAGCGCTCCATCCGCAAATCGAATGACAGTCATACAGCTCTTCGCCGCATGCCCAAGATTTGACTTTCAGGCCATCTCCTCTTTCGGCGTATTCCCCTTTCCCTTCTCATCTCCTGCGCCTGTCGCATCAAAAAAAGTACTCCTGAAAAACGCAACCTCTATCTTCCCAACATTATTAACATGATTTCATCATAACATTATATCCAGATGGTGTCAATGGCTTTATTCCCAAACCTTGAATTTTGCTGTCTCTATTTTGGAAACCTCATCCGCCAGAACACAGATATCGTCGCAGAGCCAGGCTCCTGTCAGAATAACTCCTGTATCTTCACGACACTCCAGCATGGTTTTAAGCTCACCTACCGGAATAATTTCCTTTTCCACCAGCCCCAGCACTTCATCCAATATCAGCAGATCGCATTCCCCGGTAGCCAGCACCTTTCTGGCAAACTTCATCCCATTTTTTATATTGATAATTTCCTCCTGTTTTCTGTCGTCGGAAAGTTTCTCAAAATTTTCATCGGATTTCTCAAAACAAAACAGCTTAATCTCCGGTTCCATTCTCCGCAGAAAGTCGGAATTCGCCGGTCCTTTTCCCTTCAGGAACTGGATAATGACCACATTTTTCCCTTCCATGGCCGTCTGCAGAGCTCTGCCCAGCGCCGCCGGAGATTTTCCGTGTCCATCTCCGGTATATATACTTACAAATCCTTTTGCCATACCTTACCCCTCTCATATACAAAGGATAAACGCTCATGATTCTCATATACGACAATTTCTTCCAGGCCTTTGAAATCACGATCGCACAAAGTTACTTTTTCAGGATAACACATTTTTCGGAATTTGGCAAATTTATTTGCAGCCCACTCCCCTGACACCTGGGACAATTTGCTTCAATTCAGACCAGACGCCGGGCTGTTGCAGCGATTCCGTCTTTCGTCGAACTGCTGCTGACACTTCCCGGTGATTCAGAACACACGAACTGCTATGATATTTCCCCATCTTCAATCAGCTCCAGTTTGCTGACAGATACCTCAAAGGCCACTCTCTTCTCCACATTCTCCTCATCCAGCTTCTTCATATACTCTCTGCTCTGTATTCTGCCCCATACCGCACAACGTTCCCCTACTCTGAAGTTATTGGCATAACGGGCGTTTCTTCCCCAACAGATACAAGGTATGTAATCGGATTTTCCGTAAGGGCGATTTACTGCCAGCAGCAAATCCGCAATTTCCCTTCCCAGGGGTGTCTTCCTGTAGATTGGTTCCTTACAAATATAACCGTCCAGAAAAATCTGATTTGTCTTGGAACTCTCTTCCATCTCTTCCACAAATTCTATTTCTCTGGCAAATACGGAAAGGACAAGCCTGTTCTTGCGCTCCTCATGGCGATTGTAAGAGCGAAACTGACCATTGATACAAATCAGCTCTCCCGTATAATCCGCACTGACATCCAACAATCGTTCCGATACCATAATTGGTATAGTATCATAGCTCTCGCTGAGACGCTTACACTTCACATCCATCATATAGAACCCTTCTCCAAATATCTCGTGGCTATAGCTGAAGCCGCTGACAATTTCCCCCATAACCGTTACCTGGTTGTTTTCAATTACCTTATCTGTCATTTTGTTCTCCCTTCTTCTCTCAAGACTTTTTCCGGTAACACCTCCTGTAAGTTCCTGCTACTCCGTAACACTTCTTTCAGGCTGGATATTACTATTTATACAATAGAAATTACCATTTTAGTACAATTTATCATCGCGCAGTTCGTCAATTTTTTTAATATTTATCCTTATTATCATTTTTTTCGATATGAAAAACCAAATGGCACAACTTAAAACCTAATAAAACTTGCGTCTTCCGCAATTTAGTGATATACTATAACAGTTTGAAATTTCGACAAAACATTTCATCGACAAATAGGGACAATCAGCGACAAATTATGACTTTCAGGTCCTGACAGTCCGGAAACGAGGTTAATTATGAAGCAGAAAAGGGAAGATGTCAGAAATGTTGCCATCATCGCCCATGTAGACCACGGCAAGACAACCCTGGTTGACGAACTGTTAAAGCAAAGCGGTGTATTTCGCGAAGGTCAGAATGTTGCGGAACGGGTTATGGATTCCAATGACATTGAACGAGAACGGGGCATTACCATCCTTTCCAAGAATACTGCCGTTATGTACAAAAATACGAAAATAAATATTGTGGACACACCGGGACATGCAGACTTCGGCGGAGAAGTGGAACGTGTGCTCAAAATGGTAAACGGTGTCATTCTGGTGGTGGATGCCTTCGAAGGCCCCATGCCCCAGACCAAGTTTGTACTCAGAAAGGCATTGGAACTGAAATTACCCGTTATCGTATGCATCAACAAAATCGATCGTCCGGAGGCAAGACCGGATGAAGTGGTGGACGAGGTGCTGGAGCTTTTTCTGGAACTGGATGCGGACGATGCACAGTTGGACTGCCCTTTTGTCTATGCCTCTGCAAAATCAGGCATTGCTTCCATGGATTCCGCGGAATCCGGTGCCAGCATGGAACCTCTTTTCGAGACCATTATCAATTATATTCCGGCACCGGAAGGTGACCCGGAAGCAGGTACACAGGTACTTGTCAGTACCATCGACTACAATGAATATGTGGGACGCATCGGTATCGGCAAAGTGGACAACGGCATAATCAAGGTAAATCAGGAAGTTGTCATCTGTAACCATCATGATCCTGACAAACAGGTCAAAGTTAAAGTAAGCAAGCTTTACGAGTTCGACGGCCTGAATAAAGTGGAAGTAAAAGAGGCCGGCATCGGTTCCATCGTAGCTATCTCCGGTATTGCCGATATTCACATTGGCGATACTCTCTGCTCTCCCGATGCCGTTCACCCCATTCCTTTCCAGAAAATCAGCGAACCCACTATCGCCATGCAGTTTATGGTAAATGATTCTCCGCTGGCCGGACTGGAGGGAAAGTATGTCACCAGCCGTCATATCCGGGACAGACTGTTCCGGGAGCTGAATACGGATGTATCTCTGCGGGTGGAAGAAACAGATACCACCGAATGCTTCAAGGTATCCGGGCGCGGCGAGTTGCATCTCTCTGTCCTGATTGAAACCATGCGTCGGGAAGGTTATGAATTTGCCGTCAGCAAAGCAGAGGTTCTCTATCGAACCGATGAAAGCGGAAAACGCACTGAACCCATGGAACTGGCATATATAGATGTGCCTGACGAATTCGCCGGGGCAGTCATTGAAAAGCTGGGGCAGCGAAAGGGCGAACTGCGGAATATGGGTAGTATCTCCGGCGGAACCTATACCCGTCTGGAATTCTCCATTCCCGCAAGAGGTCTGATCGGCTATCGAGGAGAGTTTCTGACAGACACAAAGGGAAACGGCATCATGAATACTGTTTTCGATGGCTATGCTCCCTACAAAGGAGATATCCAGTACAGAAGACAGGGTTCTCTGATCGCCTTTGAGGCGGGAGAAGCCATCACTTACGGCCTGTTCAATGCCCAGGAACGCGGTACGCTCTTCATCGGTCCCGGCGAAAAAGTTTATGCGGGAATGGTAGTAGGACAGACCGGCAGAAGTGAAGACATTGAGGTCAATGTCTGCAAGAAAAAGCAGCTGACCAACACCCGCTCCTCTGGGGCTGACGATGCGCTGCGGCTGGTCCCTCCCAGAATCCTTTCCATGGAGCAGGCCCTGGACTTCATCGACACGGATGAACTGCTGGAAATCACACCCGCTCATCTGCGGATTCGCAAAAAGATTCTGGATCCCACGCTGCGGAAACGCGCCGCCATGCGGAAATAAACCATGCTTGTTTTTTATCATCGGGGAGCATTTCTCCCCGATATTTTCTGTTATGGACCCTAAAACATTCTATATTATTTCATTTCTGTATTCCCTGGACAAAAAATTATTTTCTCCCCACATGTCTATGTTTCCACTATAAAAACACCTCTTAATCATATATTTCTAAATAAACTTCTGGATAAACTGCCGATTATGACACAATATACTTCCCCATAGAAATTAAGATTTTCTGACACCCGCAATCTTGCGGATAAATTTATTCTATCAGATACCCTGCTTAAAGTCAAGAAGATTTCAGAATCATTTCTTCGTTTACATTCCCTACTGTTGAAACATAGTATTCCCGTGCCCAGAAATGCCTGTCTCCCCATTTTGTCCGGTACTCCGGCTTTCCTTCCTTTCTCCTTTGCATCATGTTGGGCGAATCTACCAAACTTAATCAGCTTGCTCTTATCTTCCTGTAGTTCCAGTCCAAAGTGTCCCATCCTCTTTTTCAGCTGTTCGTAAAACCGTTCCGCTTCTCATTTATTCTGGAAACAGACCGCAAAATCATCCGCATACACCAGCCCACAGAATCCTTTGCCCTTTGACTGTATCTTTTCCTTGAACCACCACACCAGCACATAGTGCGTGTATATATTTACGACGATTGGCAAACAGACGGAGCCTTGCCCGGAACCCTCTTCTGTGGCCGAAAACTGGTAATCCTCCATACTCCCGGCTTTCAGCATCTGTCTAACTAACCGTATGACGTTCGGTTCTATGAGCTTCACTGCCCATTCATGGTCTATGTTATTGAAAAAAATCCGCATCCAGCATGTATCCTGTGTATCCGGACTGGGCGGCGGATGACCGTTTGAATTACAAAGTTTCAATTCACGCCCCCGCATAGGGGGCATCCGCAAAAACAGACAAATTCCTCCATCTGTTTTTGTGAAAACTATCTAAATTTCTATTTTTAAAACCAGATAATAATCCTCTAAAAATGATTTTATATTTATCCAGCCTCCAAAATACAATCTTCCACTTGCGCGCATATCCAGGGAGAAGGAAAGGCACAGCCGTGGGCCCCTTCGGGCTGTATCGGCCAATCGCTTTGCGATTACCCGATGTCCGGCTTTCGCCGGACATCACGCAGAAAAAGAAAAGCGGGCCTTCGGCAGACAAGCCTGCCGCGGCCTCGCTTTCTTTTTCTGCTATGCTGCCCTTCTCAATGCTCCAACATATTCTCAATGAAAATCCCATACCCCTTTTTGCTGTCCTGCACCAGCACATGAGTCACGGCCCCGATAAACTTCCCGTTCTGTATAATGGGGCTGCCGCTCATTCCCTGCACAATCCCGCCTGTCACCGCCAACAGATCCGGGTCCGTCACCGTCAGTTCTATGCCCCGGTTGACATTGTCATGGTCCAGGTGCACCGCGGTAATCTCCACATCATAATACCTGGTACTGCCATCCACCGTACAGAGAATCTGTGCCACTCCTTCTTCGATCTCCTGTTTCAGTCCGATTGGCAGCGGTTCTTCTGCTCCCATCTCCAGGGCCTTGTTATTACAGACGCCGAAGATGCCCCGGATGCTGTTGTCTGTGATATCTCCCAGAATGCGTTCGTCCGAATAGATAATCATCCCCGTCATCTCGCCGGGATTTCCCGAAGTCCCCTTTTGGATATCCACGATATCCGTCTGGTAAAGGGTTCCCCCTTCCATATGCATCAGTGTACTGGTGTCTACATCCGTGATGCCATGTCCCAGCGCACCGAAGTTCCCATGGCTGTCAATATAGGTCATGGTACCTACTCCCTGCGCGTTATCCCGCACCCAGACTCCGATTTTATATTTGCCGGAGACATCCTGTTCCGGCTTGATTTCCGCCTCCATCAACTCGCCGTCCCGCTCCACAGTCAGGCGTATTTCTGCTCCGCCGCTGTCTTCCACCCGCCTGATAAAATCATCCTTCTCCGTCACTGCTTCCCCGTTTATCTTCCGGATGTAATCGCCGGATTTCAGGATGTATTTCCCCGGAGAATAGCTGATCCCGTCACTGCCCTGGAATTCTCCTGTACCCACTACCAGTACGCCGTCCGTCTTCACATAGATTCCGATAGGAGTTCCCACCGGAATGAGTTCCTGGTCCTCAATCACCCGGATATCCACATTCTTGAAAGACAGAAAACCGAAAAGCTTCACCTGCATCTGATAGCTGGATGTCATGGCTGCCTTTAAAGTCACAGGCTTGCTTAAATCTATGTTCACAGCTCCCTGGGGAATATTACTGACACCCTGATCGCTGGCCGCCACAATTTCCGCTTTGGCTGGAACTCCCAGGTAAAAGGATTCCGCTTCCCCCGCACGTACATTAATCACAGATGGAATGCTGCTGTCAATGTAATAATAAAGCAGACCTGTCAGAGACAAACAGCTTATCAGCAAGGTCAGACTCAGAAAAGCGCGGTAGATTTTATACCTCTTTTCCCTGCTTTTCCAGTTCTGCAATAAAACCACCATATGATTGCCGGCCTGTTTTTTCAGCTGCTCACTGTTCCCCCGGATGCTTTCCCCGCCGGGATAACTTTTTCCATCTATAACAGATTTTATTTTTCTGACAGGTCTGATCTCATTGCTCCGTCTCATTTTCACATACTCCTAACCGGTTTTATACTCACAAGCGCACAAATCTCTCCTTGTTTCATGATGTCTTCTGCTCGTGAGTCCGATGACATGGCAGATTTTAATGACTGTAAATATACATTATCCCGCCGTTTTCACCGTTACACTTGTTTAGTATGTGAAAATTTTATGATTTCATTCTATCAAATAAAATATTTAATTTTTCTTATGCCCCAGCGCCTGAACCCGCATTTCTCTTGCATTTGACAGCGCGGCCTCCGTCATGGCATCACTGCCCAGCAGTCTGGCCAGCTCTCCCAAGCTCTCTTCCTCTTCCAGCACACGAATATCCGTAATGGTATTATCGGAGCTGCTGCTTTTTTCGATGACAAAATGCCTGTCCGCCATAGCCGCAATCTGAGGCAAATGCGTAATACAGAGCACCTGATGTGCATGGGCAACCGTGTCTAACTGCTCGGAAACTCTCCATGCTGTTCTGCCGCTGATACCGGCATCAATCTCATCAAAAATCAAAGTGTCAATAGAGTCTCTTCCCGCAAGCACGGTCTTGATCGCAAGCATCACCCGGGAAAGCTCTCCCCCACTTGCCACCTGTCCCAATGGTTTCAGACCCTCTCCCGGGTTGGTGGAAATGAGAAATTCCACATCGTCATACCCTTTGGCAGTAACAGAAGAAGCACGATTCACTGCAATTTGAAATTCAACCGTCAGAAAATTCAGATGCACCAGCGCCGCCTTCAGCTTTTCCGTGAGTACCGCGGCATTCTCTCTGCGTATCCCGGACAGCACTTCACATGCCGCTTCCAGCCTTTTTTCGGACGCGGCCAGCTTCTCTTCCAGCTGTCGTATATAGTCGTCATAATCGCTGAACTTTTGAAGCATCTCCTGCTTTTCCCGGCCGTAAGCAAGCACGGCTTCTATGGACTGTCCGTATTTATCCTTCAGGCGATTCACCAGGTTCAGCCGTTCCTCCACGGTTGTAAAAGTTTCGTCGTCAAATTCACAGTCATTCATGTATTCCGCCAAATCCCGGTTGTAATCCGCCAGCAGACTGTCTATCTCGGAAAGCTGACCTTCCAGTTCTCCCAATCGCTCGTCCAGGCCAGCTACAGTGCCCAATGCGCGCAGCGCTCTGCTCAGCGCAATTCCGGCTCCGCCTTCAAAATCGCTTCCGGTATACTGATAGCTTTCTGACAAATTTTCAACAATCCTTTTCCCGTTTATCATCAAACGGTATCTCTGTTCCAGCTCTTCGTCCTCACCTGGTTTCAGCTGTGCCTGTTCGATTTCCTGCAGCTCAAATTCCGCCAGAGACTGTTCTCTGGCCATGGTCTCCTCATCCATGGACTCTTCTTCCAGAGTCCGTCGGAGTTCCCTGCTTTCTCTGTATGCCTCCTCCACTGCCTTCACCGCCTGCACACAGGCCTCCCCGCAGTATGCATCCAGAATCTCCATATGTTTCTTCTTATTCAGCAGAGACTGATGCTCATGTTGGCCATGAATGTCAATCAAAAGTTCCGCCAGTTCCTTTACCTGTCTGGCCGTAACCGTCTCTCCGTTCATCCGGTAGACGCTTTTGCCCGTCTGCATCTTCCGGCTGATAATGACAGTTCCGTCCTCCTCAGGCTCCAGCTCCAGCTGAAGCAGCTTCTGGCGCACCCTCTCATCCTCAGTTGTAAATACCAGTTCTACCAGCGCGCTGTCCGCTCCTCTGCGGAGCATTTCTTTCTCGAATTTCCCCCCCAGGGCAAGATTCACGCTTCCGATCAGCAGGGATTTTCCGGCGCCGGTCTCCCCTGTCAGAATATTCAGTCCCCGACCGAATTCCACTTCTGTTTCTTCCATCAGCGCCAAATTTTTCACATGTAAACTCTGCAGCATTTTCTCTCTCCTTTCTGGCTTCAGCCAGAATCTCCTTCTCCCATATGCCCGCTTACTTTATCTTTTGCTGATTCAAAAAATCACAATCCTTTCCGTGATCTGTCAATTGTACCAAAAGATTTTCCATATTATTGCTCATCATGCACTTCCCTGGTCACAATCATACGCACCTTTTCCCTTAAAAGTCTTGTTTCTTCCTGGGTATGCACCGCCACGAAGATGGTGTCATCCCCGGCGATGCACCCCACAATCTCCGGCAGTTTCATGGCATCCAGCGCTGCCGCCACCGCCATCGCCATACCGGAGACTGTTCTGATCACCACCAGATTCTGGGCCGTATCCACGGAAGAATACGCCTCCTGCAGCACACGGACGTACTTATTCTCCAGCTCTCCGCCGTTTTGTTCCAGCACAATATATCTCTGTGCGCCATCCTCCGCGGACATCTTTGACAGTTTCAGCTCCCTTATATCTCTGGATATGGTGGCCTGTGTCACCGGAAATCCTTCTTCCCTGAGCCTCTCAGCCAGCTCCTCCTGGGTCCCGACATTATACTTCTCTATAATCTCAATAATCTTTCCCTGTCTCTTCTTTTTCATCAATACCCCCGTGCTAACCCTGCATTTTCCTGTGAAGCACCTCCAGAAAGCTGACTTGATTCAGGCGGATAAATTCCGTCACCTTATCCGACCTGGCAATCCGAATTCTGTCCCCGGTCCGAAGCGGCGTCACGTGACTTCCGTCAAAGCTGACTTCCACCGTCTGTTCCCTGCCCTCTCTGCACTCTGGTATCTCTATCTCGACAATATCCCTGGAGGACAGAATGATACTTCTCTGATTCAACGAATGCGGGCAGATCGGTGTGAGCATAATCACCTGGGCCCCCGGCTCCACCAGAGGCCCTCCCGCCGACAGATTATATCCTGTGGAACCGGTGGGCGTTGTCACAATCATTCCGTCCGCATGATATTGGTTTAGAAACTGTCCGTTCACATAAATGCCGAACCGTATAATCTGCAGAGAACCGCTTCGGGAGATCACAATATCGTTTAAAGCCCACCCCTCCTTTACCCGACCGTCCGAAAATGAAATCCGGCCGTTCAGCATCATCCGGCTCTCCTGCACATAATCTCCCGCAATCAGTCGCTCCAGCGCTTCCTCCAGGCCGGAAGGTTCAATTTCCGTCATGTATCCCAGAGTACCCAGATTTACGCCGATAATGGGAATCTGGCGGCCTTTCGCAGCTCTTACCGCCTCCAGCACGGTGCCGTCGCCGCCCAACACAATCATGCAGTCCGCATTCGCCGGAATATCCTCCCTGCCCTCTCCACCTGGTTCCCCTCTCGCCTCCCGGCCGCCCCCCATGACAACGAGCGCTGCCTGCTGCCCCTTCCGCCGCAGGAAATCAAGAATACGCTTTGCCGTGACCAGATTTTTATCTTTATATTCGTTGGCATATATCAGAAAATGTTTCATCTGCCCTCCCCAAAAGTTCCCGGACCTCTCTTCGAATGATTACAGACTTTCCTGCGCCTTCTCCACGGTTTCTCTAATCCGCTTTTCCCACCCTGGTGTATGGGACAGGCCAGTCCTTTCTTCTGTAAGATATCTCAGACGCTCCAATGCCTCCTGTTCAGTCATGGCCTCCGGTGCCCCTGCCACTTCCTGTCCTGCCAACAGCCCTGACATCTCCACCGCTTTCTGCCCGGGCCTCCCGGCCAATCCCCCGGTCTCTTCCTGTCCGGCAAATGCCACACAGCAGCGCCCCTCTTCCCCGCCTTTTTCCAGATACAGCAGATACTCAATATTTCCCTCCGGTCCTCTGACAGGGGAGAAATCCACATCCAGCACGGTAAATCCTATCATATCCGCAAAATCTATGATCTTTTCCACCACTTCTCTGTGGGTCCGGGCCTCCCGCACCACACCCTTTTTCCCAACCTTCTCTTTTCCCGCCTCAAACTGCGGCTTAATCAGGCAGACCATCCGGCCCCCGGTCTTCAGAAGCTTCATCGCCGGAAGCAAAATCTTCGTCAGAGAAATAAAAGACACATCCACACTGGCGAAATCCAGGTCGTCCTGTATATCTGCTCTCACCATATAGCGAAAATTTGTCTGTTCCATGCAGACAACTCTGTCGTCAATGCGCAGTTTCCAGGCCAGCTGCCCATGTCCCACATCCACGGCATATACCTTCCCTGCTCCATTCTGCAGCATACAGTCCGTAAAACCCCCTGTGGAAGCACCGATATCCATGCAGATCATGCCATTCAGAGACAGTTCCCACTTTTTCATGGCTTTTTCCAGCTTCAGACCACCCCTGCTCACATATGGCAGGGTATTTCCCCGTACTTCCAGCTTTATTTTCTCCTGGTCAAAAAAGGTCCCCGCCTTGTCCTCCTTCTGTCCGTCCACATATACATTTCCAGACATGATAACGGCCTTTGCCTTCTCTCTGGACTCGGCGTAGCCCCGATTCACCAAAATCATATCCAACCGTTCTTTCATCGCTCCTTCAAAGCCTCACAGATTCTGTTCACAATGGTCTCTGCGTCTATACCGATTTCCTGCTTCAACAGTTCCACATTCCCATGTTCCACATAAGCGTCCGGAATGCTGATGTTCAGAAAACCGTTTTTAAACCCGCATTCATTCATATATTCCAGCACTTTTTCTCCGTAACCGCCGCAGGATACATTTTCCTCCATGGTTACGATCAGTCCATGATTTCCGCAGGCCTTTTTTACCGCCTCCCGATCCATGGGTTTCACAAAACGGACATTAATCAAACTGACCCCATGTCCCTTCTCCTTCAGGACCTCCCTCACTTTCTCCGCAGTTTTCACCATACTCCCCACTGCAAACAGCGCAATTTTCTCCTCTTCATAAATCCATTCCGCCCTGCCGAACTCAATGGGCGCCCGGAATTCTGAAAGTCCCGTGTATGCCGTTCCTCTGGGATACCGCACTGCAATGGGACAGCCCAGCCCCACGGCAAATTTCAGCATATCCGACAGTTCCCATTTGTTTTTGGGTGCACAGATATGCATGTTCGGAATACCAGAAAGATATGTAAAGTCAAAAATCCCCTGATGGGTTTCCCCGTCACTTCCCACCAGTCCCGCCCGGTCCACCGCGAACACCACCGGCAGATTCTGAATGCAAACATCATGCAGAATCTGATCATAAGCTCTCTGCAGAAAGGAAGAATACACCGCCACAATAGGCTTCATCCCCCCCGCGGCCAGGCCGGCGGCGAAGGTCACCGCATGTTCCTCGGCAATTCCCACATCAAAGAAGCGCTCCGGGTACATATTCCGGAACCGCTTTAATCCCGTTCCATCAGGCATGGCCGCCGTAATCGCCACAATTTTCTCGTCCCTCTGTCCCAGCTTACACATCACTGTGGAAAAAATATCCGTATAGTTTGCCTCCGTCCTGGGATGAGAAGGAACTCCTGTCTCAATATCAAAAGGCTCCGCTCCGTGGAACCTGGCCGGATGTCTCTCCGCCGGCTCATACCCTTTCCCCTTCTGGGTCAGAACATGAATCATCACAGGCCCTTCCACACGCTTCGCATCGTTAATCACGGACACCATGGCGCCGATATCATGTCCGTCTACCGGTCCCAGATATGTAATCCCCATATCTTCGAAAAGCATGCCAGGAATCACCAGCTGCTTGAAACTGCTCTTCGCCCGCCGGAGCCTGCTTATCATACTGTCTCCTCTCCTGGTTCCCTGAAGGACATTGTAAATTCCTTTCTTAAAATCCAGATAGCCCGCCGCAGTACGGATATTGTTCAGATATTTGGAAACCCCTCCCACGTTCTCGGAAATGGACATGTTGTTGTCATTCAGAATAATGATAAAATTTGTCTCCAGCTTGGAGGCATTATTCAGTGCTTCATAAGCCATGCCGCCGGTGAGAGAGCCGTCTCCAATCACGGAAACCACAGTATTTTTTCTGCCTGTGATATCTCTGGCCTTCACCAGTCCAAGTCCTGCGGAGATAGAAGTAGAACTGTGCCCTGTGTCAAAAACGTCACATTCGCTTTCTTTGCGTTTTGGGAAACCGCTGAGACCATGAAACTGGCGTAAAGACTCGAAACCGTTCTTTCGTCCGGTGAGAATTTTATGAGTGTAAGACTGATGGCCCACATCCCAGATAATCTTATCCTCCGGTAAATTTAAGGAAAGGTGCAAAGCCATGGTCAGTTCCACAGCTCCCAGATTGGACCCCAGATGGCCTCCTGTGACGCTGATTTTCCGAATGAGAAACTCTCTGATTTCCTGGGCCAGCGCATTCAGGTCCTCCCGCTTTATTTTCTTGATATCATTTGCTCTTTCTATGGTTTCCAGCAACATAACGCAACCATGCCCTTCCGTGTGGGAACACACTATTTGCTCCGGTGAATCAACGTCAGAATCAACTGCTTCAGAAACGTATGCTCCCCCTGGAATCCGTCCAGAATTGCTGCGGCTTCCCGGGAAAGCTTCTCCACATCCGCCTTCGACTGCTCCATCCCCTTCAGCGTCACATAGGTCTGCTTGTTATTCTGGACATCGCTTCCAACAGGTTTTCCCAGCTCCTGACTGTCCCCTACCACATCCAGAATATCATCCTGAATCTGAAACGCAATTCCGATATTTTTCGCGCATTTTTCAATATCCGCTACCTGTTCCTCCGAAGCGCCGGCTAGAATTGCCCCCACCATCATTGCCGCCTGAATCAAAGCTGCGGTCTTATACTCATGAATAAACAGAAGCTTCTCTTCCGTCATATCTTCCGGGTTCCCGTCTTCGGCCAGAATGTCCACAGCCTGGCCGCCTATCATACCGCCGGCTCCCGCTTTCCCGGCCAGCACAGACAGCGCCTGCCATATCCGCCTCATCAGAGCCAGCACCTCACTGTCAGAAAACTTCCTGCCCGGCTTCCCGCCGCCCGGGCAGGCACCGCCCGATGCCTTTCCTTCCCACTCCCCTTCCAGGCATTTCAAAGCCTTGAGCGCCGTCTCAAAGGCATAGTTCAGCAGACCGTCACCCGCCAGAATTCCCATAGCCTCCCCATATACATACCAGGTGGTCAATCTGCCTCTGCGGTATTGATCATTATCCATGGCCGGCAAATCATCATGAACCAGAGAATATGTGTGGATCATCTCGATGGCCGCCATAAAACAGCTGATGATATATTCGTCTGTTCCGCCGCACATCCGATAGGTCTCCCTCATCAAAATGGGACGCAGCCGCTTTCCTCCTGCGGTGAGACTATAATTCATGGCCTCGAAAATCTCCCTCTGCAGCCCCGTTTCCTCCGGCAGAAAACGCCTGAGGATCTCTTCCACTTCTCCGGCGGCTTCTTTCAGTCTGTTGTCAAATTCATTCGTATTCATGCTCAAATTCCTCCAGCTGTCCCTCGCCGCTCAGTTTCAGCACCTGCTTCTCCACCCGGTCAATCTGGTCATTGCAGCACTTTAAAAGTGCCATTCCCTCACTATAGACCTGAAAAGCCGCCTCCAGCGAAATATCATCTCGTTCCAGTTCTTCTGCCAATTCCTCCAGCCTGGCAAAATTCTCCTCCAGCCCCGGTTTTTTTGTCTCTTTGCTCATTTTTAAAGTCCTTCTATATTTAGTTCCGCTGCAGGCCTGCCAATACACATTTCCCTTAGATACGTTCCCGGCCGTATAGTGATTCGTCCGTTAACGTATCTGTGCATCGTCTGGCCTGCTGCTGTCTTATTCCATAACCGCTGTCACTTGTGCCCCAATGCGGCCGTCCTTCACACGGACAGTCAGTTCGCTGCCTTCCCTCACCTGTGCCACAGAACGGATATTATGCCCTTCTCCGTCCTCCACATAGGCGTACCCGCTGTTCAGCTTCTCCAGCGGAGAAAGTCCCTTCATCCTCTCAATATAAAGAGCCAGTTCATGACGCTTTTTTTCCAGAAGCCGTTCCATTCTCTCCTGCAGCCGCTCCTCAAGAGAAATCGTCTGCATCTTCCGCTCTCTGATTCTTCCCGCCGGACTGAACGCCTTCAGCCGCAGCTCCATATACCGGGTCTGTCCACGTTTTTCCTCCACTTTCCGCCTGATCAGACGTTGCAGCGTATCTCTGAAAGCTTCCATTCCTCCCAGGATTTCCCGGATATCTGTCACAGCAAGTTCCGCGGCCGCGGAAGGTGTGGGGGCGCGCAAATCTGCCACAAAATCTGCAATGGTAGTATCCGTCTCGTGCCCTACCGCGGAAATCACCGGTATAGAACAATCAAAAATTGCCTGAGCCACTTCTCTCTCATTAAAGGCCCACAGGTCTTCGATGGAGCCTCCACCTCGACCTACAATTATTACATCCACCTGAAGCGTCTCCAGTGCCCGGATGCCTCTCACAATACTTTGTACTGCCGCGCTGCCCTGTACGATAGCCGGATACAAGATAATCTGTACATATGGATTTCTCCTGCCCGCAATCTGAATAATGTCACGCACGGCCGCACCGGTGTCCGCGGTCACCACACCCAGGGTCCGGATAAATCTGGGGACAGGACGCTTATACTCCGGGGCAAACATGCCGCATTCCTCCAGCTCTCTCTTGAGCTGTTCAAATTTTTCATATAAAAGTCCGCTTCCGTCCAGCACAATCTCTTTTGCATAGAGCTGATATTTACCGTCCCGTTCATATACGTCCACATTTCCGCCTACGATGACCTGCTGCCCGTCAGACATACGAAAAGAGAGACCCGAACGACTGCCCGCAAACATAACACAGCCTATGGTCCCTTTGGAATCCTTTAAAGTAAAATAAATATGTCCTGAGGAATGATACTTACAGTTGCTCACCTCTCCTTTCACGAAAAGGCCCCGCATAAAATAATCCTGCGCGAACATATTCTTAATGTAGGAATTAACCTGTCCTACTGTATAAACATTACGAATCTCAATCACCCGGCTTCTGAAAGGCTCCACTAACATGGATCCTTTTCCAATTTTACTATTTTGGCCAGAATGGCATTCACAAAACCGCTTGCATTCTCCTGCCCATATTCCTTCGCCAGTTCCACTGCCTCATCGATGGCAACCCCTGCGGGAATATCCTCGTCAAACCGCAGCTCGTACACAGCCAGACGAAGCACCGCCAGCTCCACCTTGCCCATCCGGGTGGTCTCCCACCCTACCGTATTCTCGTCAATCAGTCTGTCTATCTCAGGAATCAGCTCCCGGACAGCCTGACACCGTTCTTCTATATAATCCGCATCTTTCCTGGACCTGATGTCTTCATTGTTCTCCAGAAAGAGCCTCATCTGTCTCGGCATATCCCCCGCTTCGTGAAACTCCACCTGAAACAGAAGTCTGAATACCTGTTCTCTCTGCTCGTGTCTTCCCATAATACACTTCCTGCCGTTATCTGTGTTTTCTTTTTGCCTTGTGCCTTCGGTCAGACGTTTCCCTCTATTTTACTTTCACGCCCGCAATTCGGATATTCACATCGGCACAGCTTAAACCAGTCATATTCTCTATAGCGGCCTTTACTTTCCCCTGCACCTGATGACAGGTAGCCGGAATGCTGTATCCGTACTCCATAATCAAAGCCAGATCAACCTTCACTCTGCGGTCCGCCACCGTCACTCTCACGCCTCTTGCAAGTTTCTTCATACCCACCCTGCTGATAAGCTCACCGGTAATATTCCCGGCCATGGAACTGACACCCTCCACTTCCATGGCGGCCAGCGAGGCAATCATTGCCACCACATCATCTGCAATCTGTACCACGCCTACGCTTTTCTCCTCGTTCAGTACCACAGAACCGTTCTCTCTTTCTTTTTCCATAATATACCATGCCTTTCCTTCAGCTCTGAATATACTTTTACAGATACTATCCAGTATACCACATTCTCTACTCATTTGTCACCCAAAATGTCAATGACAGCTGCTTTTCATTTTGAGCATATGCAATTCTGCTCTCACCGTCATTCAGATAATCAAAAATTTCCTGGCCCTCTACCAGCGCATTCAGGATTTCTTCATAGCAGGCGGTATCAGCACATTTGATGGTCACGTCCTGCTTTCCGCGCTCCGCTGCTCCTGAAAACAAAGCCGCCATCTGTTCTCTGTCATAGGACTGAAACAGCGCGCCCTCCCGCACATAATAATTGGCCGCCACAGCAGTACACACCGGCATCGGAATCTCGTCACTGATGGAGTGGGTGCGCAGGAGCTCCTCCGTAGTCACGTTCAGATAATCATAGTTGATTTCCGGCATGGCATTGTGCACATCCTCCCCCGGCCGGGTATCCTCCATCTGATAGGACACATCTCCCCAGGTGGCATCCATATAATAGTATTCCCCGTCCACCTTCACCAGATTCCAGGCATGTCCCTCCCCGGTTTCCACCAGTCCCAGCACCAGCGTACACTCCACCCCCAGCCTGTTGAGCAGATACTGGGCCGCTTTCGCATATCCCTGACACACAGAAGCATGATGAATGAAAACCGAATAGATATTCTGATTATCGGGAGCATTCATATCATAGTCCGTATTGCGGATTATGGTATCGTATACATATTTCACTTTCTCGTACTCACCTGCATTCCCGTCTATACCTGCCAGAATCTGCTCCGCGGCAGCCAGTATTTCTTCACTGCGCACTGCCGCCGTGTCCACATCCATATTATACGTTCCGGAAAACTCAATGGAAGTGAGCCTGTCTCCTCTGGTATATTTCGTGTAGGAATATCCTTCCACGTAAAAAAGCTCCGGGTGGTCGCTCAAAACGCATTGAAAGATTCTGTCCACATCGGCCTCGTCCAGTCCTGCGTCAAATCCCTCTGTGTTCAGCTCCTCCTCTTCCCCATAACTCCCCAGAATCCGTTCCATGTCATGATACCAAAGCTGTTCCGCTTCGCTTAAGCTGTCATGGGCAAAGGAACCCGCCTCCTCCATCAGAAAGCATACTGCAGGAATCTCCGCTTCCTCCGAAGACGCTTCCGAAGAGGGCTCTCCCTTATCTTCCTCTGAATCTTCTTCCGTCATACCCCAGGACAGAGCAAAATCCCTGGGAATATTATCCAGGATATCCGGGTCCGCACAACCTGTGAGCATCACACAAAACAACACCAGCCACAGGATATGCGGGTAATTACGCCTTCTTCGCCTCATCTGCAGGCTCCCCCTTTACCTCGCTTAATTTCTGCTGAATTCTGTCAGGACCAGTCCCTTATTCCTGTCCAGCGTCATGCCGATACTCCAGGAATTCACGAACAGCAGCAGCGGATTTCCTTTCATGTCCTTCACCTTTTTCATATCGGAAGTTCCGCTGAGCCTGCCGATATCCACTTCATCCTTGTTCTCAATCCAGCGAATATGCTCATAGGGCAGATTCTCCAGACGGATTTCCACATTATATTCGTTCTCCAGCCTGTACTTCAGAACGTCAAACTGCAGCACGCCCACCACACCCACAATGATTTCCTCCAGACCGGTGTTGAATTCCTGGAAAATCTGGATGGCGCCCTCCTGGGCAATCTGCTCTATCCCTTTGACAAACTGCTTCCGCTTCATGGTATCCATCTGGCGCACCCTGGCAAAATGCTCCGGCGCAAAGGTAGGAATCCCCTCGTACTGGAATTTCTCCTTCGGCATGCACAGGGTATCTCCGATGGAGAAAATTCCGGGATCAAACACACCTATAATATCTCCCGCATACGCCTCACTCAGTATCTTCCTGTCATCTGCCATGATCTGCTGTGGCTGGGAAAGCCGCATAACCCTGCCTCCCTGTACATGACGCACTTCCATCTGTGCGTCAAATCTGCCGGAACAGATACGCATAAACGCAATACGGTCTCTGTGCGCCCTGTTCATATTGGCCTGAATCTTGAATACAAAAGCGCTGAACTGATTTTCCCCGGGCTCTATCAGACCAATATCCGCCCTTCTCGGAAGCGGCGTGGTAGTCATCTTCAGAAAATGCTTAAGAAAAATCTCCACACCGAAGTTCGTCAGCGCCGATCCAAAACACACCGGCGTCAGATTCCCGGCCCGAACCGCATCCAGATCAAATTCCGCGCCCGCGCCGTCCAGAAGGTCCATTTCCTCCAGCAGCCTGTCCACCGCATTGTCTCCGATTGCCTGCCGCAGATCCGCCTGGTTCTCCAGCATAATCTCCGTGGCAGTCCCTTCTTTTGTCCCCTTCTCCGTGTCGGAATAAGAGATGACACATTTATTCTCTCTGTCGTAAACGCCTTTAAATTCCTTTCCCGATCCGATGGGCCAGTTCAGAGGACAAGTGGCGATCCCCAGCTCCTTCTCAATATCGTCCAGCAGATCAAAGGTATCGTTGGCATCCCGGTCCAGCTTATTGATAAACGTAAAAATAGGAATCTTCCGCATGACACAGACCTTGAACAGCTTCCTGGTCTGGGCCTCCACACCTTTGGAAGCATCGATTACCATCACGGCAGAGTCCGCCGCCATCAGTGTGCGATAAGTGTCCTCGGAGAAATCCTGATGCCCGGGCGTGTCCAATATATTGATACAATAGCCGCCGTACTCAAACTGCAGCACGGAGGAGGTGACGGAAATTCCCCTCTCCTTCTCTATCTCCATCCAGTCGGAGACGGCATGCCTGGCAGTGGCCTTCCCCTTGACACTCCCAGCCAGATTGATGGCGCCGCCGTACAGCAGAAACTTCTCCGTAAGCGTAGTCTTCCCCGCGTCAGGGTGAGAAATAATCGCAAACGTACGGCGGCGGTTAATTTCTTCCGTATAATCGTTCATCTGTTTATAAACCTCCATCTATAGTCCTTCGTTTCCGTTCTGCCGACACTTTTCCGGGATCCGGGACGGCGTGCCTGCTTCTCTGTACTGCAGCATGGATTCTCCCTCAAAGGCCGGTGTAATCCCGAAATAATCCAGCACTGTGGCACCGATGTCGGCGAAGGTCTTCCGTGTGCCCAGATTGGCCGGCGCAATCTGCGGTCCATACATGAGGAAAGGAGTGTATTCTCTGGTGTGGTCTGTAGTGGCCAGGTAACCCGGGTCACAGCCGTGGTCGGCGCTGATCATCAGAATGTCCTCCTCCCGCATTTTCCCAAGAATCTCCGGAAGCCGGTCGTCAAAGCGGCTTAATGCCTTCGCATAACCGTCTATGTCCCTGCGGTGCCCATACAGCATATCATAATCCACCAGATTAATAAAGCATAATCCTTCAAAATCTCTGTCCAGATACTCCAGCGTCCTCTCCATACCTTCCTCGTTCCCTGAGGTATACACAGACTCGGTAATTCCCTTTCCGGCAAAGATATCCTTTATTTTCCCCACACCAATCACCGTCTTCCCGTTTTCTGACAGCTGGTCCAGCATGGTCGTGGAAGGCGGAAGAATGGAAAAGTCATGTCTGTGCGCAGTTCTGGTAAACTGTCCCCCGCAGGGCCCCACAAAGGGACGGGCAATGACTCTTCCCACACCGTGTTCTCCCTGCAGAATCTCCCTGGCCATGCGGCAATATTCATAGAGCTGTTCCAGGGGAACGATTTCCTCGTGCGCCGCAATCTGGAACACACTGTCCGCCGAGGTGTATACAATCAAATCACCGGTCCGCATATGTGCATCCCCGTATTCCTGAATGACTGCCGTTCCGGAATAGGGCAGATTACACAGCACGCCCCTTCCTGTCTTCTTCCGGAAAGCGTCCAGCACCTCCTCCGGAAATCCTTCCGGATAGGTGGGCAGCGGCTTCGGAGAATACACGCCTGCAATCTCCCAGTGGCCGATAGTGGTATCTTTCCCTCTGGAACGCTCTGTCATACGGGCAATCAGCGCCCTGTGAGTCCCTGTTTCCGCCATCTGCTTCACCTGCGCACCGTCTATCTGGAACAATCCCAGATCCCCCATATTGGGCAGATGAAAGAACGGGCTGGAGGATACGGTTCTCAGCGTGTTCACATCCACATCGCCGTAAGAAACCGCATCCTCCATGGCACCGATTCCGAAACTGTCCAGAATGATTAAAAATGCTCTTTTCATATACTCTTCTGTCCTCTCAGCTGTAGCTTTTGTCCGATTATTGGCCATCCGGCCGTTTTCCGCCCTGAATAAGGTCATTATAACATATCATTTCTTCTATGTAAAACAAACTTATTTTTGATTTGCCACCGTACTGATGATGATGTTCTCCGGAGGTACTTCCGTCTTGCGCTTTACGATGTCTTCAATCTGTGCTCTCATCACATCATCCAGAGCCGCCACATTGACCACCACATCCACGGCATCACCGTTAATACTGACTACCACATCCTGAAATCCCTTGGCTTCCAGAAGGATTTCCGCAGCTGCTTCTTTTTCTGCAATGGCGGTCATTTCCACCATGCTGTCTACCGCCGCCTGCTTCTGATCGTCACTGAGTCCGGCACTGTTAATGATTTCCAGCAGAGTCTCCTTATTTTTCGCTCTGGTCTGTTCCTTCAGAAGTTTTGCGTCCGAAAGCATCGACACTCCCGGTGTGGAGGTAAACACCGCTTCCCCGGGAACTTCCCCCTCTTCCGGTGTAACGCCTGCCACTTCCCCTTCGGCTGTGCCTGACACATCAGCCACCTCTCCTTCTGCCGTACCTGACACATCGGCCACTTCCATTTCGCTGTCCAGATAGTCATCCGCAATGATGTTCGTGTCTGTATCCAGGCTTTCAATATCCGTATATCCCGCCAGCAAATCTTCTTCCGATAAATCCAGCAGTCCGTCCAGTGTTTCGTTCTGGCTGATTATGCCGTCTGAGTCCACCGGACTGGCACTGCCCGTATCCGGGTTGTTGTCTTCTGTTGCCAGATATTCATCTTCCAGTCCATTACCCGCAAACTGCAGATAGCCTGCGATTGCAATCATAATTGCCAGCGCTGTTATCATAAGCTGATTTTTCTTGATTAGGTTTTTCACTTTGATTCCCCTCTTCGTGTTTTACTACTTCATTGTATGAGCCTTCCCGGGGATATATGCTTTTCCTTTTTTCAAAACAAAAGATATCCTCATTTTCCCTCCGTTTGGCTGTCCGCCTCCATCCGCACCACCTTTACCTTGTGCGCTTCCACGCCGAACAGGGCCTGCACGGTTTCCACAATCGTCCGGTTCACCGTTCCGATCCCTGCTCCCTCCGCCACTACCAGCACGCCTTCTATCTGAGGGGACAGTGTCTTAATCACATAAGGTTCACTTGCGCCCCCTTCCGTGCGATACACCGTGTTCTCCCGGGAGTCTGTCTCGCTGATTATACGGGTTCCCCCCTGGGAGTCGCTTTCATGGGTGGAAGCGCGGCTCACCGGCTGCTCCTTTTCCACCACCAGTTCCCGGGAAGCTTTCAGGGTGATCATCACCTCCACCTTTCCAACGCCTTCCATCTGAGACAGAAGTTCCGTCAGCCTCTCCTCCAGATGCGCGGCATATGCCTCGTCTGTATCCGCCGTCCTCCCGGTCTCCTGTCCGGCGGCTTCCGTCTCCCGGCCTCCGCTCCCTGTTCCCACGTCCGCTGTCAGCTCACCGCCGGCCCGCGCAGTCCCGTCGCTGTCGCTTTTTCTCCCGTCTTTTACCGGAAGTGCTATGATAATCAGCAGAATTCCCGCCAGTACCAGAATGATAAAATTATCTCTGCGAAACCATTTCCGGAACCCCTTTTCTTCCATCCATTTTTTCCAGTTCAACCCCTTCATCCTCTCCCGCCTTTCTCCTTGGAAATGCCTCTCTGTCGTCCAAAGTTTCCGCTTCCTTTTATCCGGGAAGTCACCGGCCTTCCTGTGTTTCCGGAGATCCCGTTCCTACGGAAACCGGTTCTATGGGTTCCACTTCAATATTCTCTCTCCCGCTGTTCTGAGTCATGGTGCCGTGGTCTTCCTGTTCCTCCGTCTGTTCCGCAGCCTGCTCCTCCATGCGGCTTTGCACTTCTTCCAGTGTCATCTGCTCCAAAATGGCATCCGCCGCGGCTGCATTCTCTTCCGCAGCCTGAATCCCCGCTTCCATATCCTGCTTAAACTGCCTCAAAGCCTCCGCGGTCTCATCCTTTTTTTCACCCATGAAAAAAGCGCCCACAGGAATAAAAAGCTGTATCAGAATCATAATGCTCACCAGCATTTTCAGATATTTTTCATAAGTCTCCTGAGCCCTGAAATGCAGCAGAGCCTGTGCACATATCATAAAGATTCCCACCCGGCAGATTGCCTGGAAAAAAGAATTCAGCATATCTTCCCCTTTCTCACGCGGTCACCGCAATTGCAATCAGAAATAAAAGCATGGCCGTCCCTGTGGTGCGAAGGAGCAGAAGCCCCGCATCGCCTGTCTTGTCCGCACAGGCTGTTATCCTTTTGTCACTGACAATCCCCATAAAAGCCGCGGCACATTTCAACACCCCGGAAATCACGGCGATTTTCAACAGTGGCAGGGCGCAGAGAAGCAAAAGCAAAAGCAGCAGAATCACCCCGATGCTGTTCCGAATTACCACCGCGGACCCCAGTACAAGTTCCGCCACTCCCCCTGCGGCAGCTCCTACGCCTGGTATGGCAGATACCAGCTTCTGAAAAGCGGAATTTCTGGCTGAATCCACCACTGGCGCAATCAGTCTCTGAAACACACCGATTCCCGTGACCACCCCCAGCGCTCCTTTCAGAACCCAGCCTGTCAGTTTCCCCAGAAAGTCAACCAGAAAGTTAAGTTTTTCCTCTATCCAGATGCCATTCACTATGGATAGCATACAATAACTGTAAATCAGGGGCAGCAGCAGTGCCGACAATATATATTCCACACCATATATGACAAACAACATCAGCTGGCAGGAAGCCCCCGCCGTAATCGCCCCGGAGGAAACGCCTACGGAAAGCAGATAGGCTGGCACCAAAAGCCTTACAAAAAGCGTAATATTTTCGATAGTCTGCGCAGCCGTATCTGCCGCCTGCTGAAAGCATTTCAGCAAAACTGTGGTAAAAAGCAGATACATAAAGTAGAAACTCATATCCGCCACCTGACGCTTGTCAAATATTTCTACAAAGTGCGTCATCAGAGAAGACACAATTCCCAGCACAATCAGCCAGATTAAGATATTCTTCATACTTGCAGCCTGTCCCAGAAAATCAGAGATGCTTCCCTGAAACAGCAAGCCCAGCGCACCGAAAATGTCCCCGGACATCACCTGGGAGAATAATTGCTCCAGGCTCAGGCTTTTCTCCGGAAAAAGCCTGGCAATTCCCTCCTCCAGCTTATCCAGCCCGTAGTCCTGCCAAATAAGATTCAAATCCATATCTGTCACCTGCCTCCTGCCGAGCTTTCCCGGAATCTCGTCACAAAAAGCTTTGAATCTGTTCGATTACTGCAAAAAGAATAGGCAGTCCCGAGAACATCACCGTCAGTTTTCCCAGCACTTCAATCTGCCCGGCTACCGACTGATATCCCGCATCTTTGCAGATTCCGGAACTAAACTCGCAAATATACGTAATTCCGATTACTTTGAGCAAAATGGATAAATATTCCTCCGCACCATTCAGATAGCCTTTTATCCTGGAAAACTGTGCGGTCACCGCTTCCACCTGACGGATACTGAAGAAAAAAATAATCAGCCCCACGGCCAGTCCTATGTAAGTGGCATATTCCGGTTTGCTCCCTCTGAACTGTATTGCCAGTAGTACTCCCGCAATTCCAAGAAAAGCAATTTTAATCAGTACTGTCATGCTCCTGCCTCCTGATTCAGCCGCTGCACAAACGGCACAGTACGCCGAAAACGGCACAGTACGCCGAAAACGGCCCCTCTACAATGCGAACAATGTCTGTATTGTCTGGAACAGCTCATAAATATACGGCACAATCCAGGTAAGCACCAGAATCAGTCCCGCAAGGCTGATCAGAAAAGCATGTTCCTCTCTGCCGCTGTGTTTCAATATCTGACTCAATATGGTTACCAATATTCCAACCGCCGCTATCTTAAATATCAGACTTACTCCCATGGCTCCTCACTTATCTTTCAAACCAATATCAGAATCAGCAATAATCCCCCCATTGCCCCCAGGCCTACCGCCATTCTGCACCTCTCGGCGTTCTCTCTCGCCTGCCGCTCTTCCGTGGCGTGGAGAAGCTCCATGCTCTGCTCTATTGTGCGCAGCTGCATCTGTCCGTCCGCAAACCCTGTTTTGGCCGTAAACCGCAGAAAATTTTCCCTGTCCTCTCCCTTTAAGGGCAGCGCTGCAAGAATTCCCTCTGTCTCTTCCCGGAAGACCATGCCGAAGGAAATTCCCGTATTTTCGGCCATCCTGTCTCCTATCCTGACGAATGCTTCGTCAAAGGGAGCGGAAAGATACCTTGCGGCATGTCCGCAGCATTCCGGCAGTGTAGCTCTTCCATAACGAATTTCTCCTGCCAGAAGCTCCAGAATGCTCTGCAGCTCCTGCAATGCTTTTATCCTGCCTGTCAGCTGGTACCGATACCACATTCCAAGCCCCAGGCAGCCGCTAAAAATCATACAGCCCCCCAAAATTCTGAACATTCCTCTCCCCCCTTTCTTCCACTCTTTTAATCATAAATTTTCCCTTCTCTCTGCCCAACACCAGGAACAGTTCAAACATCTTCTCCCAAAAAGCCGATTCCCGCCCGAATCTGCGTTCCACATCTCTTCTGTTCTCTCCATGTACGGTAGCCAGAATTCCGCACCCGCAGGCAGATGCCTGTCCCAGAGCCTTCAATTCCCCGTCGCTTCCCAGTTCGTCTATGGCAATCACCTGGGGAGACATGGAACGCAGCAGCAGAAGCATCCCCGTCTCCTTTGGACAGCCGTCCAGAACATCCGTCCGCATTCCCATATCATTTTGAGGTCTTCCCAGAAAAGCTCCCGCCAGCTCGGAGCGCTCGTCCACCACTCCCACTGTCCTTCCTCTTCCCCATGCATTTCCATCGGAAATCTGGCGAATCAAATCCCTCAGCAATGTGGTCTTCCCGCATCCCGGCGGAGAGATAATCAGTGTATTTTTCAGAATTCCCTCTCTGTACATCTCCGGCAGTACTCTGTCTGCAGCGCCTTTCATCTGATGAGATATCCGAATATTCAGAAAGGCAATATTTTTCAATGTACGGACGCTTCCGTCCGCTTCCAGCACAGCTTGTCCCGCCACCCCCACGCGATGACCTCCGGCCACAGTGACAAATCCCCGCCGCAATTCCTCTTCAAATGCATAAGGAGAATAATGACAGATATGCTCAAGCATTTCCTCCAGCTCTTTTTCCGTCATCTTCCGCGCCTGCGAAGCTGCATCCGTAAATTCTCCCTGTGCCGTGAGATATCTCTCCCTGCCTTCCATATATACTATTACAGGTCTGCCGGCCCGAAGCCGGATTTCCTGTATATGTTCCTGCTCCATGGCCGCCTGCTGCCAGAGCGTGCGGCTGTGAAACGGAAAGAGCTGTAAGATAGAGTTTTCCATTGACCTGTCCTCCTTTCTCCAATATATGATGAAAAGAGAAAGATATTCCTCTGAAAAAAAAGTATAGATTTTCTGTTTTCTGTGTTATACTGTAGAAGCAGTAAATTGGCAAATACGTAAAAGCTGCCGGACACGGCGGCTTCAGGAGGACACATATGCTGGAATTACAAAATCTCTGTTTTCAGGTATCAAATGATGCCGACACACAGAAAGAGATTATCAGAGACGTAAGCCTGACCTTTGAAGATCATGCTTTCATCGCCATAACAGGCCCCAACGGAGGCGGCAAGTCCACGCTGGCAAAATTGATTATGGGCATGGAACGGCCCACATCAGGCAGTATTCTTTATAATGGCAGAGACATTACGCAGATGAACATAACGGAAAGAGCCCGTCTGGGCATCAGTTTCGCCTTTCAGCAGCCGGTACGTTTTAAGGGAATCAAGGTAAGCGACTTAATCCGTCTGGCCGCAGGAGAAAAAATACAGTTTCCTTCCATCTGCGATTATCTGTCAAAAGTAGGCCTTTGTGCCAGAGACTATGTAAACCGGGACGTGGACGCCAGCCTCTCCGGCGGCGAATTGAAGCGAATTGAAATCGCAACCATCATTGCCCGCAACACCCCTTTATCCGTTTTTGACGAACCGGAAGCGGGAATCGATCTCTGGAGCTTCAACAACCTGATTCAGGTCTTCGAAGAGATGCATCGGGAAACGGAAAATTCCCTGATTATCATCTCTCATCAGGAACGGATTCTGAATATAGCCGATGAAATCGTGGTGCTGGCGGACGGTGCCGTGCAGGCCAGAGGACAGCGGAAAGATATACTTCCGGATCTGCTGAAAGGTACGGAGAGCTGTAAATATTTTCAGCGGTAACCAAATCAAAAAATCTGAGAAATGAGGAAATCATTATGGACGAGATACAGAAAAATCTGCTGGAGCAGGTGGCAGGGCTGCATGAAATGCCTGCCGGCGCCTACAATATCCGCGCCGACGGAAAAAGCGTGGACCGCGCTACCACCGCACATATCGATATCGTGACCAAAACGGATAAATCGGGGATTGATATCGTCATCAAGCCCGGTACCAGAAAGGAAAGTGTACACATCCCCGTAGTTTTAAGCCAGAGCGGGCTGACAGAAATGGTTTATAACGATTTCTACGTAGGGGACGATTGCGATGTGACCATTGTAGCCGGATGCGGCATTCATAACAGCGGTGACAGCGACAGCCGCCATGACGGGCTTCACAGCTTTTATATAGGTAAAAATTCCCATGTGAAATACGTGGAAAAGCACTATGGCACCGGTGACGGCAGAGGCGGGCGCATCATGAATCCTGAGACAAAGGTGGAACTTGGAGAAAACAGCTTCATGGAAATGGAGACCGTGCAGATTAAAGGCGTGGATTCCACCAAAAGGTTTACCGGCGCAAAGCTGGCGGACGGGGCCAGACTTGTGGTCACCGAAAAGCTGATGACCCACGGCAGTCAGACTGCGGAGACCTCCTTCCAGGTAGACCTGGAGGGAGCAGAATCCAGCGCAAATATCATCTCCCGCTCTGTGGCCAGAGATGAATCCAGGCAGATTTTCTATTCTAAAATCAACGGAAATAACCGCTGCAAAGGACACTCCGAATGCGATGGCATCATTATGGACAGCGCAAAAATCAGCGCAGTTCCCGAGATAACCGCCAATCATCTGGACGCGGAACTGATTCACGAAGCCGCCATCGGCAAGATCGCCGGCGATCAGATCATTAAGCTGATGACGCTGGGCCTGACGGAGGCGGAAGCCGAAGCACAGATTGTCAATGGATTTTTAAAGTAATCTCTGCAGACTGTTTTATAACGAATAATTCAATACCCTCCGGGACAAGATAGTACAAACTATCTGTACCCGAAGGGTATTTTGCATTATAAAACATTTTAAGAAATGGAGAACTTGTATGCCGGACAAAATGAAAAAAATACAGCGTATAACTCAGACCATGGACGGCAATCAGGCAGCCGCCCATGTTGCCTATGCCTACAGCGAAACGGCCGCCATTTACCCCATCACGCCCTCCTCTCCCATGGCGGAGCTCTGTGATGAGTGGGCCGGCGCCGGCAGAAAAAATATATACGGCCTGACACCTGTCATCTCTCAGCTGCAGTCGGAAGCAGGCGCGGCCGGAGCAGTACACGGCGCACTGCTGGCCGGCTCTCTGGCCGTGACTTTCACAGCCTCTCAGGGACTGCTGCTTATGCTGCCCAACTTATACCGAATCGCCGGAGAATTGCTCCCCGGCGTGGTTCATGTGGCAGCCAGAACCATCGCCACCCATGCGCTCTCCATCTTCGGAGACCATTCCGACGTCTATGCCTGCCGGCAGACGGGAATGGCCATTTTCTCGGAGAGCAGCGTTCAGGAGGTCATGGACCTTTCCCCTGCGGCTCATCTGGCAGCCGTGGAAGGCCGAATTCCCTTTCTCAACTTTTTCGACGGTTTCCGCACTTCCCATGAGCTCCACAAGATACAGGTATGGGACTATGAAACCCTGAAAGAAATGCTGGACAGGAACGCCGTGGAACGGTTCCGCACCGGCTCTCTTCACCCTTCACACGGAAAGGTATATGGATCGGCCCAGAATCCCGACATTTTCTTTCAGGCCAGGGAAGCATCCAATCCCTGCTACCAGGCACTGCCGGAAATCGTGGAACGACAGCTTACCAAAATCAACAGTCGTCTGGGTACTCATTACGGACTCTTCGACTATTACGGCGCTCCGGAAGCGGAACATGTCATCATAGCCATGGGGAGCGTCTGCGAAACCATAAAAGAATACATTGACAGTGTACCTGATCACAGGTATGGGCTCATCGTTGTCCATCTCTATCGCCCCTTCAGCGGCAGACATCTGGTGGAAAAGCTGCCGGGAAGTGTGCGGCAGATCACAGTGCTGGACCGCACCAAAGAACCAGGTGCTCCCGGAGAACCTCTGTATCTGGACGTGGTCGCGGCGCTGACCGGGTGTGGCATTCCCGTCTCCGGTACAGCGCAGACAAAGGCGGCGGCCTCCTGTATCCGCATTTTCTCGGGCCGTTACGGCCTGAGCTCCAAGGATACTACTCCCGCTCAGATTGCAGCCGTCTATGAAAATCACAGCCAGACACCTTTCACGGTGGGGATCCTGGACGACGTCACGCACCTGTCTCTCAACGTTCCTGACCTTCAGGACACAGCCCCCGCGGATATTATCTCCTGCAAATTCTGGGGACTGGGCGGAGACGGCACTGTCAGCGCCACCAAAAATGCTGTGAAAATCATCGGCAGTCACACGGATATGACAATCCAGGGATATTTTGAATACGATTCCAAGAAATCGAGAGGCCTGACCATCTCTCACCTGCGTTTCGGGAAGAGTCCTGTCCGCAGTGCCTACCTGATTCACAGGGCTGATTTCGTGGCCTGCCATAACCCTGTCTATCTGCATAAATACCAAATGGTTCAGGAGCTGAAAGACGGCGGTACTTTCCTGCTGAATTATCATTTCCGCCAAACTGCATCCCGGCTGCAGCGGGACCGGGAACAAAGCGGAGCGACGAAAGGGAGAACGGAACAGGCGACAGAACAGATAAGGGAGTTGGAATCCTACCTGCCCAAGTCCATGAAAGCCTATCTGGCAGAACATCACATCCGTCTCTTTGTCATCGATGCGTTGGGTATAGGCAAAGAAATCGGATTGAACAGCAAAATCAGCACCATTCTCCAGGCAGCCTTTTTTGCAGTATCCGGACTTCTGGAATCTGAAAAGGCAAAACAGTGGATGGTGGAAGCGGCGGAGAAAAGTTACGGAAAAAGCGGCGGAAATATCCTGGAAATGAACAGACAGGCCATTGAGCGCGGACTCACTGAAGTAATTGAAGTCAAAGTGCCGGAGGGCTGGAGGCATTCTGCAGACGACCCGGACGCAGCAGCCGCTCTGGATAATACCCCTCTGCCGGACCGGCCGGAAATGATGGATTTCGTCCGTCACATCCAGCAGCCGGTTACTGACCAGAGGGGCGACAGCCTTCCCGTATCCGCCTTCCTTCCCTATGCTGACGGCTACACGCCGCCCGGAAGTACGGCCCATGAAAGACGGGGTGTGGCCACGGAGATTCCCGTCTGGAAACCGGAAAACTGTATCCAGTGCACCCGCTGTTCCTATGTCTGCCCCCATGCGGTAATCCGCCCTGCGGCACTGACCGAAGAACAGCTTGCCGACGCCCCGGAAGGTATGAAAAGCCTTCCCATGTTCGGAATGGAGGGCTATTCCTTTGCCATTACTGTCTCCCGCACCGACTGTACCGGCTGCGGCACCTGCGCCGCAATCTGCCCGGGCAGGCCGAAGAAGCCCGGAGAAGAACCATCCAAGGCTCTGGAAATGGTACCTGTAACCAAACTGGAAGACGGGGAAGATTCCTCCGACGCACAGGCTGTCTTCGACTATTGTAAGCCTCTCCTTCCCTGTAAAGAAGCCGCAGACAAATTCCGTCCGGACACCTTAAAGGGAAGCCAGTTCCTGCGCCCTCTCCTGGAATTTTCGGGGGCCTGCGCCGGCTGTGGAGAAACCGCCTATGTGAAACTGCTGACCCAGCTTTTCGGCAGTCGGATGTATATTGCCAACGCCACAGGCTGCAGTTCCATCTGGGGGAATTCCGCACCCTCCTGCGCATACGCGCTGGACGGACAGGGACATGGTCCCGCCTGGTCCAATTCCCTGTTCGAGGACGCGGCAGAATTCGGTTACGGTATGCTGATGGCCAGGGAAGCGGCGGACAGGCGCAGTGCGGACGGCCACAGAGATACGCTTTCCGACACCATCCAGTGGATAGTGGGCGGAGACGGATGGGCTTACGACATTGGATTCAGCGGCCTGGACCATGTGCTGGCAAGCGGCAAAAACATCAATATCCTGGTCCTTGACACAGAAGTCTACTCCAACACCGGCGGTCAGGCATCCAAGGCGACGCCCATTGGTTCCACGGCTAAATTCGCCGTGGGCGGCAAGCAGACCGCTAAAAAAGATCTGGCATCCATGGCCATGACTTACGGCAATATATATGTGGCACAAGTCGCTCTGGGCGCGGACCTGAACCAGACCATACGCGCCATTACGGAAGCTGCGGCCTACCCGGGCCCCTCTCTGGTTATTGCCTATGCCACCTGTATCGCCCACGGTATCCGCGCAGGAATGGGCAGCACACCTCACGAGGCGAAAAAGGCCGTGGACGCAGGCTATTTCCATCTCTTCCGCTTTCATCCGGCACTGCGGGAACAGAACAAAAATCCCTTTATACTGGACAGCGGAGAGCCAAAGCTTGACTATAATGAATTTCTGGAGGGCGAAATCCGCTATGGCGCGCTGAAACGCAGCCGTCCCGAAGAAGCGGAGGCACTTTTCCGGAAGGCTGCGGCACAGGCTAAGAAGAAATATCAATATCTGAAGGGCCTGGAGGCACTGTATGCACCTGAACCTGGAGAAAGCCGGGATGCACAGCAGCATTTATAAAAATTCAAAATCGGGTTCCCACCCTTTCCTTTGTCCGGATATCTGACGGGGCCGCCTTTATGGCGGCTCCGTTCCATCACACGGAAATAAACGGCAGAATCAGCCGGGAGGGATATTCCGCAGTGTGGAAAATCTTCTGATGAGCCACTTTCATCTCCGTCTCGTATCCGATTCTTCCTCCTGTGTTCAGGTTCCTGTCCGCATCCGGGTAAAGGCTGCTGGTGACATCCAGTCTCAGTCGATAGCCGGCCTGCAGTTTCATGGCAATATTTCCCACTTCAATATGGAATAAGGTCACTTCCCCGGGAGTTAAGAACTCCGCCTTTTCACCGTTGCGAAATCTGGCACGGACAAGATAACATCCGATGCTGTAAGCCCTTTCGTCGGGATGTACCACGCTGACCTTACATACAAAATCGGTGTCGGCGGCATCGGAGGAAGCATACAGTTCCACCTTCAGGGGCCCTGTTATCTCCACAGTCTCCCGGAAGGCTTCCGTGGTATAGACCAGCACATCTTCCCTTGCCTCCAGAGGGCGCTGATCCTGAATCAGATATCTTCCCGGATCCGGGCTGGCGCTGGGACAGGGATTGGAAGGATCATACAGATACTGATCACAGGGTTCCTCCTTCGGCGCAGTCTCCGACAGGACACCGTTTCCGTTTAAGGTATTGGCATGGCCTTTGCTGTGCAGGTAGTAGGACACATATTTTGTTCTGGCCAGCGGCCATTCGTATTCGTCACGCCACACATTGTCCCCCAGGATGAAAAGCTTTATAGGTGCGCCTTCCACATAGGGCGTGGTCTTCCCTTTCAGCCAGCAGTCGAACCAGTCTCTGAACACTTCGGTAATTCCGAAGGCATCCCCGGAACCTTCCGGTCCGAAATCCACCCCGTCGATGACGCCGGGCAGCCTGTCCCCGTGATTCCAGGGCCCCACAATCAGCTTACTGTGGTTTCTGCAGTTCTCCGAGCCGCCCTCCGTCCGAAATTTCATGTAATTATAGATGGTTTTATCCCGGAGGAAATCATACCAGCCGGTCAGATTCAGGCAGGGCACCTGCACCTGATCGAAAGCGTCCGCTCTGCCGATTTTCTTCAGATATTCCGGATTGTCAATATTCTCAAGCAGCTTTCCCTGGAAATCCAGACCGGGAACGCCGGGCACATTCGCCGCCGGCATATCCTTGATGGGAAGCCACATCAGCTGCTCGTCCATATTCCTGCCGCAGGCCTCCATCTGCTTTTTAGTTTCCTCGGAAAGGGCCCCTGGATAAAACTTTTCCCTGCCCAGCGCTTCTCCGTACACCCAGCCGAAAAGCACGCTGGAAAAGACGCCGAAGGAGTAAAGGGCTGGAAACTTGGTCCACGATGTCTGAAAGGGACAGATGGCTTTCAGATGGGGCGGGTTCGCCTGAGCCGCCGCCAGCTGAGAGTAGCCATGATAGGACTCTCCCACCATTCCTACATTGCCGTCGCACCATTCCTGGGCCGCAACCCATTCCACAGTGTCGTAACCGTCCTCAATCTGGCTGCCTGCCGGGTCCAGAATTCCCTCCGAGCAGCCGCTGCCCCGCACATCCTGAATCACCACATTGTATCCGTAACCGGCAAGCTTCAGTGCATGGACATAACCGTCCACAATGTGACAGTTATCCTCCTTATGATAAGGTGTCCGGTTTAATATCGCCGGATATTTCTCATCGTCATCCGGCCGATAGACATCCGCATACAATATGGTCCCGTCCCGCATGGGTACCGGCAGGTCATACCAGATTCTCACATTACCTCTTTTTTCCATTTTCCATTCCTCACTTTTCTGTAAATATACAGTCATTCACAAAACGACGCAATCCGCACAAAACCGCAATCTTTCTTTCCTGTCTCTGACAGATCGGAAAACGTGCTCTACTCCACCTTACAATTCTGACTTTGCAGGAACCATTGTCCGGACAGTTACATCTTCCTTACGGCGCACAGAATTTCCACACCGCCTTCGCCTCCAGCGGCGGCACATCAAATCCGCCTACCTTCTGCTGGATAGAGCGTATTGTAATCTCTTCTTCTCCAAAATGGAATTCCAGCTCCCTGGTCCGGCAGTTTTCCAGCCATCGGATGTCCAGTGTCAGGATACTTTCCTCTCTCCAGCGTGCAGACAGCACCGCCGCCGTCATTGGAATCTTTCCCTTCACCTCATTGGCACAGCCTCTGCCTTCCATGCCTGCCTGCACCAGATGCTTTCCACTGGCGCTTTCCACCTCCAGCACAAGCAATCCCTCTCTGGGAAAGCGGAACGTAAAGGCATGAGCATAATCATGATATTCCTCGTTGAAAATGTCCCCCACATCCTCCGGGAAAAAGGCCGCTTTTCCTTCCTGTATCTCACACCGTTTTCCCTCTATTTTCTCCTGCCAGGGAGAAAATCCGGAACAGGGCGGCACCGGCAGAGACAGCTTTCTGCAGAAATTCCGCAGGTTCTCTGTCTCCTGTTCATCCTCAGGCAGACTGTCCGGATATTCCTTCTGTCCGAAAGCAAACAATGCATCTGTCATCTTCTGATTGGCCTCCGGCGTGGATACAGTCTGGTTCAGAGAGATGACCATATCGTTCTCCGGGAATCCCACCGCCAGCTGCCCCATGGCCCCGTCGGCATAGTATGTATTATCCCGAATCCACATCATGCCTCCGTACCCTCTGTGCAGCTTTTCATCGGTGGGATTCTGCAACTGGGTGGCGAATTCCACCCAGGCTGGGGAAAGAATCTGCTCTCCCTCCCATTTTCCCTTTTGAATATAAAGCTGCATCAGTCTGGCATTGTCCAGGGTGGTGGTAATGATTCCGCCGCTTCCGTTCTGGGAGCCGTCCGGATGATTCAGCCAGCCCACTCTGTCCTGACTGATACCCAGCTTCCGGAACAGTCTGGGCGTCAGATACTCCTTTAACCCCAGACCTGTCTTCCTTGTAATGCAGGCGCCCACCATGGAACAGGCGATGCTGTTGTAATAAAATGCCGTGCCCGGCTCATGAACGATGGGAATCCGGAAAAACTCTCTGACCCATTCCGCCGACTTCACGGAAGGCATGGTCTCCATTCCCGACGCCATAGTCAGGATATGCCGCACCTTCATCTGACTCCAGTAAGGACCTGCACAGCCATCCGCACATTCCGGGAAAATATCTGTCAGTCTGTCCTCCAGCGACAGCAGTCCCTCCTTCTGAGCAATACCATATGCCGTTCCCGTAACCGTCTTCGTCAGTGACTGGCTGCCGTGAGGAATATTCTGAGCGAAAGGCTGCCACCAGCCCTTTGCCGCAATCCGCCCGTGCCGCAGAATCGCAAAGCCGTGCATCTCCGTGCCGGAAGCTTCCAGATCTCTTACAAACTGCAGGATATCCCTGCTTTTTATCCCCACGGATTCCGGTGTCACTTCCAGTAATTCTCTTCTCTCCATATGTACTCCCCTTTCCTCGATGTCATTTTCTTTTTCCGTATCCTCTTCCGCTCTTAACATCATCTTCCATTTTTCCTGTGTTGCTTTCCTCTCAGCGTCAACTTCTCTTTTCTCTGTCCCATGTTCCCTCCCGACACCATCTTTCTCTTGGTATCGTTTTGATTTTCTGGCATAGACTTCCCTTTCCCTGCTGCCATCTTCCCTTTCTCAGTATTGCTTCCTTTTTCCCGGAATAGACTTTCCTTTCTCCGGTGTGGCCTTCCCTTTCCTGTTACTGCCTTCTCCTTCCCTGCTGTCGTCCTCCTTCCCCGATGCAGACTTCCCTTCTACCACATTTACCGGCACAGTTCGGACAAAAACGTCAAACCGTGCCGGTTTATGTTTTGTTTATTTACGGCTTTCCACGTATTCCTTCACCTGTTTCTTGTAGTCCGCTATGATGTCGTCAATTCCCGCCGCTTTACACTTCTGGATAAACTCATCCAGTTTGGCTTCCGTCTTATCCTGGTAGATTCCAAAGCAGAAGGAGAAACGATATTCGTTGAACAGCGCGTTCAGATTCGCCAGCTCTGCCTCGTACTGTGTTCCATTATAGCTGAATCCACTCACAGGGAAGTTATCCATCGAGACCTCCGCCGCCAGGTATTTATCCTGATATTTCTGCAGGTCCTCGTCAATTTTGGCGGAAGGATCGTCGTTATTCTGAATCCAGTACAGCCAGCTTCCCCAGGGATAGGCCTCTGCCCTGGGCCCCAGCTCCCGGGTATTGGTCTCTTTATCCAGAATATAATGTTCTCCTTCGATACCGCCCAGAAGGAGCATATGTACCTCTTCGTCATACTTCATGCAGTCCAGAACCACCGCGGAGCGCTCCATTTTCTTTGAAGACACCGGGAAACAGGTGATATAGCCGTAATAGCCGCCTCTCATGCTCACGCTCTTGTCGTCAAAGGAACAATCCAGATAGACTACCTCTTTTCCTCTCTCCTTCATGGTCTCCCGCAGGGTGCTTGCACCGTAAGGATCCGAGCCCATAACCGCGGATTTCCCCTCCGCGAAATTGTCATTCAGCATGGTGCCGTTGGCCATCACATTGGCGGGGAAGATACCGGCCTTGTTCCACTTGGCCATTTTCAGCACGAAATCTCTGTAATTCTGTGTTCCAGCAAACCATTCCAGCTTGTCCGGGTCAAAGGCCTCGTCTGTTCCCAGTTTATCATAGTCATAGTTGTACAGCATCCAGGTGATATTGCCTGCGTCCATGCCGAAGGTATGATATCCCAGTAGATCGCTGTCCAGAGGGTAGGAATTCTGCGGGTTAAAGGCAAAGAGTCCTTCATTGTCCCCGGCAGCTATCGCAAGCATGTATTCCTCCAGGTCATCCATACTTTTGATATCCTCCGCTTTGAATCCGTATTTGTCCAGCAAATCCTGTGTGGTCACATAACCGTTCCCGCCCAGCCAGGAGGCTGCAGGGGGAATTCCGTAAATCTTCCCGTCAAAGGTGGCTGCCTCCCAGGATTCTTCCGGCTGATTCTGATAGGTCAGCGGCATCCAGGTCTTTACGAACTCCATATCAAAGGGAATGTATGCTTCACTTCTCACATAATCCGCAAAGCCTGTCCAGGAAGCGGCATAAATCATATCCACATCCTCGTCCCCTGCCAGGAACACATTGTATTTTGCCTGAAAATCCGACCAGGGAATATGTACAAAGTTCACGGTCGTGTTGGTCTTTTCTTCTATCAGTGCAACCGCCTTCTGAGTGA
Source organism: uncultured Acetatifactor sp. (assembly GCA_910588225.1). Classification (GTDB taxonomy): domain Bacteria; phylum Bacillota; class Clostridia; order Lachnospirales; family Lachnospiraceae; genus Acetatifactor. The sequence continues at coordinate 82,832 of CAJUQT010000007.1, forward strand.
CGCTCTCCCAGTCTGTTCCCAATGCGCCAACCACATAGCAATTTACCGTCTCATGTTCGGACAGGTCAAGGTTTGCCCAGGGATTGTCCGGATCCGCCTGTCCTTCCTGTTCATTGCTGTCTCCGGAGCTCTCCACATTCTCACTGCCGACATTTGCGGTACTTTCCTGGCTTCCCGCCGACGAGGGACCTCCTCCCCCTTCCCGGTCGCCGCATCCTGCCGCGGACAATACCAGCATTCCGGCCAATAGTGCCCCTGTCATCTGTTTCCATACATCCTTCTTTCTCATTTTGACCTCCTATCCTTTCACGGCTCCCACTGTAAGTCCTTTTACGAAATGCCTCTGTATCACCGGATACAGGAATATAATCGGCCCCGTAACCACACAGGTCATCGCCATTTTCATCCCTGCCTGAGGGACAGTTTCATACATCACAACATCCATTTCTCCCTTCGCCACAAGCTGCTTCAGCGCTTCTATGCTGCTGAGCATCTCCTGCAGGAAGTACTGCAGACTCTGCATATCCTTATTGGTAATAAACAGCATGGAGTTATACCAGTCATTCCAGTATGCCAGCGCTGAAAACAATCCCAACGTCGCTGTCAGCGGCTTGGACAGCGGCATCATCAGCCGGATATAAATCCAGAAATCATCAGCGCCATCCATTTTAGCGGACTCCACGATGTCAAAAGGAATACTTTTCATAAAGTTTTTGGAAATGATCATATTCCACACGGAAAATGCCATTGGCATTATCATCCCCAGATAATTGTTCTTAAAACCCAAGTATTTGGTACATAGAATATACCAGGGTACCATTCCGCCGCTGAACAGCGTGGTGAAGAAGAAAAACAGGGCAAACGCATTTCTCCAGGGAAAATCCCTTCTGGCCAGAACATACCCCGTCATGGTAGCCAGAACAATGGACAGGCATGTTCCCACCGTTGTGACAAAAATCGTATTGCGGTAGGAATATAGAATCCTGGCAGGATTCCGGAAAACCCATCTGTAGGAATCCAGCGAAAATTCAGATGGAATCAGCCGATACCCTTCTTTCAACAGTGCCGATTCCGACGCAAAAGAAGAAATCAGAATCAGGTAAAAGGGAATCATGCAGGCCATTCCGAACAGAAACACCAACAAATATCCCATCACGCTGAAAACCACTCTGTCCGAGGACATTTTGATTCCTGTTTTCTGTCTTGGGAACTTTCTCATTTTTTCATGTGTCATCATACCTGCGCCTCCTGATTCTTTGTTTCGGTTGAGCCAGTTTTTTCAACTCTGTTTTCCTGCTCAGCTCTTATGGACTGCCTGACTCGTTTTTTGATTCGGCCGAAGCCTTTTTCAGCTCAGTTTTTTATAGATTGTCTGCCATTATCGTCTGGTTTCGGTTGAGTCCGCTTATCAACCCGGTTTTTCATGGATTACCCGACGCTGCCTTTCGATTTCGTATCTGCCCTTACGGTATTCGGATATCAGCAGAGGATAAACCAACAGGGCCGGTATCAGAACAGCGAATACTCCGGATCATATTTCCTGACCATCCAGTTGGCGGCCAGAATGGTGAAGAAACAGAGGATTGACTGATAAAAGCCTGCCGCGCTTGCCATACCCAGATTACTGCTGGACACCATTGCCCGATAAATGTACAGATCCAAAATATCTCCCACCTCCAGCAGTACACTGTTGTTCCCGATCAGCTGATAGAACATGCCGAAATCTCCCCGGAAGATATTGCCGACGGCCAGCAAGGTCATAATGATAATGGTAGGTTTCAGACTGGGAATGGTGATATAGCGTATTCTCTGCCAGATATTTGCCCCGTCAATCTCCGCTGCATCCACAATCTCCTGATCCATCCCCGTTATGGCCGCCAGATAGACAATAGAGCCATAGCCTGTCTGTTTCCACGCCTTGAAGAATACCAGCAGAAAGGGCCAGGGCGCCGCATTCACATAGACATTAAATCTCTCCATACCCAGACTCTGCAGCAGGTTGTTGATAATTCCGGAATCGTATCCGAATATGGCGTCCACAATGGCGAGCACCACCACCCAGGATATGAAAAAGGGCAGAAACATAAAGGACTGAAACACTTTCTTAAACCATTTGCTGCCCAGCTCATTGACAATGATGGCGAATCCAACCTCCAGAATGATTCCCACAGTAATAAAAGCTATATTGTACAACAATGTATTGCGCATCAGCGGCCACAGCTTGTCCGAGATAAAGAGAAACCGGAAGTTCTCCAGGCCGCACCAGGGACTTCCAAGGAACCCTTTGGTGAAGCTGAATCTCTTGAAAGCCACAATGATTCCGCCCATGGGTATATAGGAAAAAGTAATGACATACACAACTGCCGGAAGCAGCATCAGGAGCAGAATTTTATTCTTCCGAACCTTTTTTGCAAAATTTTTGATAGCCCTCACCTCCCGTTCCCCGGCTTTACATAGACACTTCTGAAACCGGTCAGATTATAATTGTGAGTTCGCGGATAGGTCAGACCCACAAAGAAGATTCCCGCATGATCCAGCGCCCGATATCCCCCGCCGCATAAGGGCAGGCATTCCCCACCGGACTTTATCCAGCGCCAGCCGTCATACCCCTCTTTCTCCTCCGGATACAACATCAGAGAATACAGCAGCTCGGGTATCTGAAGACCCGCCTCCGCCCTTATATTTCCAAATGCACAGTTCCCTGTGGTATCCTTTCCGGTCTGCCCTCCGGCTGTCAGGAGAATTCCATCCCCGCCACAGACATATCTCAAGGTGCCTGGGATGCCAGGCTCCGCCAGCTCTCCCTCCGGTGTAATGCTCCGCCAGTACCCGCAGTCCTCTCCCATGGTACAGTCTTCCCTCATCCACATTCCATCCGGTATGATCTGAATCTCTCCATCCACCAGCCGCAGCCCCGCGTCCCATTCATTCAGATTTCCCGCCAGGTCATAGATTCCGTCCTGACTGTTATTATGAGACCAGGTGACCGGACCGGATCCTGTCCGCACCACACCTTCCTCCTCCGATTCCCCATGTTCTTCTCTGTACAGGTAGTCCACACCATTGTCACTGTTCCCATGGGGGAAAAAACCTTTCCTTCTCGTTTCCAGAGCAAGTGCCGCCCGCAGCGCAAAGGGAGTCAGATTCCATCCGGCTCCTTTGTCCCGGCAAGCCTGCAGAACCTGGTCAAAATTGATTCCATATGCCGGGGTTCTCAGCGGCAGCGAATATCCTCTGCCATCAATGAGAACATTCTGGAATTTGGAAATATAAATTTCCTCCTGAATCTCTCCTTTGGAGTAGAATGCCGGATGCATGATATCTGACCCTGTTTTGAGCAATTCCCTGTTCCTGCATGCGGAAATCCTCACCATGACGGAAGGAAGACCCCAGTCATCCACAATCACTGTATTGCTTCCTCCGGACAGTGTCTCCACCGCCGCCCGAAAGTCCCGTAAATGTGCTTCTTTCCAGGATTTTCCCGGGTTCTCTCCGGCTAATGTCTCTTCCAGTCTTCTGTTTATTTCTGCACAGGCTTCTCGCTTCTCCATGGTTTCCTTTCTGTCTTGCAAATATTCTGTTTATATTCTTTCTATGTTTTGTTCTGCTGTTGTATATTATTATAGATAAATTCCGGCCCTGCGCGTAACATATTAGATGATTTTGATAAACATATGGAACATATTTTACTTTTTTTGTCTGAATTCTATAATTACAGAAGCAACTTCTGCACAGTCACTCTTTTCTTGCGTCGTATGAAAGCTGAATTACTGTGCCTTTTCTGTACTATAAAATTTTAACATTAGTTCAGCGCCTGCCTGTATTTATCCAAGCAACAATAATTGACATTCAAAAACGTTCCAAGCTGTGCTACAATGAGAAAAACGAAGAGTACTGTTAGATGAGGATTTCACGATGCTGCGAAGAAATGATCTGCCTTTTTATATGGAAATGACTGCCTGCGACACACTTTGTGACCGGCACAATCTGCCAGGTCAGGATACGAATACGGAAAACCAGCTCCTCTATGTGGCAAACGGGTCCTGTCAGGTGAAAGTTTCTGACAGGACAATCAAGGTAGCCTATCGAAGCATAGTCTATTTTCACCGATATGTGAAATACGATCTGGAGATTCCGGCCGGCGAAAACAATCTGGTCTATCGCCTGCATTTTCGGCCCTCTCAGAATTCTGCTCATCTGGATCTGGATACATTGTGTCAGAACAACGATACGATAGACGGTTTTATGAATTATAGAAATCGTTATTGTGTCCTTTATGATCAGGAAAATACTTCCTCCACCATAAACGAACTGATTCGGGAATTCCATGTCCCATCACTCCAGAAAGATGTCATGATGACGGCGCTTCTCACAGTTTTATATATCAAGATGTCCCGGACTTTTTTCACAAAGCGGAAAGCGGCCGGAATCCATTATATCAGTGAAGCAAAAAAATACATTGCCGAACACAGCAGCGAGCCACTGACCATTCAGCAGATTGCCGACGCCGTTGGAATCAGCCGCTCTCATCTGGAGTCGCTGTTCTCCAAATACGCCGGCCGCAGAATCACCACCCATATCAATACGGTGCGGGCTGACAGAGCCGCCGCCCTGCTGACCCTGACCCGGAAGGATATTCTGGAAGTAGCACTGGAGGTGGGCTATGAGAACCGCCAGCATTTCGCGCGGGAGTTCCGGCGGCGTCATGGGATTTCCCCCAGCCAGTACCGGAAGCTATATGGCACGGTTGGAGGCGATGGGGCGGGGTAATGAGGAATTATTTCTAAGCAGTAATTAACAGGCAGAAAAATTATATGCAGTGGTAAACTGTGACTCTTTTTGTAGACTGAACTTATACAAGGACAACGTCCTATAAAGGACAGCGATATTATCGTCTATAAACTTGCGCAAAAGAAGTACATTACTGGAAGAGGAAATCAAATGGGAATTTATGTAAACCCACCCAGAAGGGCTTGTCTCGAAATGAAGACGGAAGATTACATGGATGCACAGGAAATATTTCACAGTCGCTATCCTAATATATATGCTGATACAATTCAGGCAGGGTACGCGTATTACGGGGCTCTCCGGAAGCAAATTGAGTATGAGCACATGGCTGCCAGAGAGAGAATGCGCGCAAAGTCCCAGGCCGGGGCAGTTGTTGAAGCTGCGCCGCCGCAAAAGGATGGCGGGAGCAGGATAACCTTTCTGATCGGAAACGGATTCGACATAAATGTGGGCCTGAATACAAGGTATAGCGACTTCTATCCTTAATTTTATAAAAAATTATCCGAATAATCTCCTGGCAAAAAACATAGAGGGAAACATAGAGGCCTGGTCGGATCTGGAGTTGGGTATCGGAAAATACACAGAAAAAATATCCCTGCCGGACGAGAGAAATTTTGAGCAATGTGAAAAAGATTGGGAAGAATGTCTGGCAGATTATCTGAAGGAGGAAACATGTAAGATCAATCTAAGGGAAGAGGCTCAAAAAAAGCAGGTCGGGCTTATCATGCTGAACTCCATAACAAATTTCTACAGTCATTTCCCAAAGATCATCGAACAGGATATATTGCGCGTTTTGCCCGTCCATCCAGAGAGTCAACGACAAAAATCAGATCGCGAACAAGAATTTCCAGAGAGACATCGAAAAGAAAGAACTGTTAATCAAAGAAGAAATTAACAAGTCTTACAAAAACAGCAGAATCCAGGAAGCGCGTGCCGCCATTGACGACAGTAGTGTGATCTGTGTCTTTGGGATGTCGATCGGAGAAACGGACAAAATGTGGTGGCAGTATATCGCAAAATGGCTTCAGGGCAGCAAGGGGGGATTTGCAGAAAGTATCAGTTTTTTAACATATTGAGTAACAAAATAATTGAAATCTTACTTTAAAATTCTAAAATAAATAATTTTCCTATTTTTAAAGCACACTGCCTTTTCAATAAAGTCCATTGTGTACTTGGTTTATTTCTTAATTAAATATTTTTTGCAAAATACAATCAAATCTTCGGTTATATTTCTATAAATTATTATAATCGAAACTATTGACAAAACATTTATCAAATAAATGAATTTATTTTTTATCACAACATTAAATGTTGTCGTTATACAAAGTACCAGAACTGAAATTATAATTTTTTTAGCTGGAAACTTGAACCATAATTTTCTGGAAAAAAACATAATTGAGAAAAAATATAGCAAATTAGAAACTGCCGTTGCAAATGCTGCACCCACTGCCCCAAATCTGGGCACACAAAATATATTCATCCCAATATTTACTATTAAACTTACTAAAGATATAAGTGTTATAATATAACCTTTCTTCTTTATTGTGATACCTATGCTAAATGTCTCTGTAATAGTATAAAGCACAGGATAAAACATTAAATAGGGGAATATATACTGTGCCTCTCGGTATTCTCGGCCAAATAACAAAAATATGTACCTTTTTATTAACAACCCCAGACAACATCCTGCTATCATAATGGCACTTACAATTTCCATCACTTTATTATAGTCTTTCTCATGGTCTCCTTCTGCACTCCACCGAAATGAAATTGGAACCCAAAATGAGGTTATACTGGATTTTACTATTGCTATCAATCCTGTAACCCTGAGCGCAGTTGCGTAAATTCCTACATCTGTCATAGTCAAATATTTTTTAATAAATATTCGATCAGTTGAATTTAACAGTTTACTGATTAAATCTATGGGTGCCAGGGGAATCGAATATACCGCAAAAGCTTTTACAACTTTTATATCAATTTTTTTCCAGGTAATCTCCTTAATTGTCTTTCTGCAATACAATATTAAAATAGCGTCATACAGAATCTCTCCACAAACACTCCCATAAATAACCGCCTTGTAATCTCGTCGTCCAAAAACTAATAATCCAGTTGTCACCACAAGAATTACAATTTTCAATAGCAATGTCAAAGAAGAATAAGCGGCCCCTTTCTCCTGCATTCTTAAGTTTAATAATAGAAATCTTTCAAGAACTAAGAGTGGGATAGATATAGCCATTATACATATGGGCAAGATTTCATTACTATCACTAAATAAATAACTGGCAAAGTCATTCTTTACCAGTAAAATTGTTATAGCCCCCAAAACTGCCAAAAGCATCGGTAAAAGAAATGAATTCTCAAAAACCTTATCTTTATATTTTTTTTCGTGAAAGAATCTTACATATGACTGGTCAAATCCAAGGTACACAAATGTACTGATTATAGTCTGAAACATTTGAAAAAGATTTGCTTTCGCAAATTCTTCCGGAGATATAAAAAATGTTATAACCGGAGTCGTTATTAATCCTATAATGCTTGCAGCAATAGGACCAGTCATGAAACATATGATATTAGCAATTTTTTGTTTTTCTCTTCCCATCTTTTTCTGATACCTTATTATATCTCTTGCTTTATATTCACTACTTTCTTATCAAAATTTTAACAGCCCTTTTCTTTTGCCTCACTATCATAAAACACTATCACTATCTCATATTTATTGAGTCCATATAAGCTTTCCAGTTTCCAATATCCTTCCATGACCCTTCTGAAATTGGAAATACCCCTACTCTCTGACCATTATCTAACAACCTCCCAAATAATTCTGTAATATGAATAAATTCTTCCTTCTTCATATATGTGAATATATCTGGTTCCAAAACATATAATCCGGAATTTATCTGATAAGTAATAAACGGTTTTTCTTTCAAAGCAGTCAATTGCCCACCTTCGGAAGTTTCCAGCGTACCATAGGGTATTGAATAATTTTTCAGTACTGATACAACGGTAGCAATATTGCCATTACTATGATGATATGCCAGCAAGTCCTCAAAGTTTATGTCAACAAGTATATCACAATTGGAAACAAAGAAAGTCGTCGTAAATTTGTCTTTTAACAAAAATAAAGAACCACCTGTTCCCAAAGGTTTATTTTCCTTCACAAAGGTGATTCTGTATTTGCTGGAAGTTTTATTCTTAAAATATTCTACTATTTTATCTGCCATATAATTAACAGAAATATAAAAATCATTACATCCAATATCACAAAAACAATTCATAATTTCTTCGATTATCGTCTTATCAGAAATTGGTATAAGGGGTTTTGGAATAAAATTTGTCAATGGACGCAGTCTCGAACCTTCGCCACCAGCCATAATAAATACCGGATAATTTATAGTATGTGTCATATTCTGCTCATCTGGAAATACATCTTTCCATTCTATCACATCAACTAAAATTCCTTTATGAACCACTGGCATACATTCTATGCGCTCAGCCTTCATTTTTCTTTTAATTTCCTCAATACTACTTTCCTCATTTGCATAGATTATATCATTCCGCACAAATTTCCATACGATCTGAGACAAATCTTCTTTTTTCAATAAGGCCCTTTGTATATCTCCGACACTTATCACTCCATGAAAAACGTTATCCTCACAAATTATTAATAACTTACGTTCCAAATCATCCATAATCTTTAATGCTTCATACATGGAAATATCTTTTCTAATAATTATCTTCTCATTAATCAATTATATTGTATATCTCCTTCCTACATTATTTAGTTCCAAACAATTTAATTTCTCTACAAATCTGCTTTCAGAATTATATGTTCCGAGCAAATATTATTCTTAAATATAAAATTCAGATATTTTAAAAAACGGCCGGATATTTTCCCAGATAAATAAATATCTTTTACTGAATAACCTGCCATACTGACCATTTTACACAAACTGTATGGAGAATACCAAAATCTATTTTCTGTATGATTTTTGTCTATTCCCTTTAACGCATATAAGATATTCTGAATTCTATAAATTGATGGAACAGTTATAACTATGCTTTTAACATAATTCTTATATCTTGTGTGAATTCTACTTAGCATTCCAATTGGATCATCGACTTCATGCAGCATTTCACCAAAAAATATATAATCTATTGGATTATCATTAAAAGCCTTCAAAATCTCTTCTACATCTTCCTCAATATTTGCATATAATATGTTTTCATATCCCAATGCTTCACAATAAGATATTCCCTCTTTGTTAATATCAACTCCTATTAATTCTTCCGAATTTTCCTGAATAATTTTATGCAGCCATTCGCCTTTTTCAATACTCTTCTTGATATTTGGTATGTAGCCAACTGCTCCAACATCTATACATCTGGCAGTTTTACACTCTGAAAGTATTTTTATTATTACATCAAATCTGTTTGAATAGAAATCTCCATCATATTTGAAATAAAAACCATTATCTACAGATTTAGAATTTAAAAACTCTTCTGGTATATTAATTCGCATATATCCCCCTCTGTCAATTCTAATTATTCTATTGTTCTAGGCGTCATAACTATCTAAAGCTTCTCTGTATGTCCTGCATATAAAAATGATTTCATCCTGATTTAGTTTTGCGTACATCGGAAGCGTGATTTCATTGTCAGAAACATATTCTGTTTTGGGAAGAGATACTTTTAAATCCTCATAAATTGCAAATTTATGTACTGCCGGATAATGAACACTTGTTTGAATTCCTTTTTTATGTAGATAATTTCTGACATAATTTCTTTTATGAGAATTGCTGTCCAGTAAAACAGTAGCAAAAATATAATTAGAAGAAAAAAATGTATTCTGTTCAAATGGAACCACTATCTCTTCTATTTGCTTTAACTCATTCAAATACCATTCTCTAAGTTTCTGTCTCTTTTCCAAATCATCTCTAAGTTTTTTAATTTGTACAATAGCCAGGGATGCTCTTAAATCATCATATCTGTAATTATACCCAAGTCTGGTGATATCATATTCTGTAGCATGTCCACTTGCTCTTTCATATGACATTGTAGTCATTCCATGACTTCTTATATTTTTTAATTCTTTATATATTTTTTCATCATTTGTAACTACCATCCCCCCTTCACCAGTACTGATATTTTTATTTGAAAAAAAGCTGAAACAGCCAATAGTTCCAATAGTTCCCAGCTTTTTTCCGTTGTATTCTGACAGTGGACCATGACATGCATCTTCAATAATATAAAGATTATGCTCTTTTGCAATTTCCATAATTTCATCCATTTTGCATGGATGGCCGCCATAATGCATTACAATAATCGCTCTGGTTTTCGGAGTGATCAGTTGCTTAATATTTTCACAATCAAGTGTTAAATCTGAATTACTTTTTATATCGCAAAAGACAGGGCTGGCACCACAATGTCATTTAGTATTAGGAAAATTCTGTTAAGTTAGCACAAAAAGCTGAACCACTATTTTTACACTTAGTAGTGGTTCAGCTTTTACCATAATATAATTGCTTCACATTAAATTTTGTACAGTTAATTATTGATTATATCCGACAGACGATAAAAAATATAATATTCTGCCTCATGTTCGTCTAACATATGTGCTTCCGTTTCCTCTATTACTTCATCATTCCCTAAATGAACTTCTGATGAACCATTTTTCTTGATATATAATATTGCTCCATCAAAATCATTAGGTATTGTAATGATATATGTTTCATCTGCCGCAAAATTATAAGTCTTAAAGGCAATATTCTCATTATAATCCCAGTCTGATTGAGAAGATGAGGTTTCCTCAATATTCGAATATCCTATTGAGTACACATTTCCATTCCATTCATAGTCTTTGGTAAATTCCGCGAAATCACTCCCTCCTCTGCCAGTATATGAACTACGGTCAGGAACAACAAGTCCTGTATAATAATCGCCAACAGAAAATTTGGGAAATGTTAAATTCCAACCATAAGACCCATTATATATATTAGTGTCTTGATACACGGTCGCTGAAAAATGTACTTGATATGGAATGGTAATATCTATATATCCTTCCATTTCCGAAGGATTACTAGTAATTTCACCGAAAGAAAATTTCGCTTTTTCTGTTTCAAGCCACATTCCTTCTATATCCACAATCTGCCCATTTTCAGTGAAATCCATAGCAAATGGCAACTCCATATCTTGCAGATTTTGAAAAGTAATATTGTTTTCGATACAATAAGGAGTTGGCAAAGGTTCTCCTTCAGTCAAGCCACATAAAGAACAGGTTTTTGGTTCTTCATAGGTAGCGTCTAACCATTCATGGCTTAAAGGTTCTCCATCCGTTACCCCACATACGTCACAGTATTTTGCTTTTTCACAAGAAGCTTCTACCCATTTATGGTCTGCAACTTCGCCCTCGGTTTCTCCACACTCGCTGCATGTTTTAGGTACCAAACAAGTAGCATCTACCCATACATGCTCATGTCCACAGCCATTCAGGCTAATTGCAAATGTGCATATTATGGGTAATAAAATCAATTTTCTTTTCATTTTAGTATCTCCCTCATTTTTCATATATGTATTGGTCGGAATCATGTGGTCTATATTAACATATATGTGTGAATATTTCAAGTATAAAAATAAGTGAAATTTCAGTGTGTATAATATCGTGATATTTTAAAGTATACTATGCACAAGAAAAACAAGGTGGTAGTTAATATGCTAAAAATTCAGAAAACAGAATATCAAAATAAAACATTTAGATTACCAGTTGCATTAGTCGAAAAATTAGGTGAAGCCGCTCAGAAAAATAATATATCAATGACAAAGTTAGTTATTGAATTATGCGAATATGGTTTAGAAAATCTCGAGGAATCCGATTCTTGAACTTTTTTAAGTTTTATTTCGTTATAAAAATGAAAATAAGTTATTTTTATAACGAAATAGCGACTTTCATTTGATTTGCATATAAAATTTTTATAAATCCATATTTGATTTAAAAGAAATTAATATCTTAAATGCTTTATTTATATTTTAAGAAAATTTTATCAAAATATAGGTTATTGCCTACTTTTAATTTATTTGTATTCTCTAAAATCTGCTGTTATTAATAGTTTTTTACACAAATTTCCTAAATAAAAGAAAGCTGGCTTAAATAACATCATTTTAAGTATTTTTTGCAATATCATTTTAGTGATTTTGCAAATTAGTAATTATAATTCAAAATGAATATATACAACCAATCAGAGTAAATACGATATATAAGGGCGGAAACTTTTTTCCGCCCTTACTACTGTTATGCAGAAACCCTATAGGTAAATCCGACAAATGATTTTGCTTTTATGTTCCGCTCGTCTTTACGGTTAGGGCGGACGGGTTCGGTATACTTTGCAATATCACGCATAAGTTGCTTCCCATTTCCCTTGTTAGTTCTGTAAAACTTTTTGCAAAGATAAATTGCCATTTGCATATTGACTTTATAAGTATGTATGTTTGATTTTTTATTTTCTATTATAACTTGATTCGCAATGCGTGAAGAAAAATTTGACATAATCATTGCCGCATAGATTTCTTGTTTTACAAATTCATCTTTCTTTCCATGAAGGTTTATCAGACCTAAACTGTACTTGAGTTCACGGAAAGCAGTTTCAATACCCCAACGGGAATGGTATAATTCTTTGATTTCAGACAGTGTAAAACTATTTGGAAGACTTGTTGCTAAAGTTTCATATTCGCCAGTATCCAGCATAAATCGTACAACACGAAACGACATATGGTAAGGACTTGGAAAATCCCATCTTCCACTTTTAGTTTTTGTGCTGTATAGTCGGCTTTCATTTTTTCGAGTCTGCAAAAAGATATAATCGTTCGCTTTATCACTATTGGTTTGAGTGGTGGTAATGGTAAAAGATATTTTAGTGTCTAATTCTTTCATTGGAAGCTTGCGTATTTCTCTCATAGCTGACCTGTCTTGCTTCACTCTAATAAGAAAATCAATATTTGGTTTCTCCAATAAATGTGCCAATAGGTTGTAGGATTCGTATCCGCGATCACCGGTAATTATTGTTTTTTCTTTATAATCATACCAATTCAGCAAAAAAAGCAAAGCTCCGATTTCATCTTGTTGTGGTTGCGGCTGAATGTGACAGTGAATATATGTTTTATTTAGGACATCATACAATGGGTTGATATGAAGCTGATTATAACCCTTTGGAGTTCCTGCATGTTGCATAAAACTTGATGATTTTGGGTTTCTCGCCATATTGACAGCACTGCCATCTACGGCAAGAACACGGTAGCCTTTATACTTCACCATATCTTGATGCAAAGCATTAAAGTATTCTAAAATATCTTCAAATATTGTATATGAAATCTTATCACGCTGTTGTACAAAGGCGGATTTTGTGACATTAATTCCGGCTTCATAGAGTTCTTTGTCAAGACTTCCACCTTGCATAGACAACAACAAATTAACCATTTTTTCTGCTGTTAAAATACGATTGCGGGAGAAACTACACTCCTGTTCTCCAAACTCACGGTTTTCATTTTCGATTGTCTGTTTGATAGCGTCTCTTAATTCATTTTTTATAACGTTTGGAGTATTTTTAGTGTTCATATTCAGTATTCCTTTCTTTGATAAAAAGAAACAACAAGGAAAGTTTCTTTTGGGGAACTTCCCTTGTTGCCATATAGTTCAATTTCACTCGTCATTCAAAATTTTCATGCTCCGAAACTCAATCGAAGAAACCACATCTGCAATCAATTTTTCCTTGATTTTCAATATCAGTTCTTCAATGCTTTCTCGGACTTCATTTAACGATTTAGGTCCGCAATCTAACTCTAGTGTTTCTTTACAAACCATATTGTCTTCCGAAAATACTGATATAACAGCTTCCACTTTTTTGTTATCATCTGCAAATTGCGTTACAAACATTAACGCAATTTCTGTCAATAGTTTTTGTGTCCATTCATTAACATTTGCAGTTAATGTTGCCGGCACTATTAGCAAATTGAACTCCTTTGCGATTCCGTAATTTAGTATGTATTTGTACTTTTTTACAGTCATCCCATATCCTCCTTTCCAATTACTATTTGTTGCTTTGATTGTGTGATTTTTACTAGAGGTAAGTTGGATGATTTTTCTAGAAGTAGACTAAGACAAATTTTATCAGAAGTAAATTTTATTATTTATTATATCGACAATTTCCAACAAAAACTTTAGGCTTTTGATGAATAAATTTTACATTAGAGTTTCTGCCTTTATCAAAAACAATATTTCTATTAACTAAACAAAAATTTGGTAAATTTAATGACATTGGCTGGCACCAACATATTTAATTGCATTTACAGTTGCCGCAAATGTTAATGACGGACAGATGACCTCATCATTTTTTCCAATTCCCAATACTATACAGGCCATATGTAATGCTACCGTACAATTTGTAACTGCACACGCGTATTTTACATTAAGCATATTCGCAAATAATTCTTCCAGTTCTGCACACTTTGGTCCTGCGGAAATCCACTTACTTCTTATTGTTTCCACTATAGCTTCTTCCTCTTCCGGTCCATAATTTAAGTCAAAAAGTGGAATATTATAACTCATTCTTTTTCCTCTCCATTTACCAAATTATTTTAATATCCTACATTTTTTCATCCAGATTTTTTCCCGTTTCTATATGTTCAAAACCGGATAAATAAGAACAAAGAATATTAATAATTTCCTTTTTTGTAGTACTGCCACTATTAAACATTTGTTCCAGGTTGTTTATAAAATCATATATTTTCTTACTATCAATTTTGTTTTTTCCTGTAATTACACCGAGAGATATGAAGCGGTTCATGTCTATGCATTCTGTATCTGTATAGAATTCCTCAAACATTTTTTCTCCGGACGTATCTGACTCCGAAAAATAGACCGGATATATTTTGCTATCTGCAGACAATTCCATTATTTGTCTTTTTGCCGCTTCCGCCGAATCACATTCCATTACCGCATATCCATTTTCCTGGAGAAATTCCCGTGCAATAATATCAAACCTCATCATCTGTTCACCGTTAAGCTTAGGGAAAAATATTTCCCGGTTATTTCCAAGCATACATGCAAGCATACAGATATGCCCGCTTTCCTCCAAAGATACAAAATATCTCTTAACATCCGCCGGAGCGCTTAATGGCTGATTTTTTTGCAATCTGGCAATAAATCCTGCCAAAAGTGACCCGTTAGAAAATGCTACATTTGCAAATCTTGCGGTTTTTACTGCAAACTTATCTGAGTAACTGAAAATAAGATCCTCCATAATTCTTTTACTGGCTCCCATTATATTTACAGGGTTTGCCGCCTTATCAGTTGATACACAAAAAAATTCTTCCGGTGGATATTGAACCAGTAAATCCATTAATTTTTTTGCATTTATTACGTTATTACGCAACATTACTTCAATTGAAAAGATATCTTTTTCTGATCTTACATGTTTATGCGCAGAAAAATTAGCCACAACATCAAATCCCTGACGTGAAATGAACATTTTTGTAAATACAGGCGAAGCATAATCCATTGGATAAGGAACATAGTCTAAAGGAAGAAACATATCCTTCGTGCCCCGAAGTTCTCTTGTCAATTCAGCCAGAGCATTTTCATTTATGTCAACCACTACCAATGTTTGGGGTCTATATGGAAGTATTGCTTTTATAAATGAGCTTCCGATACTCCCGGCTCCGCCTATGACAAGTATTTTTTTATTTTCGATCTTTCTTTGCAGTAAAACAGAATTACTTTCTATGTCTGATAAAAACAGACTCTTATCTCTTTTTGTTATATATTTCGCAGTAAATCTGTCAATATTAAACTTGCTCATAATCCGAATTATCTTCTCCCTTTCACTGATACAATGCTAACCAGTTATTACGTACCATTTCCCATGAACATTTCGCAGAAATATATTCTCCGGCAGCCTTTAATTGAACCATTTCTTTATATTTGTCCATATTATTAAGTACATCAATTACTTTCTTTCCTACACTTGAAACAGAATCTATTGTTACAATGTAGTCCGATAATTCATCATACGGTAACCACGCACCTGTAATTATTATATTTCCTGCATACAAATATTCAATCATACTGGAACTGAATGTATCTGTATCCTGAACCTGAATCATAATATCTGATGCAATACGTAATTTTGCAACTTCTTTTAACGGCGTATACTGACAAAAGCATTGACCTGTCAATTGACATTGCTGGAATTTATCCACCACAATATTTTTATAAGTATCATTACCATATGACATAGGTATAATAAAATAACAGCTATCATTTATCTGTTCTTTTAAAGCCGCAAATTGCTCTAATATTTCTAAATGATGCTGTTCCTTTGTCGCGTTATATCCTATAGTAATCACTTTACACTTTTCCGGAATTCCTAACTCACTCTTTATTTTTTCTTTCTCACTTTTCATTTTCTTAATATTATCTAAAACGGATATTCCGAATGATACTATTTTTATTTTATCAGAAAAAATATTATTATAAAATTTATTAAAATCCCTTTCTACTGCCTTTGTTTCTACTTGAATATAAGTGCTCTTTTTAAAAAGAGGTTTTATTTTTTCACGTTCTTTGTTTGATATTCTATATAAATCAGACCCATATATTGAGCTAACCAGAATATCACATTTCAGCTTTAATAAAGTAGAAAAAATGCTTTCAATCTTCTTCACAGAGTGGATATGTATACACTTGTAATGTGGCATTCTGAGAAGAATAATTAAAAACTTTATATATGTTAATATTGTCCCTATTTTCCCATCTGTCTGCTTCAGGCATTCAAAAATATTACCATATAATTTTCTGTTATCCTCATTACACTTTTCAAATGTTAGTATTTCAAACATTTTCCTGCCATCATCTATATGTTTTACATATTCTGTTCTGTAATATTTGTTAGCATATCCAATCAGCAGTACTTTATCTTTTCGCATATTCCTTACATCCCCTGCCATATTTCTATATGATATTCTGCAATATATTGACCATATATTGCGGGAAATACAAACCGACATCTCCATGGTTTGTATAACTTTCGACATTTTCAATTAATGTATACTCATATCTTTTCAAGTCAGCTATCAACTCTTCTATGTGTTCTTTATATGTATGCTCTTTATTAGAATAATGCAAAAATATTTTTGTCTTGCTTTTATGCTTATTATTCCTTATTGCATCAATCAATATGGAGTCCAGCGTTTCAATTGCTTCTTTTGATACCGGATTCTCACCAGTTAATTCTCTCAGTGAACCAATATGATAATCACAGTTTAAATACGTTCCTATTCTATATTGACATGCCCCTGCAAGAATATAATCCGCATGCAAAAGCATTCCATATAAGATAGCGCATGTTCCACCTTTGGAAGAACCCGCCGTAATCAGTTTTTGGTACCCCCCCGCTTTCTGAAATTCAGATATCATGGCCGGAACATATTTTAACCCCCAATAATTACCTTTACACCCCAAATAATAAGAACCACCTGTAGGAATATTAACCATATCATCTAATAAAAACAAACAGTCCATGTTTCTTAATCTGCTCAATGTTCTCAGATAATTATAATAAACAGGCTTTTTCCCAAGTTCCGGAAACCCGGCAAATATAACACACAAAGTCGTGCTTTTATTCTTTAAATGAATATATTTTATCCTTTTGTTATTATACTTCCATTTGCGTTCGTGCAATCTAATCCACAAAGCGATCAGGACTTTATATATTTTTTTATATAATCCTTGCATAAATTTTATTATCTTTCTCAAAGTTATTTAATGCCTAACTGTCTGACATCTTCATTGTTATATCCTTTTATCACATACTTTAATTGATCCATACGAATCTTAATAAACCCTATATTAAATTTAATGATTTCACCGCCTTTAATCCCCATTTGATAAAGAGCTTTTGAATACCTGATATTAGTGTCGATTTTAAAGCACTTCAGGAAATATTTACCTACCAGAAAAAAGAGTTTCTTTTTCTGCAATTTATAATGATTCCCGGAGCCAAATGCTATTCGTTGTTCTTTTTTCAATATTTCCTGAAAGTTTTTTCTTGTCGGATGATATACAAATGCATCCTCCACATAGACTATCTTGAGTTTATTTGCTGCTGCACGCCTCGACCAATCATAATCTCCTCCTGAAAACCGATTTTCAAAAACCCCTACCCTATAAAAATCTTTTTTCAATACTGCCATGTTTGCGGTCGCAACATTCTGTCTTTTTGAATTTGCTTCACTTTGCAAGTGTGCAATTGAGTCAAATAACTGCCATACTTTTTTCTCTGTCACCTCCAGGCTGATCTTTCCTGCAATTACAACACCTTCTTTTATATTATTCCTGATAGCAGTCAACCATCCTGCCTCTGGTTTACAATCACTGTCAGTAAAAACAAGTACATCTCCCCTGGATTCCTTTACTCCATAATTTCTGGCCGCATATGAACTTGCCTTTTCCACATACGTAAGGCATTTATATAGGTTCGGATTTTCTTTTTCTTTTTCTTTACATAAATTCAGGGAATTGTCAGTTGAACCATTATCTATTAATAAAACTTCATCTTCTTTTTCAAATTCACATTTTTCGAGAGCCCAAAATAGCGATGGCAAATATTCTTCTGAATTAAATATAGGGATAATTACTGAAATCATAACTTATTCCTTTCCTTGGCTGATAACTTTTTACTGCTTAATTTGAATATGATGTTTATCTAAGACAAAAGTAATAGCAATCAAAATAAGAACAAAATAGCAATTCAATGTCTCATAAAAAAAGCAGGATATCAATGCTGTAGCCAAAGCTAAAAGCAATGAACAATAATTCTCTGATTCTTTTCCTTTTCGTAAGTTTGAAAAGAATAGTTGAAGTATACTTATTATTAAATATACCCCCGCCAATCCTCTCTCAACTATCCATGTAACATAACTGTTCAAAAAGTATGGCGGTAACTCAGGTACATACTTTCCCGTTATGTTACTACTTGTCCCAAAGCCAATTCCCAAAGCAAAATTGTATAATGAATCTAACCATATTTTTATGCCTTCAAGTGGATAAAGTATATGTTCACTCCTGGAAATCACTTTTGGGTTTAAAATATATATAATACGATTCATCAACATTGCTATATAATTTTCTTTGCCGCTGACAATTACTAAAGCTATTATTGCTATCAGAGCCCCTGCTGTCATACGCAATTCTTTTGTATTAAATCCCTTCTTTAAAAACTTATATCCACCTATAATTAGCAATTCAATGGCAAGGCTGAAAATTCCCGTCCTGCTTCCGGTAAATACAAGCACAATAGTAAATGCGGTCAATAGGAAAATTCTTTTTTTCCTTCCAAATAAAGATTTATTAAAAATAAGAATTGTAATACACATTGCCATTACTACAGATAATACAGGTGGTGTGGCATAGGGTAATGTAAGTCTAATCTGATTAGATACCTGCGCTCGACGCAATATCGCTTCATCCAGTTCAATATACATTATTTTAAATATTTCTATGCGATCCGGTATTCCGTTTTTAAAATAGAACATATAATAACTATACACAGAAAAAATTAAAGTAATATACTGAGATCTTATTAATGCCTTTTCCAAATAGCCTATATCTTCTACATTAAAATAAATTGGTATAATAAAGATCAAATAAGACATCATGAAGCCCAAAAGCAGGTAACTTTTCGCCCATGCTGTATTGGTTGAAATAAAATATGCACTTATACTGCTAACCGCAGATACTACAGCAAAAGGTATATGTTTTCCGTATCCAATCGTTTTTATTTTAAAAAGTCCAACTATTGATACGACTACCGTAATAATTAAAATAAGCTGAAATACGGAAAACTCTGATATTCTTAAATTGATAATCTGGGTGGTCGAAAGGATAATTGTAAATACAATTAATTTACGCACCAATAATTTCATGATGTAATCTCCAAATATCTATAGTACTCATATATTCTATAATTTATAGTATTTTTATCATGGCACATCAATCCAAATTGATTCAATTTCTTATCCATAGTCAGCTGAATTTGCTTCTCCATACATTCCTTAACCACAATCTTTTCAATTTTACATGGCAATATTTTATTAATATACAAAATTTCAAAGCCCGGAACATTATATGGATAACCATATATGTTTACTTTTTTTTCACTTTCTTCTGAAATCCCATTTACAAAAGATTTATCCAGTCCGATTTCATTATCTAATAATCCTTTTTGAAAATGTGAACTGTTAATATATCCCATAGCAGCATCAAATTTGTCTGAATCAAAAAAAGACCATTGTGGATAATGATAATAAATTCTGGCCAATGCCATAATATTAAAAAGATGATATCCTTCTTCCTTATAAGCCATGGAAGGTCTTTCGGCTTTTTCATTTATCCTGTCAATTAGTAATTTAATTTTGCACTTTAAAGAATCTAAGCAAGAAATTCTTCTATAAATACTATGAGATATTCTCCCGTTTTTCGAAGTCAGTATATTGGCATATAAATTTTTCTGAAATCCGTCGAGTTCCTTCTCTATCTCAGAATCAGCAAGTATTTTGTTTAACTCACAAAGTGAAGCCGCATACCATAATTGGTGATTCAATGTATAATCCAGCGCATTTACATCGTCACCATATCCTGGTCTACCCCATAAACCCATTTTACTGTTAAAATGATGAAGCTTTGCCAGACGGCCTGCTTCTTCCACAAATTGCCTGTCCTTTAAAGTCTTTGTGAGATATATCAGTGCCTCTATCAGCCACGCATATCCTATTACTCCATTACACTCATCCTTTCCGCTTTTCTCGCGCATTTTGTAAAATCCCCTTGCATCTTTTTGAGAAAGCAGCTCTTCACCCATACGCCCCAATATTTCAATATTCTGTGTCTGTCCATACCTGATTATTTCAATCGATGTAATAATAACTAAGTGACTTAAATTCCTAATACGTGTCTCGTTGTCATCATATGGACCATTACTTCCACAGAGAACAGTATTTTCAATGTCATACTTATTAATCAGTTCATTTCCGAGTCCACGAATCACTTTGTCTATATTATCTGTTTTTACCTGTTCCTGTTTCAATACTTATCACCTGCTCTTAACCTATGTATTAAATATTTCTATATAGGGTATTATACTGTTCACATATCATTTGCCAGGAAAAGCGTTTTGCACATTTAACCGCATTTTTACTCATTTCCTCATATTGCTCCACACATCTTAAAATTGCTGTTTCTAATTCTGCCACATTCCTGTCTGAAACTGCATATCCGACCATTCCTTCCTGAAATTGACCATCAAACCCCTGATGTCTTGTATATATTACCGGCACCCCCTGACTCATGGCCTCTGCATAAACCAAACCGAAGGTCTCTGTATGTGATGGCATTATAAATATATCACTTTGTCGATAATCGTGAATTAATTCTTCCTTCTTCTTTGCTGCTTCATATCGCACAAAAGAGTTTTTACATATTTTTGACAACAAATGTCTATCCTGTACGTTTCCTATAATAGAAAAACTGATATTCCATCCAATCTCCTTCAAATGACAAATTGCTCGTATTGTCAGCTCAATATTCTTATTTTTATTGATACCTCCAACATAAAGAACTTTTAAAACTTTTTTATTTAGTCGTTTTCGAGTTTCCTCCCTATTTTTGTTGTAAAATAGATGTTGAAGCCAATAATCATCTATTCCATTTGGAATGATTTCACATTTTTTACAGACTCTTTCTTTATTGCCCGGGAAAATATATCTGTCTAAAACCTGACGATGGTATGCTTCAGACAGAAATAGTATTTGGCTTGCATTATTTAATATTTTACGTCCGGTATTTCTCAAATACAGCAGGTACTTAAAAAAGGTATTTACGTCAGTATTCCTGACTGCAACAATATAAGGTATGCCATACTGTTCCGATAATACTCTTGCTACATTTCCATCTGTAAAAAGCGTATATGCATGGATACAGTCAAATTCTGATACATTATAATTCTGTGTGATGTACCGTATAATCTTTTTTTGTTTATAATGAAAGAACAGACGATCTATCTTCTTAAAACATGCTGTACAATTAACATATTCTTTCGGTGATACAATATGTCCTTGCTGTGAATATACTGGAACAATTACATGATTGACGATTCCCAGTTTTGACAATTCATCAATCATATTTTGGTGTAGCCATGAATCCATATAATTACAATTTATATGCAATATTCTCATATATCTCTGTTATAGTCTCCAATACCTTATTCCGCTCTGATCTAATTCTTCTATTGAATAGATACCTTTGACATCTATCAAAACACGACTTGATGTCTCTAATTCATTTCTATACAACTTTTGTATATTAGAAATTCCAAGAGCTCTGAACTCATTATGTGCAACAGCGATAATAACACAATCTGCTTCTTCCACATTTCCCAGTTCTGTCAGCTCAACATCATACTCTCTCACCGCATCATATGTTGACGCCCAGGGATCTACAATTGTAGGTTTGATGCCATAAACATTCAATCTTTTTATAATATCATTTACTTTTGAATTTCTTGTATCAGGACAGTTTTCCTTGAAAGTAAGCCCCAGAATTACCACATGGCTCTTTTTAGGAGCTTGTCCGGCTTCTATCATTTTTCTGATAGCAGCATCTGCTATATAAACTCCCATACTGTCATTTACAATACGGCCATTCAAAATAATTTGAGAATGATATCCCAATTTTTCCGCTTCATACGTAAAATAATATGGGTCCACACCAATACAATGTCCTCCTACTAATCCCGGACGAAATCCAAGAGCATTCCACTTTGTGTCCATTCCATCCACAACTTCGTTAGTGTCGATTCCCATTCTGTCAAATACCATTGCAAGTTCATTCATAAACGCAATATTTATATCCCGTTGACTGTTCTCCACAACTTTTACCGCTTCGGCCGTTTTAATATTGCTTACGGGGAAAGTTCCTACTTCAATTACTAAATCATACACATTCTTAATAACATCCAATGCTTCCGAATCCATACCTGAAACTATTTTATGAATATTTTCCAGACGATGAACTTTATCTCCCGGATTTATACGTTCCGGACTATAACCGATTTTAAAATCTATCCCACACTTAAGTCCTGATTCCTTCTCAAGAATCGGAATGCAAACATCTTCCGTAACTCCTGGATAAACTGTACTTTCATAAACAACTATCGTTTCCTGTGTCAGATTTCTTCCTACTGTCACACATGCTCCTCTAACCGGAGATAAGTCTGGTGTATGGTCCGTATTAACCGGTGTCGGAACTGCTACAATAATAAAAGAAGCCTTTCTGAGCTCTCTTTCATCAGTTGTAAATCTGACAGAAGAAGACGCTATTGCTTCATCTCCAACTTCCTTCGTTACATCAATTCCCATTTTATAAGAATTTACCTTATATTCATCCGTATCAAAACCTATTACCTGCAAACCCTTTTTTGCAAAAGCTACTGCTATAGGCATCCCCACATACCCAAGTCCTACCACTGCCAACGCTTTCTTTCCATTCACAAGTTCCTGATATAAGCTCATTATTCCCTCTCCCCTTATCCTCTACAAATATTTACACAACATATAAAAACAATATCTGACCACATTAAAAAAAGAAGAAAACCGATTTATTTTCTCCTCCCTGGTTTGAACTTCCCACACATCACGAATGTTCTGAAATTTATTCTTAGACAATGATCCTGTTCTCTTACAAACATGAACTAATACCTCATCTATTCCATACGCATCAAACTCTCTTAACAGCAACAGCCAGTATGCATAATCCTGCCCTGTCCTTCTCAATGGCATAAATTTTTCATCGGTTATATTCCTGTCAAGAAGTACAGTAGGCGTCGCTATCATCGTCTTCGTTAACAAATCATGATATTTCACATGTTTTTTTATTTGAACTTTCCTGTTAATCCCTTTTCCTTCTTCATTTATGACATCATATGCACAATATACAAATGCACATTTTCTTTTTTTCATGAAAGTCAGTTGTTTTTCTATTTTATCTGGCTCCCAGATATCATCACTGTCTAAAAAAGCAATATATCTCCCCTTTGCCAATTTCATTCCTGAATTTCTTGCCACTGCGGCACCACTGTTTTTTTCCTGCAGATGATATATCACATTTTTGTTTTCCTTTGCCACAGCCTGAATCATCTCACCTGAACTATCTGTTGAACAATCGTCAATTACTATTATCTCTATATTATGATATGTCTGCGCGAATACAGAATCCAATGTCCTTTTAATATATTGAGCAGAATTATAGACAGGAATTATTACAGAAACCATATCGTTATTCCATTTTTCCATTATTGTAACCTCATAAGGCCATATGCCTTCATTTCCTGTTTGTTATTCTATAAATAAGCTCATTCCGATTCATATATTTCCGTCAGCCAGCTCTCATATTTCTTATCTCTGCCCAGGACTATACCCATATATTGTTTATAAATCAAATCTGTTATTTTGTTTCCACAACTTTCCATAATAGTATATTTATCCACACTGCAAACAGGCGTAATCTCCATTGCAGACCCACATAGAAACGCTTCATCCGCCGTATAGAGCTCTGTCCGGTCAATACTGCGTTCAATCGTTTCAATTCCCATATCCCGTGCAATCTTGATAATAGTATCTCTTGTTATACTTTCCAGTACAGAATCTGTAAGCAATGGGGTAATCAATGTGCCATTTTTCACAATAAACAGACAGCTTCCCGGGCCTTCCGCCACTTTTCCTGCATCATTCAAAAAAATTGTCGTATCATATCCATTTCTCAGCGCTTCTCTTTGCGCCATTCTGGAATTTATATAATTTGCTCCACACTTTATTCTGGGACTGAGAACGGAATCACTGATTCGCCTCCAGGAACTGATACAGCAACGTAAGCTTTTTTTATTATATTCCGCGCTGTATTTTGCCTTGGGTATGGGAGATAGGAACATATTTACAGGTCCTTCTGACCCCCAGGAGCCAAAGCCATCGACAAATACAGTCTGCCGGACTGCTATATCTTCTCTGTAATCATTGGCTTTTACCACATCTATAAACGCATTTTTCAGGTCACTTAAGCTATATGGACTGTCCAGCTGCAAAAGCTTTATGGACCTCTGCAGTCGTTTATGATGATCGTCCAGTCTGAATGCAAACAGTTGTTTTTTCTCCTCATTCCAATAGCAGCGAATTCCTTCAAACACATTTAATCCAAATTGAGCTGTGGGAGATAAAATGTTAACTGTTGCATCCTTTATGTTTACAATTTTTCCGTCCAGCCAGATTAATCTGTTTTCCACATCCGTTTTCACTGATTCACTCTCTCCATTTTGTTCTATATCATTTCTATTACCACGAATTGTCTCTACTCCCATCCGTCTCATGCGCAAGCCGAATAATTTCCGCCTCCGCCAGTGCGGCGGACTCTGCGTCACTGCAGGCGCCCTCTGCCTTTTCCTCATAAATGTCCGATCTGCGGAAGACTTTTACCACGGTTTCCGCCATTATCACTACATCCAGAAGAATCCCTTTCTTCTCAAATGCATCTATATACTGGTTGTCCAATGTCACTTTCTCATCCCAGGAATTCTCATTTCTTCCCCTGACCTGAGCCAGCCCGGTAATTCCGCCTTTGACGCTGAAACGCTTTTTGTATTTTCTGTTCAAAGTCTCATAGTCTCCCAGCTCATAGACCACTGCAGGCCGGGGCCCTACTATGCTGATATCTCCCTTAAATACGTTGAATAGCTGCGGCAGTTCATCCAGACTGGTATTCCTGAGAAAACGCCCCACCCTTGTCACCCGTGGGTCATTTTTATAATTAAAAAGTCCCGTTCCCATCTGCTCGGCATTTACCACCATGGAACGGAACTTATACATCCGAAATATTCGGCCGTTTTTCGTCAGTCTCTCCTGCGCAAATATCACCGGCCCCTTCGAGTCTGCCCTGACTGCAACAGCGATTCCGAGCAATAGTGGCAGTAATAACAGCAGCAATAATCCCGACGCAAGCAAATCAAATATTCTCTTGATCCCCAGATTCATTTTCAGCCTGATAGCGAAATCCTCCCCCGTTATTATCCATACCTTTTGTCTCACTTACTTCATTCCTGTATATTTCAAAGCAAAGTCCCTGTTACAGAAAACAGAGCATCAGGCAAAATAGAATGTCCTAAACAGATCTTCAAATACTTCCTTCCTCTTCACTACTTCCACTTTGTCCATTCCGTATCCAATATCCAGCACAGGAACATTGGGCTGAATAAAAGGCGGCTTCATAACCACAGAATAGGAGCCGCAATTGTTTATCACCAGAAAATCTCCTGTCCCCAGCCAGCCGGTATAATGCCTGTAGAGATAATCCGATTCAATACAGGTATACCCTGCAATATCCATATCCGCATATTGCTTTCGTTTACCGCCTCCGTCAAAGACCTCCAGCGGAGGATTGATCCCTGTCATGGATATATTTTTCTGGCTCCCTGTAGCCGTTGCTATCCACTTTCCTCGTATATTTCTGATATTATCTATTCTGGTCACAAACTGCATACAATCGCCCACTAAGGCCGATCCCGGTTCAATCAGCAGTTCCGGTATCTGTTCTCTTTTTTCCCCTTGGCCGCCATAGAATCTGTCCGCTAATTCCGATGCCCCGACTTTTGCATAACCCTCATACCCCGGTGGTTCATATCTCAATTCCCGCGAAAGACTCTCTGGCATTTTCCCGTAAATCCCGCCGCCCAAATCTATTCTGTCAGGTACGATGCCGTATTTTTCTTTGACTTTTTCATATACAGCCAGAATTCCTGCCGCTCTCCAGGGCCAATATTCCACCTTCCGCTTTGCGAAATGACATTGCAGAGATTTCAGATGAAGATTAGGAGTACCCGCCAATATCTCACATACTTTTCCAAAGTCCTCCCCATCCGTATCAAAACCGAACCGGCTTAATATCTCATCTCCCACATCAAAATTACACCGGACTCCCACTTGAAATATTTTATCCGGATGTCTGTCAGCAATTGTCTGAATCCTCTCAGCCTCCGCCAGGTTATCAATGTTTACACAGCCTCCTGCCTGAATTAATTCTTCTATGCATTCTGCACTTTTCACCGGACCGTTCCAGATGATTTTCTCTGCCATTACCCCACAGCGAAGAGCAATCTCCATTTCCATTTCGGAGACCACCTCGGCATATCCGCCCATTTCATCTACCATTTTACAAAGTTTCGGGGTATAATTTGTCTTATAACTATAGGCTATATTAAAATTCGGATAAACTGCTTCAAATGCTGATTTCAGTTCTTTGTAATTGCTCCGAAACTGTGCTGAATCCAGCAGGTAAAAAGAATTACCATACCTTTCCGCAAGGGTCTGCAGTTTTTGTGTTGTTATTTTTTCTTTCACTCCCGTTTTCCTATCCGTTTGTCTTACTCTTTATCTTCGCTACTACCTTTTCTACATCTTCCCGCAATTTATCCCGATTTTTTTCCAGCATATCGACCTCCATATGTTGCACGCTTTCCTCGAATGCTCTCAGCTTTTTCATATTCTCCTGGAACACCTGATCTATTGTTTCTGGATCATTTATTCTGGCACTGTCACAAAATGCTCTGGATAAAATTGCCCTTGTACTGTGAAGCCTGTAGTGTTCCATTATAACTTCTTCTGCCGGGACAGCTCCTTCCCCTATTTTTGCTATACCCCCAAATCCATATGGTATACCTGCTACCTCTATCCTTCTGCATATATGCTCTACAGTTCCGTCGGCCAACAATTCGAACATAAACGTCAACCCGTATGAAATATGCAAATCATTCAGTCCCACATGTATCTCATCAAAAAAGAGCGTCCTTTTTTCATAACGCTCCAATACTTCATTCAGGCATTTCTCTGCCTCCTTTGTCTCCAACAGCAGGGAGGTTTTACATCTTCCTTTTACAGCATCCGCAAACAGAACAACCTCTTCCACATTCTTCCACATGGGAAGCATAATCATGTCTGCTCCCGCTGCAATGACAGTATCAATCTCATCCTGAGATTTTTCATTCCATGGATTAATGCGGACCAATAGTTCCGATACCGATAACAATGGTGCTATCTTTCTGATGTCCTCTATGGTGTGGTCTGACTTTACAGAATCTCTGCCTTTCTGGCGCTCTGCCTTTCCCTCTCTCTCCAGGTCAATCCAGATGCGGTCCACACCATATTTTTCGGCTATCAGCGCAATTTCCGGTTTATTGGTTATATACATCAATTTTAAAGACACTGTTACTTTCTCTCCCCTGACAAAACAATACAATCCACGCCCTGCAAGAATTCTATCGGTATGAATAAAAGGACATAGCTTCGCCATTTCAGCACATTTTCATGTCCTGACGCCGCTATGTCCTGTTGTCCGCCGTTCCCTGCACTGCGCGCGAAGCGTCAAATGCAGTTTGCAGCTTCTTTATCTTTTCTCCACTACCCCGAGTCCCACGGTCACATCCACCATTCTATCCAAAAGCGGTACTTCCAGAATGACCAGCCTCTTATGCCGCAAAATCTTCTTTATCTTCCCTTCATATCCGGCCAATGCCCCGGAAATCACAGTCAGCCTTTCCCCTTCCATAAAGCCTTCTGAGTATCTGACTACATGTGTTTCTCCGCCCAGGCGCCTTAAATACTCTTCCTCTTCTCTTCTGAGTGGTGTCATATATTCACCTGTTTTCAGAATCTTTGTCATTGAAGGTATCTGTTTCAGGCGGATATGAAAATCTTCTATTTCTTCTGTCTCAATAAACACATAACCTGGAAACAGTCTGCTTTCCACAAGTGTCCACTGCCCGTCGATTTTAGTCTGTCGCTCCGCCAGAGGAACAAAGACATCTTCCCCTTCCCCTGCCACTCTTTCCCGGCACATTTCGGCAATTTCCAGCTCACGGCCTGTAAACACCTGTATCACATACCACATTTTGTCAGCTCCTGTCCTGCAGGCTTTTCCTGCTAAGGCTCAATTTCAATCCCCAGATAAAGGAATTGTCTCTTTCCCAGGAAATCCATTTCTACTTTCGCAATCCTCTTATGAAGATCTATCTTCCTCACCAGTTCCTTTACCTGTAAAATCGGGCCTGACAGAAATTCAAAAGTTCCGTCTTCATTTACTCTTATCTTCGATACACCAATTTCTCCTATCTTATCTGCAATTCTGTCCAGCAGAATTACCTCCTGCTCCCGCAGCGTGCAGATATCCGTTTCGTTATCAGATAACAGCTTTGGTTTTCCGGCCTTCTTCAATTCCCCATATACCTTTTCAGGCTTGTCCGTATCAATGAAAACATACCCTGGCAATAATTTTTCCCGCACAGTCTGCCACCGCCCGCCATATTTCTTCCTTCTGCTTCTGGTGAGGTGAAAGCAGCGGGCATTCAGACTCTCTGGAAGCAGGCCTGTCACAAATGCTTCCATTCTGGCCTCTTCCCCATCTCCCACATGAACCGCACACCACATACCTGTTTCACCCGCCTTTTCCTTTTTTCAAAGAAATCTTTATGGATTGCCTGTTTTCTGCGTTATCAGAGATACCACGGCTTCTGATTTCAGCAGTATCCGCTGCGGACCGGATACGGATAAATTCATAGTTTTTTCCGCGACTACTCTTGCAAAAGAAATTCAAGTGTGTTAGAATGTGATTCAGCATTTCAGGGAATATTATTTGTCAATATTGCTTAAAATCAAGAAATATTAATACATCTTTCTTGGTTGAAATTTTTGACAGAGAAAAATTTTAAGATCACGGAAAAATGTATACTTTTTTCCGCGATCTCTCACTTATATGCATCTCCCTCAGTCCTTCATTTACTTTTTTATTCAAACTTATACGATTACAACGCCGGAATATATGCTTATGCGCCCGAATACTATCACTCACGATTCCTCCCTTTGCGCACAAAAAAGACACATGGTTTCCATTTTGCTGTTCCATGTGCCTTCCGCACTAAATCTTACATGTAAAAATCCAATCCTATTCCATCTGTGCCAGCTCCTTTCGCGCCTCCGGGTCGGAGCTTTTCATGGCCTTTCGAAGCCAGTATTCTGCCTTTTTGCGGCTCTTCTCCGCATAGATGCCCTGATTGTAGAAGCGCCCCGCCACTTCCATGCCTTTTCCATAGCCGCCCTTTGCAGACTCCAGGTACAGTTCAAAGGCTTTCTCCAGATCAGTCTCTGTGCCATAACCATAGTGATAGCAGATCCCCAGGTTGTACCTGGATTCTCGGAGTTAACATGACGAGGTTGGTACTTTCACTCCGAGATCCTC
>CAJUQT010000008.1:0-84621 GCA_910588225.1 uncultured Acetatifactor sp.
AAGAACCTATGAGCATTTACCCATAGATTCTTTTCGTTTCGTTATAAAATTCGCCACAAAGTTCACTAACGCATCTGCGCAGCCACCTCAGCAGCAAAATCCTCCTGCTTCTTCTCAATGCCTTCGCCGGTCTCAAAGCGGACAAATCTGCTTACAGAAAGCTCTGCCCCATTCTCCTTTGCAACCTGCGCAATATACTGAGCAACGGACTGCTTGCCATCCTCTGCCTTTACATATACCTGCTCCAGCAGGCATACTTCCTTCAGCTCCTTGTTCAGGCGACCGTTGATAGCGCCCTCAATTACCTTCTCCGGCTTTCCTGCCATCTTGGGATCCTGCTCAATCTGTGCTTTGATGATTTCCTTCTCATGTATCTTATACTCTTCCGATACATCAGTGGTAGCTACGTACTTTGGATTCAACGCAGCAATCTGCATCGCGATATTAGTCATAGCTTCCTTCACGGCCTCATTCACCACGCTCGATTTCGCTTCCACGATGACACCGATGCGCCCGCCGCCGTGTACATAAGTAGACACAAAACCTTCGGAGGCTTCCACTTTCTCAAATCTTCTGATACTCAGCTTCTCACCGATAACGGCAATCTTGTCAACCAGAGCTTCCTTTACTGTCTTAGAAGAATCCTCGTTCCACGGCTCTTCCATGAAAGCATCAATTCCGTCTGCAGAAGAATTCACAGCCTGAATTGCCACTGCCTCCACAAACTGCTGGAATGTCTCATTCTTCGCAACGAAGTCAGTCTCAGAATTCACTTCCACAACAGCTGCAACCTTATCTCCGTTGGCAGCAATGCGGCAAAGTCCTTCTGCTGCAATCCTTCCCTCTTTCTTCACAGCCTTGGCCTGTCCGTTCTTTCTCAGAACCTCGATAGCCTCCTCCATATTACCATTAGTCTCATTCAGAGCCTTTTTACAATCCATCATACCAGCACCGGTCTTCTCACGCAGTTCCTTGACCATTGCCGCTGTAATCTCTGCCATATATATATCCTCCTGAATTCTGATCTATTCTTTGCTGCTTATTCTGCTTCCTGCTCCGCTATCTCTTCAATATCTTCAGCGCCCTCTGCAGCCACATCTGCCTCGGTATATACGGCTTCTCCCTGATTAGCTTCCACAACGGCATCAGCCATCTTGGACACGATCAGCTTTACAGCTCTGATAGCGTCGTCATTTCCGGGAATAATATAATCCAGTTCCTCGGGATCACAGTTGGTATCGCCAATTCCAATCAATGTAATGCCAAGAGCATGTGCCTCCTGCACGCAGATCCTTTCCTTCTTAGGGTCAACCACAAAAATTGCATCGGGAACTCTGCTCATATTCCTGATACCACCCAGGTTCTTCTCCAGCTTCTCCCACTCTTTCTTCAGCTTGATAACTTCCTTTTTGGGAAGTACATCAAAAGTTCCGTCTTCCGACATTTTTTCAATGGCATTCAGTCTTCCGATACGGGACTGAATGGTCTTGAAATTGGTGAGCATTCCGCCCAGCCATCTCTCGTTCACGTAAAACATACCGCAGCGTTCTGCCTCGGTCTTAACTGCATCCTGGGCCTGTTTCTTGGTTCCCACGAAAAGGATAGTACCGCCCTGTGCAACGATTTCGGATACCGCTCTGTAAGCCTCATCCACCTTACCCACAGACTTCTGCAGATCGATAATATGAATACCATTCCTCTCGGTGAAGATATAAGGAGCCATCTTAGGGTTCCATCTTCTGGTCTGATGTCCGAAATGGACACCTGCTTCAAGCAGCTGCTTCATAGAAATAACGCTCATGTTCTTACCTCCATTTGGTTGATTTCTTCCGCATAACCGTATCAATCTGTGACAGATTGTGCCGAATCCGCGTTAAAAACCGGCAGCTCCGACGATTACCTCTGGCAAACACTGCAAAAAGCACCCTCGCCGAATCGGTATGCGTGTTTTCTGTTTTAACAGATATACAATAAAAGTGTTCATCCGACACTTTTCACCGCACAAAATTATAGCATAATACCTCCTGCATTGCAAGAGGTATTTATCTGCTTCTCGTAATAATTTTCGCTATTTCTTCTTCACTTGCTCCTGCGGGAATCTGGTATGTCCCGAACTTAATCTTCCTTGAATATCCGTTATCACACAGATATGTGTCAAAGGCAGCGGCATCCTCCACCAGTCCCTCTTCCTCGAGCATGATACAGATACGATAGGAGGTAACCCCGGGTTCCACCTCAACGGTAACCGTTTCCGCACTGCTTTCGCCGGCGGCTTCATCCGGACCGGAGAGACTTCCGTCTTCTCCGGAAGTCTCTCCGGAACCGGCGTCCGCATCTTCTTCTCCCTGTGTCCCAGGAAGCTGCTGTGCGGGGCCCTCCTCCGAATCCGGGTCTTCCTCCGCCTTCGTCCCTTCTTTCGGCCCCGTACTCGGAACTGCCTCATCGCCGGAATGATTCTCCTCCGGTACAGGTGTATTCTGAACATCCGTTAATTTCAGGGAATCACTTTCCACCATTCCCAGCTCCGCCGCTCTGGTTCTGATCTCCGCGTCACTTAAGGGCACTTTCTCAGCAGTCACTCCCATCAGCAGAGCTGTCACAATCATTCCGATTCCCAGTCCCCGCATTTGATATCTTAATTTCACTTTATTCCTCACTTTTTATGATTACTATGAAAGTCGGACACTTCTATGTGACATTTCGGCCGGCTGCATGAGAACTCTGGAACAAATCCAGCACCAGTTTTACCTCTCCCATTCCCAGCCCCAGTTCCCTGGCAATGTCCCTGGCAGATTTTCCTTCCCCGTAAAGCTGCAGAATTTCCTCATTATGATTATATTGCTGTTCATCGATATTCTGAACAAATTCCCCGGTCTCAGGAGCCGCTTCCGGCAGTCCCGTCTCCGGCAGCATTTCCTGCTCCAGAACAATATCTGCCTCTTCCACGGAGGCTGTCGGCGTTTCAACAGGTGTCTCTTCCCGGGGTACGGCAGATAGAAGACTCTGAAAAGAAGCTGCTCTCTCCTCCGCCTCCCTGACGGCATGATTCACTTCCGATACTGCATTCTTCAGACTGACATGTTTATTGTTCAGCATATCATATAAAAACATGGCCTCGTCATGATTTTTGTGGATTTCCGTAAGCACGGTTTCTGAATATTCGTTTACCGCCATGATTTTCTCATTGGAAAGTCGTTCCAGAGACCGTTCTGTCTTCTCCATCGCATAAGTAACCGCCTCCCCCACCACATCGTCTACATGGCTCCGCACCGCCTCCAGTTCCTGACTGACCAGCTTCCTGATCTCTTCCCGGGCCAGCTCTCCTCTACCGTCAGCAGCCGGAGATTTCTTTTCAGGAATCAGAAAGCTTAATGTAAATATAATACCTCCAGCAATCAACAGGATAACTTCCATAATATCCATTTTTCTCGTCCGTCCTCATATTTTCATGTCGAAGCCCCCGCGTTTTTTTACCACCACGCGCTCCTGAGACGTTTTCCCTTTACGCTTTCTTCCGCCGTCTCCGCTGTACTGACCATTTCCCTTTTCTTTGGCATCAGGCCTGTTTTCATGCCACTGCGTATTATCACTGCTGCGCACTTCCCGTATATTCTGTTCCGCTGTCTTCTGAAACTGCTCACTGAAATTGGCCTGGTCCACCGCCACCTTATTGTCTTCATTGTGTTTTATAGTAGTATAATCCTGCGACCTCGATACCGTCGTCAACTCAATTGCCCCAAATGCCATAAGTCCCTTCCTTTCCCGCAAAACGCGTTACATGGGCACCATTTTCACTTCGCCGTCTTCCTTTATGAATTTACAATACCGATAACTCTGCTGCAAAAGTCTGCTCACATTTCCGATAATCATGGTAGTATTCGGATGGACCTGCTCCTCCACAACTATTTCTGCCTCTTCCCGCGCCTCCATCATCTCTTCCAAAGCCGTACGACGTGCATTCAGACGCTCCAGTTCTGTATTCTTCTCCTGAATCAGAGATCCCACACTGCGCATATAACGCAGCTGGCCATCATTATACTGAAATCCCTTTTTCTGCTTTTCCAGGAAATTATTATAAATAACCTGAGCCGCATTGACCGTTTTCGTTCTCTCCTCGATGGCTGTTCTCACATGTTCAAGCTGAGCAATCAACAGCGGTTCCACGCCTACCTCCAGTGTCGTCGCCGTACTCATACTGCCTCCGATGGACTTGACTCTGATAGAGTTTGCCGCCTGCACACGGCCTCCCAGGATAATTCCTTTCCGGCCTCCCACTCTTACATCACTCCCTGCAGATACTGTACAATGAAGAATTGCTTCCGTCTCCACAAATCCGCCGGTCACAATACGGGAGTTTTCCAGGAATTTCACGATAATGTCGCCTTTCGCTCTCAGGTAGCCCTTGCCCATGCCGTTCATACCTTTTGCAATGATAATATTTCCGCCGGCAATAATCGTGGCTCCCTCCACCAGACCGTTTACCACAACATTTCCCCCGGCCTTTACTTCAAAATTCTCGTCCACATTGCCGGCTATCTCCACACTTCCATCATAATTGATGTTCCCTGTGGATACATTGACTCCCTTTACCTGATATACGGAAGATACCACTACCTTCTTGTCCGCCAGTGTCACATGTCCGTCCACCATAGAGGTAATAGAAAGACCGTCTGCGGACAATTCAATGTTCTTGCCGAATTTCAAGGTCTCGCGCTTTACTTCACGGGGTTTGATTGCCTTTCCATATACATCACAGCCCGCTTCTCCCTGCTGTTCCGGGATAATTCTGGCAAGCACCTCCCCTTTCCGGCACTGATTAATCGTTGTCAGATTGAAGTAATCCACCCGACCGTCTTCCTTATGTGCCGGCCGTTTGTGAGAAACCGTATTAAAAGAATATTCAATCCTGGCATCCTGTCCCTGAACAGACTTCTTCCCTTTGGCAACCAGAATATTTGTACAATACACTCCCTCTGAATGAAAATGTTCTTCCAGCGCCTTCTCCTGGATACCATACACAATTTTCTTATTCCTTATATCCCGCAGAAAATCATTCATCTCCAGTCTCGCTCCGCCTTCAGAAGGCGGAATAAAGCGGACGGTAGCCATCATGCCGTCTTCACTGACCTCCAGGAAATAGGTTTCCGGACAGACAGGACAGTCTCCGTTCCCCAGATGAACGATACCGCCTTCTCCAAAGCTGATCTGTGCTTCCAGCCTTTTTTTATCATAATTTATTTTCAATCCATCCAGATATTTCCAGACTTCTTCTGCACGGATTTCTTCTCCAAAGTCCTTCGGCTGATATAAGGCTATCCCATATCCCGTAAAATCATTCACCAATCGAAAATAACCATTCTGCATAATCCGCCCCCCTGTTAATTGCCTGACAAAATACCCATATAACTCCCCATTTTCACTTTCATTTTCTTTAATGCCCGGGTATGCAGCTGCGATACCCTGGACTCGGAAACTTCCAGTATACTGCTGATTTCTTTCAGTGTAAGCTCTTCATAATAGTAAAGAGTAATTACTTTCTGTTCTTTCTCTGTCAAAAGCAACAGAGCCTCCCCCAGTACCTTCGTCAGTTCTTCTCTCTCCACACTCTCTTCAGGAGCTTCAAAATGGGAAGTCGTGTGTCTCCTGTAATCCTGAGACACATCGCTGCCCTGTTCCATATACTCATTCAGGGATACCAGCCCTGTGATCTTCATCTGGGACTGCCAGTCCAGATACTCTTCATCCGATATGCCAAGTCCCCGGGCCACTTCTTCATCTGTGGCAGTATGCCCTGTATTCTGCTCGATTTCCCTGATTACAGTCTCTATCTTCTTCTGCTTCTGTCTGATGGTTCTGGGAATCCAGTCCATCTTGCGAATCTGGTCCAGGACAGCTCCCCGGATCCGCACACTGGCATACGTTTCAAATTTTACATCCTTTAAACAATCAAATTTATCTATTGCATCTATCAGCCCAAAAATGCCATAACTGACCAGATCTTCGTATTCCACATTGTAACCCAGATACATACTGAGTCTTCCTGCAACCACCTTAACAAGAGGAGCGTATTCCAGGATCAACTGCTCTCTGGTTTCGGGTGATTTCGTCTTCGCATATTCTTCTAACAGTTTCTTTCTGCCTGCCTCATCCATGAAACCTTCGCTCCTTATCCGCCACTCTCATAATCTAACCTATGAAAGTGTAATTTTTATTCCTCCTGCTTCCCATCCTGTTCCGCATTTTCGGTATCTTCTGCTTCCTTCTCTATGACCTCTCCCTCTTCCATGAGTCTTTCTTCATTCTGTTTCTCAAAAAAATCAAGCGTCCACTTCATTACACTCCCCAGCAAATAGAAAATCAACAGTACAATAAAGAGCGCAACCAGCTTCTCCACCATAGTATACTTCTCTATAAAGGTAATAATGCATGTAACCGCACCTGCTGTCAACATCAAAAAAAGCGGTAAATTTTTCCTGTTCATGTCTTTATCCTCTTCAGATAATCTTCTCGGGCTTTCCTACTGCACGAATATGGAATGCGCCGGTCTCAGGATAAAAAATGACTGTCCTGCCGTAATTTGCACCGGTATCCTGAGCCAGAATCGGAATCTTCAGTTCTTTCAGTTTTGCTCTGGCCGCATCGGCATTTCTGTTCCCCACCTGGGCAACGGAAGGACCTCCCCCTCCCTGAAAGCTGAACATGGTAGCACCTCCGGCAATCTTCGCGACCATTCGAATACGCCTTGCCCCCATCCTCTCTATCTGTTTTACAAGCTCTTCAATACCTGTATCTGCAAATTTCGCTATATTATGCTGCCCTGTGGTTATTGCTTTGCTGTCCGGCAACATGATATGTACCAGCCCCCCGACTTTTGTCATTGGATCCCTGATTGCAATACCGACGCAGGATCCCAGCCCCAGAGTCATCACACCATCAGGGCTTTTGCAGGTTTTCAAATCTGCTATTCCTACCTTGACTATCTCACTCATAAGCCCACTTCCACATCCTTTTTATCCGTTCTATTCCGCATCTGTCACTTCGAACCCTCATTCCATCGAAATTCCCAGCGCAGTCATAATCTTTGCATAAGATTCCAAATCCGGAATCAGGATGAAATAACCGTCCAGCTTCACTTCATCATAAAATTGCGACTGAATCAGAAGAATATTATCACCATAAACACCGAACTGAATAGCCGGCACACTCAAAATCGCACCCGCCATATCCACCGTTACCGCAGGGGGTGAGGGAAATACCTTCAGATTCGTCATGGTAGACAGCGAATTCAGGTAGGCCCCGGTAATGATATTTCCCACTTCCTGCATGGCCGACAGACCCATTTCTTCAAATTCACCGCCCTCCGGCAGCATCCCCATGGTAATCTTCTGAATCAGATGTCTGGCACTCTGCTCTTCCACCATGAACATCATACTTCCGGTGATATCTCCCTCGACTCCCAGAAATACGCCTGCCATCAACTGCTCTTCGCCGCCTACCAGCTCACCCACCTCGGCAAACTCCAGCAGCCTGACCTGTGGCACCTTCATGTCCACTTTACACTGCAGCATCTGGGACAGTGCCGTCATGGCATTCCCCGCGCCGATATTTCCGATTTCTCTCAGCACATCATAATAATTTTCCGTAACCTGTTCCAAGCTCACGTCCTTCATACGCTGCCTCTCCTACTCCCGATTTCCTACCGCATCATCAGTCAATAAACTTATATCTTTTCCGTACTGAATTTCGTTTTCTGTCTGCTTTTTCTCTCTTCTTCGAAAATATACTTGATAATTTCCTCACGCACAATAGGATCCATATCATAAAACTGCACCCGATGCTCGTAAGTCCCGGGAC
Organism: uncultured Acetatifactor sp.; assembly: GCA_910588225.1. Taxonomy (GTDB): domain Bacteria; phylum Bacillota; class Clostridia; order Lachnospirales; family Lachnospiraceae; genus Acetatifactor. Next base: position 7,855 of record CAJUQT010000008.1, read on the forward strand.
GATTATCCAGCTCTATGGAACTGATGACTCTGCTGATCACCTCGTATTTCTTATGTTCTCCACCGTTCATCAGATGATAGCAGCAATACATCAGACTTCCCGGCTCATACCTGCAGGAAGACAGAAAGCGCAGTCCGCCTCCGCTGATATCCACGATAATACTTTCCTTCAGAGGAAGCCCCTTCTGTAACGAAAAAGGCTGTCTGTTCTCTATGATCTGTATCTCCTCCTCTTCCAAAGTACGCGCCCGCATCTCCAGCGCACATCTCAGACGATAAAACTCTCTTCTCTGATATTTGCGCAGATTGCTGGTCATCTCCACCAAAAGCAAATACGTATTATTACTCTTGTACCGGTCAATGATTCTGCCCAGGCACTGAAACAGACCGCCGGACGCGTAAAAAATCATCTCAAACTCACCGTCCACCGGCAGCAAAATCAGCTTTGTCTTCTCCACCGGCATAGTAATCTCAATGGTATCCTCAGACTGTATTTCGTGTACCGTGCTGTGATAAACTTTCCCGGCCGTTCCTGCAGGTTCCACACCCCCATGAGAAACAGCCTGCAATTCAATTTTGTCCCCTTCCGTTATAAACTTTGAAAACATAACACCCACCTGCCTTTACTCATTTTGCCTGACTGCTTGATTTCGTTCTGTATCTCAGCGTTTCCCCCCGATAAAATAAGAGAGAAACGCAGCCATCCCCCGCTTCGGCTGACTCTCCGCTTCCGTTCTGTCCAAAAGCCTGCCCGCTATCCGTTCATAAGCCAGCGCAGACCTTGCATTTGGATTATGCAGAGAGACGGGAACCTGCTGCATCACCGATCTGGACAACTGCGAATCCTCCGGCACACAATCCAGGTATAACACAGGTACCTTCAGATAACGTTCCACCACTGTATTCAGCTTATCATAAAGAATTCGGCCCTCGGACTCCTTTTCCACACGGTTGGCAATCAGTTTTACCTTCGTATTCTCCGAATCAAACCGATTGTGACGGTACAAAGCCTTTAAAAGAGAATAGGAATCCGTAATAGAAGTAGGTTCCGGCGTAGTAATCAGCAATATTTCATCGCTTGCCACCAGGAACTCCAATACAGCATCCGAAATACCCGCCCCCGTATCTACAATAATAATATCTGCAATGCTGTCCAGTTGTGCCAGATTCTGGATAATACAGCTTAAATAACCTCGATTCAGATTGGACATACCGGCAATACCGCTTCCCCCGGAGATAAATCCAACCTCCATTGGTCCCCATGTGATAATGTCCGTGATACTTTTTCCCTGATATATCAAGTCATACAGATTATGTTTGGGAACCGCGCCAAACATAATTTCAATATTTGCAAGACCAAAATCTGCATCCAGTATAATGACCCGTTTTCCCATCTTCCTGAATTGGATTGCCAGATTAATGGAGGTATTGGACTTGCCGACTCCGCCTTTACCGCTGGTAACAGTGATAATCCTTGCCAACGCTCTGGGTTGCTGCCGGCCCGCCTTCAGAATTCGTAACTGCTCTGCCTGGTCCATTTATTACCTCCTTTGTCCCCTGAATCTTAAGAATTTCTCTCCTGTTTTGTACTCAGAATCTGTTTTACGGTTTTCTGAGGATTGAATTGTTCAATATCATTGGGTACATCCTGACCATTTGTTACGAAAGCGATGGGGGTCCCCATAAAAAGCTTCATATTCAGCAGATTCCCCATAGTCATGGTCTCATCCAGCTTGGTAAAAATCAGCTGGAACTCTGTAAACTCCTCATAACTTGACACAATTTTCAGCAAATCACGATATTTGGTAGTAGCGGAAAGGACCAGGAATACCTGACACTCTCCCGCACTCTTCAAAGCTTCGAGCAGCTTTACCGTATTTCCCATCTGATCTTCATTTTTATGAGAATGTCCCGCCGTATCCACGAAAATAAAATCATAAGTCTGAAATTCCCGGACCGCTTCCAGCGCCTCTTCTTCCGAGTAAATAATACGGAAAGGAATCTCCAGAATATTCGCATAGGTACGCAGCTGTTCCGCCGCTGCAATCCGATAAGTGTCAGCTGTCAGAAGCGCCACTTTCTTTTTTTCATCCACACTGATACTGCTGGCTATTTTGGCTATAGTAGTGGTCTTCCCCACTCCGGTGGGCCCCATAAAAAATACAATCTTCGGTGCCCCTTCCACAGGTGTAATTCCCTCTGCCCGGCCAAATTTCAATATCATTTTCTGATACACATTTGCCAGAATCCGATCCAGGGGCATATTGGGCTGTCCCGTCACATCTATCTCATCCACAATCTGATTGGCATATTTCTCATCTACCTCGCTTCTCAGCATGGTATTGTATAATAAACGGATGAAACGCTGCTGTTCCGTGATTTCCTGCCCTTCCTCTTCGCTCTCTCCTTCTGCTGCCATATCCCCTTTATCCAGAGCATCTTTTCTCTCTTCTTCACTCTGTTGAAAGCGATTCACCAATAATTGCTGCAGGCTGTCCAGTTTTTTCTCAATTGCCTGACTCTCCTGCGTTGAAAGCCGGTTATTTCCCGCCAGAACACTCTCCGGATTCCGCGGTTCCGTCTGCGCAGGACTCTGTCCCTCTGTCCCCGCCTGAGTCTGAAAGTCCGCTGTACTGCGCGCCTTATTTATCGTATCACTTTCTTCCTCCAGTGCTGCCGTAACCTCTGTACGCTTTCCTCCCAACAAAGCACCCAGTCCTTTTCGCTTCACCAGCCTTACATTCATAATGACAGCACCACTGCCAAGCTCTTTTCTGGCAGCTTCCACCGCTTCTTCTTCCGTTTTCCCCACAAACTTCTTAATGATCATTTTATGCTGTCACCATCCCCACCGATTGCAATTCCACATTAGTCTCTACTTCATTGTAGGATACGACTACCAAATCCCTGAAATAATCTTCAGTCAGCCGCTTGAAATACATACGTACAATAGGAGATGTAATAACGATTGGATTTTTTCCCAGATTCTCAAGCTTCTGAACCTCCTTACCCACAGAATCGATAATCGCTCTGGACCGGTTCGGATCCAGATTCAGGAATGCCCCGTTTTCTGTCTGCTTTACACTTCCCATAATTTCCTGCTCCACCTTCGGATCCAGCGTAACCACATTTGTAGTCTCATGAGGCGGGAAATATTTTGTGGAAATAGCACGTTTCAGGCTCTGTCTCACATACTCTGTCAATATATCCGTATCTCTTGTGGCCGGCGCATAATCCGCCAGCGTCTCCATAATCGTAAGAAGGTCCCGAATAGAGATGCCTTCCCGTAATAGATTTTGCAGAACCTTCTGCACCTCGCCCAGTCCCAAAAGCTTTGGCACCAGCTCTTCCACCAGAGAAGGATTTGTCTCCTTTATATTGTTAATCAGGTTCTGTACATCCTGTCTGGTCAGCAATTCTGCAATATGCTGCCGTATAATTTCCGTCAGATGCGTGGCGATAATAGAAGGCGGATCTACTACCGTATAACCGAGACTTTCCGCCCGCTCCCTCTGACTCTCCGTGATCCAGATAGCCGGCAGATGGAAAGAAGGTTCAAAGGTAGGAATACCTGTAATTTCTTCTTCCACGTACCCGGGATTCATAGCCATGTAATGGTCGAACAGAATTTCTCCCTCGCTGATCTGAATTCCCTTTATCTTGATAATGTACTGATTGGGATTCAGCTGAATATTATCACGCAGCCGAATGATGGGAACCACTGTACCAAGCTCCACTGCAATCTGTCTCCTGATCATAACCACACGGTCAAGAAGGTCTCCGCCCTGATTCACATCAGCCAGCGGAATAATACCATATCCGAACTCCAGCTCTATGGGATCCACCTGCAGCAGGCTGACAACATTTTCAGGCTGCCGAATTTCCTCCGCCGCAGCCTCTTCACTGTCTACCTCACTCTCAATGGCTGCCGTCTCCAGACTGCCGGCCATCATTCTGCCTCCCACAATGAAGAGAAGTCCCATTCCCATAAAAAGAATGGTATTTAAATCAGTTACAACACCCAGAAAAACAAGTGTACCTCCCACCATATACATTACTTTTGGAATACCGAAGAGCTGACGGAAAATAGCCGGGCCGAATTCTGCTTCCTTACTTCCCTTTGTCACCAGAATACCTGTTGACAGCGAAATCAGCAGGGAGGGAATCTGGCTTACCAGACCGTCACCAATGGTAAGAATACCATAATTATCCAAGGCAGTCATCGCATCCATGCCATTGCGGATCATACCCATGGCAAGGCCGCCGATCAGATTGATGGCAGTCAGCAGCAGTCCTGCCGTAGCATCTCCCTTAACATATTTAACGGCACCATCCATGGAGCCGAAAAAGCTGGACTCCATCTGAATCTTGTCACGCCTCTCCTTCGCCTCCCTGTCGTCGATGGCGCCGGTATTCAGGTCGGCGTCTATGGCCATCTGCTTACCGGGCATAGCGTCCAACGTAAATCTTGCGGTTACTTCGGCCACACGCTCGGAACCTTTGTTGATAACCAGAAACTGAATCATAATCAGAATCACGAAAACAATGGCACCTACAATCAGGTCGCCGCCTCCCACGAACTGTCCAAAAGTGAGTACCACATTTCCTGCGGTACCCTCCGTCAGAATATACCTGGTCGAAGACACATTCATGGCAATTCTGAAAATGGTTGTAAACAACAGTATCGTAGGGAAATACGACATATCCAGTACTTCCTTAATAAACATACAGGCGAACAGTATGGTAAAGCCTATGGCAATGTTAAAAGCCATAAATACATCCAGAAGCACCGCCGGAAGAGGCACGATCAACATAATAAATGCCACCAGAATATAGATTGCCACCATAGCATCCGTCTTCGCCAGTCTTGCAGTCATTTTGTGCTCCTCCTTTCCTCTGAATTGGTTCTATTTATATCTTTCCCTGCAGATGATACACAAAAGCAAGGACTTCCGCCACCGCCTGATACAGCTCCGGCGGCACCGCTTCGCCTACCTCCACATTCGCATAAAGCATCCGGGCAAGCGGTTTGTTCTCTACTATCTCAATCTTATTCTCTTTTGCGACTTCCTTAATACGAGCAGCCAGATGATCCTCACCCTTTGCAATCACCACAGGCGCATCCGCCACCTCCGGCTCATACTTGATAGCCACGGCATAATGAGTAGGGTTGGTAATGACCACGTCCGCCTGGGGCAGCTCCTGCATCATACGTCGCATGGAAGCCTCTCTCATCTTCTGCCTGATTTTACCCTTTATCTGAGGATCTCCCTCCTGCTGTTTGAACTCTTCCTTGATCTCCTGTTTGGTCATCTTCATGTCATTTTTGAATTTCACTTTCTGATATATAAAATCAGCCAGTGCTATCAACATATAAAACATGGCAATCCGAATCCCCAAATCGGTGACTGTCTTCGCTACCATCTCCAGCGCCTGCATCAGAGTAACATCGTATAACTTCAGCAGAATCGGCCATTTATCCTTCAGATAACTATAACAAATATAAGTTATCATTCCGATTTTCGCAATGGATTTCAGCAGTTCCACCAGAGAATTCACGGAAAGAATTTTCTTAAAGCCCTTCAGGGGATTCAGCTTGCTGAACTTGGGTTTCATGGGTTCTGTGGTGGGTTTCCACTTTACCTGTGCAAGGTCGGTAATAAATGCAATCAGGAAACCGATCAGCAGAATAGGAGCTACTATAATCAGTACTTCCAGCAGCATCTGCTGAAACAGTATCCCCACATCCCGCTGGGGCATTGTCCCCTGCCAAAATACAGTAACATCCGTGATCTTACTGTAAATATTGCCAAAAAGCTCCAGAAACTGTATCCCTATATTTCCCACCCAGAGCTTTAATATCAGAAACAGAGCCAGCAGTTCCAGACCGTTGGTAATCTCACGGCTTTTCGCCACCTGTCCCTTTTTTCGGGCGTCGTCAAGCCTTTTCTGCGTAGCCGGCTCTGTCTTCTCTCCACCCATACCTTCCTTTGCAAAAAACTGAAGATTATACCGAATCACATCATGCCTCCCACAAAGGAATCTATCATTTCCTTCATTTCACCGAAAATGAAATCGGCGATTCCCGGCAACATCCCCGCCGTAAAGAAAATAATCGAAAGTCCTACCAGAATTTTCAGCTGCATACCCACCGCAAACATATTCACCTGCGGCGCAACCTTTGCCAACACGCCCAGAACGGCATTCAGCAACAATATTGCACAGAAAATCGGCAAAATAATCCGAAACCCGATAATCACATAATTGCCCAGGAATTCAATTACGGAGTCCAGCAGATAGTCTGCACGAAACACTGCTCCATTAACCGGAATCAGAATGAAGGTATCCGCCAGGGCACCGAACAGGTATCTGTACATCCCCGTAGTAATCATCATAAGCATCAGACCATACTGATACAGCGCACCTGTGATACTGGTACTTTCCCGCGAGGTGGGATCCATCAAAGTCACCATGGACAATCCTGTCTCCATATCCGCAATAGAACCGGCAAAATTTACAATGGAGGTACACATGCTTGCAGAAAATCCAATCAGCAATCCCACAATCGCTTCTTTCATTACAATAATGGTATATTCCATGAGTGTGGAGTATTCCACAGCTTCCGCAGGAGTCAACGCCTGATACAAAAGAATGGATGTAAAAAAGCTGATACCAATCCGCACCCTGGAAGGCGTGTTCCTCAGGCTGAAAAAAGGCGCTGTATGGACAAAACTGGCTACCCTGACTAAAATCAGAAGAAAATATTCCAAATCATAAACGGAAAAGGAGTAATTTATCATTCTGTAAGGCTCCCTACCTGTTTATGTAAAGGCCAAAATCAGACCAGAGAACATTCATAAATTCCACCAGAGAGTTCATCATCCAATTCCCGAACAATATCAGCGCTAAAAACACACAGATAATCTTCGGCACAAAAGTGAGCGTCTGCTCCTGAATAGACGTCACTGTCTGGAAGATACTTACCACCAGACCCACACACAGCGATACCAGCAAAACTGGAAGAGACACCTTGATAATCAAATACAAAGCCTGTCTCGTAATATCCATCACGACATCAACAGTCATCTTGTGCTCCTTTCCGCCGCTGTCACACTGTCAACAGCTGTTCCGACACATTGCCAAAATGCTGCGGCAGCCACTGGCATTCACAGGTCAATATAGATAAAAGGATTTCACCAGCTGCCCTATAATCAGATTCCAGCCATCTGCAAGCACAAACAGCAGTATCTTAAAGGGCATGGAAATTGTTGTGGGCGGCAGCATCATCATACCCATACTCATCAATGTGGATGCCACCACCATATCTATCACAATAAAAGGTATATAGATAATGAATCCTATCCAAAAAGCCATCCGCAGCTCACTGAGCATAAAGCTGGGCAGCAACACCGACAGCGGAATCTCCTCCAGGCTCTCTCCGTCCCAGCTTAAGTCCGCAATCTCCATAAATAATTCCGCATCCTTCACCTGGGTCTGCGTGTACATGAACTTCCGCAGTGGAACAACACCTTTCTCCAGTGCTTCATCCAGACTCATTTCCCCGGCCTCATAAGGCTGATATGCCTGCTCGTTAATCTCCGCTATGGTAGGTTCCATAATAAAGAAAGTAAGAATCAGCGCAAACCCCACAAGGACCTGATTGGGCGGAGCCGTCTGCGTATTCAGCGCCGCACGGGTAAAATGCAGTACTATCACAATACGCGTAAAAGAAGTCATCATGATGACAAGTGTCGGTGCAATGGCTATCAGCGTCAATGTCAGCAAAATGCGCAGAGAACCGTTTATTTCACCATTTCCGTCACCATAGCTGATACTCAGGACATTTCCCGGCGTATCAGAGGAGAGTTCGCTGGCAAATACTGTCATTGAACTTAAAATACACAATATGCCCACCGTAAGAAGTAGGCATATCGCGGATATTATTCGCTTGCTTATAAGCTTATTTTTCATCATGCTTCGGCTCTTCCCGGGCAGATTCCTCTTTCTTTACAGCCTTATCAAGAAGTTCCCTGAAGCTGAAGCTCTGTACAGGAGTCCCCTCTTTCTTCCTCAGCTGTCCTTCCGAAATCTCGCCCAACATGGCAACCGTATCCTTACATACGGCAATCACCATATATTTTTCGCCTGCCCGTATAATCTGGATATATTTATTATTCGCAATACGAGTAGTTTCTATTACCTCTATGTTCTCATTCACATTCTGCTGTTTCTGATAATTTGCAATCCACCTGGTAACCCAGGCAGTAATTCCCAATACTGCCGCAAAAATCAGCAGAACAGTGATGAACTGGGCATAGCTGCCCGTGCCTGCAGCCAACAGAGTCATCAGCCAATAACCTTCTTCACAGCTTCAATGACACGCTCTGCCTGGAACGGCTTTACAATAAAGTCCTTTGCCCCTGCCTGGATGGATTCAATAACCATGGCCTGCTGACCCATTGCAGAACACATGATAACTTTGGCTCCGCCGTCCAGACTTTTGATTTCCTTCAAAGCCTGAATGCCATCCATCTCCGGCATGGTGATATCCATCAGTACAAGATCAGGTGAAACCTCCTTATACTTCTCCACTGCTTTCAGACCGTTCTCCGCCTCTCCTGCGACATTATAACCGTTTTTGGTCAATATGTCCTTAATCATCATTCTCATAAATGCCGCATCATCGCATATCAAAATATTCTTTGCCATGCAAAACTTCCTCCTACTTGATAATCTCTGTTACTCTTACACCAAAGCTTTCTTCAATTACTACTACTTCACCCTTTGCAACGAACTTACCATTTACCAGTACATCTATGGGTTCACCGGCAATACGATCAAGTTCGATAATCGTACCGGGTGCAAAGTCAAGAATTTCGGAAATCAGCTTGGATGTACGGCCCAGCTCCACGGTGACATTCAGAGGAACATCCATAATCAATCCAATGTTCTCCTGCCCCGCAATATTTCCTCCATCATTGGTAAAACCCTGGAACTGAGCAGGCTGAACATTGATATTCTGCATACCCGCTCCCGCGGACATTCCCATCTGCGGACTCATTCCCACAGGCATTCCGCCCATGCCCATATTCATCATCTGTGGATTCATCCCCATCATCTGCGGGTTCATTCCCATGTTCATCTGCGGACTCATTCCCACAGGCATTCCGCCCATACCTGCATTCATCATCTGTGGATTCATCCCCATGTTCGTCTGCGGATTCATTCCCATACTGCTCATATCCATCTGGGCAGGCATTCCCATCCCCCCCATATCCGCCTGCTGGCTCATTCCTGGCTGAGCATTCATTCCACCCTGCATTCCCGTATCTGCAGGCGCAGCCGGAGCAGGCTCTGCCGCAGATGCTTCAAGGCTTCCGCCTGTCTGAGAATTCATAAAGGTATCCACTACCTTACGGGCAAAATCTACCGGATACAACTGCATAATAGAGCTGTCTACCAGATCATCAATCTGCATCTTAAAAGATATCTTGACAAATACATTTCCCAGGAAAGGAGAAACATCACTTCCGTCTTTCACCTGAGTCAGATCCAGAAGCGAGGCCTCCGGCGGGCTGATATCGATTTTAGTGCCCATCATAGTAGAAAGAGAAGTTGCGGATGCCCCCATCATCTGATTCATAGCTTCGGATATCGCACTCAGATGCAGCTCTCCCAGCTCTCCGTCCGTATTGGTACCGTCCCCTCCCATCATAAGGTCCGTAATCACCTTTACGTCATGTTCCTTCAATATCAATATGTTGGTGCCGTCCAGTCCAACCGTATATTTAATCTGAATAAACACACAGGGACGCTCATACTGCGTCAGCAAATTATCCCATGTGCAGAACTCCACAACAGGTGTTGTGATATTGACCCTTCTGTTCACAAGAGAGTACAGCGTGGTTGCAGAAGAACCCATACTGATATTAGCGACTTCGCCGACAGCATCTTTTTCCACATCCGTGAGAAGCTCTTCGGCCTCTTTCATCGCCTGAGAAAGATCTGCCGGACTTCCCCCGGCCTCTTTATCATTTTCAACAATCCCCGGTTCATCGTCATCGGACAAATCCATGCCGGAGAGTAATGCGTTTATCTCGTCTTGAGACAATCCGTCCATTCTTTACTCCTCCTCTCTAATAACTGATGTAATCCTGACTGCATAAGAGTCTTTCTCGGTACCGGGTAATGCGGTAAATTTCCTGATATTGCCTACATAAATATTCATATCTTGATCCACTCCGGAATCCAGCCGGATACAGTCTCCTACCTGCAGGTTCAAAAAATCGTTTACGGAAATCGTACTGTTGCCAAGCACGGCTCTGATTGGTACATCCACTTTACGAATCAAAGATTCCACATAGACTTCATAATTCTCATCATGATTCTCCTGCATGGTGGAATACCAATATTTCGTGTTCAGCTTATCCATAATATCTTCCAGTGTAAAGAAAGGAAGACAAATATTCATGAAGCCTTCCACTTCTCCTATTCTTATCTCCATGGTTACAATGGCAACCATGTCACTGGGAGCTATAATCTGTGCAAACTGTGAATTCGTCTCCAGTCTGTTCAGCACAGGTGCTATATCGACAACATTTTTCCAGGGATCCCGCAACAGCTGGGTAAACATCACCAGTATTTTCTCAATAATCATCTGTTCTATCTCAGAGAAATCTCTGCCTTTCTCCAAAGGCATACCAACTCCTCCAAGCATGCGGTCCAACATGGCATATCCAAGATTGACACCCAGTTCCATAATAATGGAACCATTCAGCGGTGCAAAATTAACGATTCCCATAATGATGGGACTCGATAGCGAGTTCGTAAACTCATTAAAAGTCAGAGCCTCGGAGCCAACCACGGACACCTGCACGCTTTTGCGAAGATAAACCGGAAGATTCGTGGATATCAGCCGCGCATAATGCTCAAAAATAATTTCCAGAGTTCTCAAATGTTCTTTGGAAAACTTTGTGGGGCGGTTGAAATCATAAATCTTGACTTTCTTCTCGTCTTTTTGCTGCATCTGGTCCGTATCCAGTTCGCCTGAAGACATTGCCGCCAAGAGGGCATCTATTTCTTCCTGGGAAAGAGTTTCGGCCACACAAGTTCACCTCCTGTCATATACCGCCGCATGACTGCGTTTCTCATTGTCCCTATTCTCATACGCATCAGCCGTATTTGATATTGCTGAGTGTAATCCCATAGATAAATTTGGACTTAAATAAAGTCTGAATAGAATTCAGAATCTCATTTCTGATATCAGTGGTAAATGCGGCACGGCACTCTTCCTCGGTATAGCTGCTTACCACCGCAGATATGGCATCTGTAATCATGCTGTCATAACTGCTGATTGAGCCCGAAAACTCTGCATAATCCTCATGATTTTTATCCATCAGCAGAGAAATGTCGAATACAATATATACAGGCTTATCGCTCTTGCTCACTGTCCCATCCGCATTCACTACATCGGAAAAAGCCAGCTGTATTGTCATCGGCTCCATAATATGTGTCTCCGTATCAGATACCGCTACCTCCGGTCCTGCTCCCGGCTGATACATCTCCAGGTTCATTGCTGCTCCGATGCTGTCCATCAACGCAGCCGTTTTTTGATTCGTGCTCAGGACATTGATCATCATAACCGCCGACAGAGCAATGTTTACAATCATCAATACCAGAATCAGTACACTCAGTAAATTCTTTTTCATGACTCAAGGATCCTTTCTTTCAACTTATCTCACGGACGGATTATAAATCAATATCTCAACCCTTCTGTTCCTGCTTCTGCCCTCAGGAGTAGAGTTATCGGCAATGGGCACCCGCTCTCCCATTCCTGCATGCTTCAGGTTCACCGGATTCAGCAATGTCTTCTCCTGTAGATAGTAGAACACAGCCAGGGCTCTGGCACTGCTCAATTCCTCATTGCTGGGGTATTGCGCGCTTTTTATAGGTACATTGTCAGTATGCCCTTCAATCTCAATATTGCCGCTTCCCTGTCCATAGCGTTCCAGTATGACGCCTACCTTCTCCACAACCTCCATGGATTCCTCTTTCAGCTCCGCGCTTCCGGAATCAAAAAGCAGAGCCCCGCTCATGGTGAGTTTTACATACTGCGCAGTAAAGCTGAGCTCTACTTCATCGGCAATATCGCTTTCCTGAAGCGCCTCTTCAATTTCCTCCATGCGCTCTTCATTTTCCTTCAGCTGCTCTTCCTGGAGCATCTCTTCCAGTGCTTCCGGAGATTTATCAAATTCTTCCAGCTTATCTCCGTCAGTCTCACTGTCCGCCGTTTTGCCCGTACTGTTGATATACTGGTCCAGTTCATTCAGCTGGCTGACACCATTACTGATGAGAAAGCCGTCGCCGATGGCCGCGGCCCCTCCGTCAAACACACTGAAGGTATTATTCATGGCCGCCACAAATTCCTGCAGCTTTGCCTCCTCAATACTGGACATGGCAAAAAGCATAACGAAAAAGCAGAGCAGAAGATTCATCAAATCACTAAATGTTGCCATCCACGCCGGCGCACCGGCCGGAGGTGCCTCTTCCTTTCGCTTTGCCATTATTCTTCACCCCCTGCATCGCCGCCTGCAGCTTCCCTGTCCTTAGGAGACAGGAAGGACTTCAGCTTCTCCTCGATAACTCTGGGATTCTCACCTGCCTGAATAGAGAGCAGCCCCTCAATCATGACTTCCTTCAGCATCATTTCCGCTTCATTATCGGCTTTCAGCTTATTTGAAACAGGAATACAGATTGCATTGGCAAGAACCGAACCGTAAAAAGTAGTAATCAACGCCACAGCCATGGCAGGTCCCAGCGTGGCCACATTGTCCATATGATACAACATATCCACCAGACCAATCAGCGTACCAATCATACCCCAGGCAGGTCCCATGGCTCCCAGTGTATCCCAGAAACCGATACAGGTTTTATGACGTCCTTCGATACTCACCAACTCTGTCTCCATAATGGCGCGCACCAGCTCCGGATCCGTACCATCCACCATAAGCAGAATGCCCTTCTTCAGAAAAGCATCATCCATATCCGAAGCCGCCTCCTCCAGGGAGAGCAGACCTTCCTTACGGGCCACATTCGACAGATCGATAATCTTGCGGATCATCTCCGTGGTATTCAGCGCAGGCGCCTTGAAGACAAGCATGAAGCTTTTCAGGCCGTTTATGTAATCTGCCAGACTATGGGATGTCAGCGTAGCGGCAAATGCCCCGCCAAAGGTAATAATGGCTGAAGGTACATCCGCATATTCCTTGACCAGATTCTCGATGCCAGCACCGTTCCAGATACCGAAAATCATCATTACAAAACATAATATAATACCAAGTAAAGATGCAATATCCACGAAAATCACCTAACTTTTTGCTTCTTTCGATTATTCCGCAAAAATACCCTTTCTATATGATTTTACAAGATTTTTTATCTCTTGTCTACTTTCTTTTACAATTATTTTTTTCCCTGTGGTAAGCGTAATCACTGTGTCGGGAGTTTCCTCCACCACTTCGAACAGATGAGGATTCACCAGAATCTTCACCCCGTTCAACTTAGTCACCTCTATCATTTTCAGACCTCTTCGTCTCAAAAATATGGAGGACAAAAACTCTGCCCTCCATAGTATAGCACAATCCATAACATAAAGCGAGTAAAAGTTATCTGTTTCTTATCGTTTTAGATTGGTTAATTCTTCCAGAAGCGTATCGGACACGGTAATAATACGGCTGTTTGCCTGGAAGCCACGCTGTGTGGTAATCATTTCCGTAAACTCCTGAGACAAATCCACATTACTCATTTCCAGCTGGCCTGTGGACATATAGTCTCCGCTGGCCGTGATATCCACGCCGATTCCGTCAAACTCACCGGAGTTCAGTGTCGCGGAATACAGGTTATCCGCCTGCTTCTCCAGGCCGGAGGCATTGGCGAATCTGGCCGTTGCAATCTGCCCCAGAAGCTTCGTCATACCATTGTCATAGCTGGCGTAAATCATACCGTTCTGCTGAATGGACACTCCGATCATGGCGCCCTCCTTACGGCCGGAACCGGTATTATACTCATCGTCGGAACCGTTGGTGGCGCTGATGGTGGATACTCCCTTGTGGTCCACACTGGAGATGCTCGAGAAATCCACCTCGATGGACGGGAAATTGCCGTCTTTGCTGAGCGCACCTAAATTTAAGGTGGCTGTGGAGCCGGTGCCTCCGTTCAGTCCGCTGAACTTACCTGACTTACCGTCAAATTTGATGACTGCACCGTTGAATTTGCGGCCGACTATATTATATCCTTGAGTAGCATCTGCCGGGTCCACCAATCCGGCAGCAAACTCTGTAGCAAATGTCCCCCCCTCAATCATTTCTTTAATTGACTTTGTAACAGGATCTGCCCCTGCCGCTGCTGTATTAATTGTAAGCTGCAGGAAGTCATCTGTCCTGCCTTCATAGCCGAAAGCTGTTGCAAGTGCATCCAGGCTGTCCGGATCAGCTTTATCTATGGTATAACTTGGAGGCGTTGAGCCCGTAGGTAATGTCAAGGTATTACCAGTAAGCTGGTAGCCGTCTTTCAGCTTAATCGTAGTAGCCGCCGCAATTTCACTTGCCCCGCCAAACAGGTCCTCTACATTTACTCCATCCGGCACAGGCACTTCCTTATTTTTAGAATCCACAATCTTATCCAGCTCAATACTGAAGGTATTCTTGTCATCCGTAGACTGCCTGATAGAGAACTTCGCAGTATAGGTATATCCCTGGGAATCATAGAAGCTCAAGTTCACCACTCTGCCGTTCTCGCCGGTCACATCCGTGTCGTTCTTGTCAATGATACCGGAAAAGTAGGCGTGGGAAGTGGCCTCAGGGGGATAGCTCTTATTGGCGGCACTCATGATGCGCAGCGCGGAAACGGTATCCTTCTTGATCCCCTTCACATCTCCTGTCACGGGGTCTGTCTCTACCTGCCATCCCATGACATTGTAACCGATGCTGGTCATGGCCAGGTTGCCTGCGCCGTCAACATAGAAAGAACCATCTCTGGTGAAATAATTCTGGCTGCCGTCGCTGACCACGAAGAAGTTCTCTCCGGTGATCATGATATCAAAGGGATTTCCCGTGGACTGGGAAGCACCCTGTCCCGTGATATTGACATTGATGGCGCTGGTTTTTACACCCAGACCAATCTGTCTGGCATTGACACCGCCGGTACCGGTGGTCGCGTTGGCGCCGCTGGCCCTCTGTGTGGTCTGGCTCATGAGGGAGGCAAAAGTCATAGAACTGGACTTATATGCCACCGTGTTAACGTTTGCGATGTTATGTCCGATAACATCCATTCTGGTCTGATGTGTCTTAAGACCTGACACACCAGAAAAAAGTGATCTCATCATAGTAGTTGTTCCTCCTGATCTGGAACGAAGCATGCCTCTGTCTGTCATTCCAGAGGCTATAACCTCCGTAAAGGTCCGGTTACATAATAACTGCTCCGTTGATATTGGTAAATATATTTTCGTTTGTCTCCGTACTGTCCATTGCTGTGACGACTGTCTGGTTGGGTACATTGACGATAAACGCCAGCGAATCCACAATCACCAGTGAATCCCGAATTCCCTTCTGTTCCGCCTTTCTGGTCCCGGACTCCAGCCTCTCCAGCTGACTGTCGCTGAGCTCGATATTGCGGTCCGCAAGTCTTCCCATAGCATGTTTGGAAAACTTCAGGTTTCCTGTATCTGCCTGCGTCTTTAGCTGTAAAACATCCTGAAAGGATAAGCCGTTTGCGGCCTGGCCGTCCGTGGCCTTTCGAACCTGTGTCCTCCGGGGACTGCCCAGATACTGGTCCGTCAGCTGTTCAATGGAAAATTTACCATTGTTCTGAATTTCCATCCCTGTATGCTCCTTCTTTATGCTTCGTCAGTGCCTTCAGGCCCCTCCGTATTGGAATCACCGTCTCCTTCGCTGTCTTCCGACTCGTTCTTGTCCGCTTCCTCCGCCATGGCCCGAAGTTCCTTCAGCCTCTCAACATACTTGTTCAGCTTCGTCAGCGTCTCCGTTGCGATAAAGCTCTTCTCATAATCTGTCATTTCATTGTATCGCTTCTCCAGATCATCGATGGCTTCTCCATGAGACAGGTCAATACCGCCTACAGCCGGCAGTTTGTTCATGTCTATCGAAAATGCGTATCCCTTGTCAAAAGCATTCTTGTACACAACATCCACTACATTCACCACATCGTCCAGTGAATAAAGGGACTCCTCAATAGACACATAAGCCTTATTGTTCTCAAACGCCACATAATCCACCTTGCCGTATACGTATTTAGGCTCTCCGTCTGTACCGGTGGTCTTCACATATACCTCCTGCCCTACCAGCGATGTGGCTCTGCCAAGTTCCGAGGTTGCCGCCAGATTCTGCATCTGCTCTACCTGCGAGAACTGCGCATACTGCGAAATATACTCCGTATTAGACGTGGGCTCCAGCGGGTCCTGATACTGCATCTGCGCTACCAGAAGCTGCAGGAACGCTTCCTTATCCATGCTGTCATTGGTTGACTTAACTGCTTTTTTCAGGGACTTCTGAGACTCCGTCTCCACAATCTGTCCGTTTTCAACAGGTGCCATTAAACCCATGTGCATTCTCCTTTCTCTGCTCTGTTATTTGTCCTGACTTTTTGTCCGTCTCAAATTGCTCTTTACAACATATGCAGTCTCCTGTTATACGGTGTAATCCACCGTACTGCCATCGGCTGCCAGCATATCTGCCGCCAGTGCATCCTCTTCCGCCAAAGTATCAGCCCCAAGGCCTTCGCCCAGATGAATTCTCCTGGTACGTCCCTTCCGCTCCGGCTCCTGCTGATTTCTTCCCCGCCCCTGCTCATCCAGATTTCTCTCGAATTCATGGGTCTGTACAGTGACTTCAATGGCTTCCACTTTAACGCCCTGTTCTTCAAACTGTTCCTTCAGCTGAACCATCTGGCTCTCTAATGCTGCCTTCACTGTCTCATTCTCGGTGATGAAATTAGCTGTCATCACACCTGCCTTAGAGGCAATCTGTACCTGAAGCGTCCCCAGACTTGCTGGATGAAGCTGCATTTCCAGGCTTGTGACTTCTCCGGTCAACTGGACCTTCATATAATCCAGAATCTGATCCATAATAGCTTGTGTACTTTCGCTCCACGGGTTATTCTCCGTCACTTCCTGGCTCTGGAGGAACTCCGGCCTGAACTGAACATTCCTCAAATCCTGGATAAAGGGATTCACATACTCTCCCTTTCCGGTTCTGCTCTCCGAATGCCTCTCTTCGCCCCTGGACTGTCCGCTGTCCTGATTCCCGGCTTCCTGCTCTTTTTTCGGCGCTTCTTCGGCCGCATTTACTGCGGAGGTATTCTCCGTTTCCGCGGATTCCGCCGACTCCGGTTTCTGTGTCATATCTTCCGCTCTCACAGGAGCCTCTTCCGCCTCCGCCGGCAAAGCCTCGTCCACGAGTCCTTCTTCCAGCAGTCCAGCCAACACTTCCGGCTCTGTCTCCAATGTCTCAGCACTTTCCTGAATCACGGCATTCAGCTTCTCCATCAGCTTCTGATAGTTCTCATAGAGTTCTCCGTCCGTAATCAACGCACAGACATCCTCCGCTCCGCCAAGATTCAAAAGCAGCTCCCCCAGCTCCGAAGCATTCAGCAGGTCTGTAGGCTCCATATCCATCTCACCCAGAACCGCCTGCAGTTCTTCCATACTGATTCCAAAGACGTCGGCAATCTCCTGCATCAGTTCCAGTGCAGCCCCGTTCAGCACTTCCATGATCTGTTCCTGCTTTTCAGGGGACAACTCTTCCGAAGATACTGTCTCCTCTTCCTGCACGGGCCGGTTTTCCTTTGCCCTCAAAGAACTGCCTCTCTGCAGCTGCTGCTTCCCGGATGCAGTCAGGTCACTGTCTGGGGTGCCGGAGTTCTCTCTATTCATCTGGTTATCCCAGACTTTCTGGAACCCGCCGGCATTTGCCGTATTTCGACCTGTCTGAGCCACCGCCAGATTCATCAGCATGAAACCTGTCTCTTTTACAGCTGTACTCGTCATTCCTGACCTCCTTTCTTTTTTATTTGCGGAGCTTATGCTCCATTTATTGAAAAACCCCCGGCACACTGCCGTGCGCCGACAGATTCTTCCCCTTATAATATCACAGGCCCCTCTTCCATTAAGAATCAGGCTGCATCAGCTTTGTAAGCTTTGCTCCCAGTTCCGGATCCAGGACATTCATGATTGCTGCCCTCTCTTCTACAGACATGGCGCCCAGAATATCTGCCACCACATCCAGTTCATTTGTCATTTCCTCGAAAATTTTCGCCACCTCTTTTGGCTTCATCTGGGCATATGTCTGTGCGAACGCCTCGGCCTCAGCATTTTTCTGCTGTTGAACCAGGCCCTGTTTATACAGATATTCCGCCACTGTGGGATACATGGATTCATAGTACTTCATATAGGCGTCAAGCCCGGGTCCTTTTTCGGAATAGACTACTTCCTCATAAAATTCTGTGGAAATACGCTGAAATTCCTCCTGTCTCGCCTCAAATTCCTTCAGACGCAGCACCTCTGCCCTCAGAGCTTCATTCTCGGTATCCTTCGCTTTGGATGCTGTCTGTTCCCGCTCCAGCTCCAGCTCCAGCTGTCTGATATAGGCCACAGCTTCCTCCATGCTCTCATATCCCCCATAGCTTTCGGAATCCGTTGCATCTCCTCCTGCCGGCGCCGTCGAAGGCAGAATTTTGTTCACAACAGGTATATCTTTCAGAATAGGGGCCAGCACACTGCTGCCGAATCCGCCGATATCCATCTTGATAACCACACCTACAATGGCAAGCCACAGAACCACAATCAACAAAGTGGCAAAGAATGTGACAAGGCCGTTCCCCCCGTCTTCCCCCAGCGCTTCTTCCTGTTTGGCAATTTCCGCCGCTCTTCGTCTGGCTTCCTTTTTCTGCGCTTTCTGATCCTGTTTGAACTGCTTTTTCTCCTGTTTTAATTTTGCCTTTTCCTCCGCCGCCACAGCGGCCAGAGAACTCGTTTCGTTTGCCATAATGATCTCCTAAACAGATGCCCGTGCCCTGCGCTGACCGTAAGTATAGCTGGTCAGCTGGTCAATTTCCTTGCTTTCCTGCTTTTTCTCTTCCATGAGAAATTCCTGAAACGCTTTATCCCGAAGGGTCTCATGGGTCTTCCGCTCCATTCTCACCTCTGTCAGCCTCTCTCTGGCTTCCTCCAGCTTTCTTTCCGCGGTATCCACATCCATCTGCTGTCTTTCTATGTAATCCTCCATACAGAGAATAGCCGTCTTATTCTCCTCGATCTCCCGCAGATTCAGCCTGCCGGACAGAAGCGTCGTTCTTTCTGTCTCATAACTGCTCTTTCTGTCAAAAAGAGCCTGCAGACGTTCCTCCTCCTCGTCCAGCGCCGCTCTGGCCGCCGAAAATTCCTGCTTGGCCTGTGTCTCCAGCTTTATTTTAATATTCAGGATACTCTGCATGGAATATCGAAACCTTGCCATTGTAATCCCCTTCCGGTCTCAATCTTCTATTTTGACTCAAAAAGTCTCTCCAACATGGCCACACTGTCTTCAAAGCTGAATTTCTCGTCCACATCCTGACATAGAAAACCGTTTACGGCATCTATCTTGGAGATGGCATAATCAATGGAAGGATTACTGCCACTCTTGTAAGCGCCGATATTAATCAAATCCTCCGCTTCATTATAAGTGGCAAGAACATTTTTCAGCTTTCCGGCAGCCTGCTTATGCTCTCCGTCAGCAATCTGACTCATACATCTGGAAATACTCTGCAGTATATCAATGGCTGGGTAGTGATTCTTATGTCCCAGCTTTCTGTCCAACATAATGTGTCCGTCCAGAATACTTCTGGCAGTGTCCGTAATGGGCTCGTTGAAATCATCTCCGTCCACCAGAACCGTATACAGCCCTGTGATAGAGCCTCTGGCAGCACAGCCTGCACGCTCCAGAAGCTTCGGCATTTCGGAATATACGCTGGGAGGATAGCCTCTTGTCACCGGCGGTTCTCCGCTGGCGAGACCGATTTCCCTCTGCGCCATGGAAAAGCGGGTCAGGGAATCCATCATCAAAAGGACGTCCTTTCCCCGGTCCCTGAAGTATTCCGCAATGGCTGTGGCTGTCTTTGCCGCCTTATTTCTCTCCAGTGCAGGTCTGTCGGAAGTAGCTACCACTACCACGGACCGGCGCATTCCTTCCTCGCCTAAATCCCGTTCAATGAATTCCCGCACCTCGCGGCCGCGCTCGCCAATCAGCGCAATTACATTGATGTCTGCTCTGGTATTTCTGGCAAACATCCCCATCAGGGTGGATTTGCCCACACCGGAACCGGCAAATATTCCGATGCGCTGCCCTTTTCCAACAGTAATCAGTCCATCCACCGCCTTTACTCCCAGCGGCAGAACCGAATCAATGATTTTCCGGCTCATGGGTTCCGGAGGCGTAGCCTCCACCAGATATTGCGTCCCCTCAAACCGTGTGCCGTCTATGGGGTGTCCCATACCGTCCAGCGCCTTGCCAAGCAGCGCCTCGCTTACCGTCACCCGAAGCGGATTGCCTGTATTCTCCACCAGACATCCCAGACCGATACCATCCACCGCGTCATAGGGCATCAGCAACGTTTTCCTGTCTCTGAAACCTACCACCTCGGCCAGGATTGGCTTACCTTTACCGTTTCCAGTAACCCCTTCCGGCATAATCTCACAGATGTCGCCCAGCTTTGCATCCGGGCCTGCGGATTCAATGGTAAGTCCCACCACATTGACTACTTTGCCCTTCTTTTTATAAAAAGTCTCTTCTGTTAAACCACTGTATTTTGCGAAATCTACATTAATTGTCCGCAAAAGCTGCTTCCTCCTTCGACCACGCCAGCAATGCCAGCCTTCCCTTCAGCTCCGACAGCTGTGTGCCCAGCCCACAGTCAAAGATACCATTTTCCGTCTCAATCATGCATTCGTTTTTGTCAAGCGTCAGATCCTCCACCACATCCACACTGGCACTTTCGGATACGGCGCCGGCCAACACCTGTCTCTTCTGCATATTTACATACGCGTAATCATCCTTTGATACATGGATGATAAAACTGCGGGTTCCTTCTAATTTATGCAATGTATCTGAAATCAGTGACGTCAGAATCTCCCGATAGGAAGAAAGCTCCACATGAAAAATATGCTCATAAATACCTGTAATTGTATCCACAAACTGCGGCTCAAGCTCTTCTATCTGCCGGTCGTAGGCTTCCTCCAGCTCTCGCAGCTTCTCTGCATATTCCTGTTCCATAGCGCCTTCGTGGGCCTGGGCCTTCACCATACCTTCATTATAGCCCTGCTGTCTTCCCTCGTTTATCGCCTGCATTTTCCCTGCTTCGGCCTGGGCCTTTGCTTCGCTGCAAATGCGGTCAGCCTCCGCCCTGGCTTCCGCGCATATCTGTTCTGCCTCGGCTCTGGCCTGTTCCAGTATCTCCTTCGCCTCATCCTGGGCCTTGATTACATTGCCCTCTTCCTCTCCGGATACCTCCACAACCTCTGCGGCAAGACCGGATACAAATCCTTCCACGCCTCCCGCGGCAGCTCTTCTTTCCTCCGCCGCCAGATGCTCCAGTCTCTTCCGCACCAGCTCATTGCTGTCAATAAGGCGCTTTTCATCATCCTGCGGCAAAGTCGTAAAAAATTGTTTTACCAGATTACTAGACAACGATCTCGTCACCTCCGCCCCTGGAAATGACAATTTCACCTGCATCCTCCAGTTTCCTGATAATATTGACAATCTTCTGCTGTGCTTCCTCTACGTCTGTCACACGCACAGGTCCCATAAAGTCCATATCTTCCTTAATCATAACAGCAAGACGTTTGGACACATTGTTGAATATTGCATTCTTGACATCTTCGTTAGCATTCTTCAGCGCTATAGACAGGTCATTGTTCTCCACGTCACGCAGCACGCGCTGAATCGCCCTGTCGTCCAAAAGCAGAATGTCTTCGAAGACGAACATCTTCTTTCTGATTTCCTCTGCCAATTCCGGAGATTCCAGTTCCAGTGTCTCCATAATATGGCGTTCCGTACCTCGATCCACAGAGTTCAGAATCTCCACCACCGCGTCCACACCGCCGATAATGGTATAATCCTGATTCACGAGGCTTGCCAGCTTGGATTCCAGCACCTTCTCCACCTCCTTGACCACATCCGGACTGGTACGGTCCATTGTTGCTATACGTCTGGCCACATCCGCCTGTCTCTCAGGCGTCAATGCAGATACCACCTGAGACGCCTGCTGAGGTGCCAGATAAGACAAAATCAATGCAATCGTCTGAGGGTGCTCATCCTGAATAAAGTTAATCAGCTGAGTCGCATCTGTCTTACGCACAAATTCGAAAGGTCTCACCTGCAGCGACGCGGTAAGCTTGCCAATTACGTCCATGGCCTTCTCCGAACCCAGCGCCTTCTCCAGCAAATCCTTTGCGTAATTGATACCGCCCTCCGCAATATACTGCTGAGCCAGACATACCTCGTAAAATTCGTTAATAACCTGCTCTTTTACCTGCGGCGTAACACTTCTGGTATTGGCAATCTCCAGAGTCAGCTCCTCAATTTCTTCCTCTTTCAGATGTTTAAAGATACCGGCTGACCTTTCAGGTCCCAGCGAAATCAGCAGGATTGCAGCCCTCTGCAGCCCTCTGATTCCCTCACTATTCGTTCCAGCATTCGGCATTGCGTATGTACCTCACTCATTGTTCCATGTTCAGCTCAATTATCAAGCCCAGTCTTCGTTTAACCAGTTCCGCAGCAGGCTCGCCGCTGCCTCGGGATTTTCATCCACAAATTTCTCCACCATCTTGCGTGTCTCGGACTTCGCCTCCAGATCAATATCCTCCACCACAGGCTCGGGCGTAGACTGTAACATATCCTCCACAGACAGCTCCTCCTCTTCCTGCACTGCTTTCTTTCTGGGGCCCATGCTCCTTAGAACGACAAAGGCCAGAAGTGCCAGAATCAGAACAATCATCACAATACTTACAATATCCGTCCCACTGACGCTGAATCCTTCACTGTCATGAAAAACCGGCTGCTCAAATGCAAGGATTGTAATTTTCTCCTGATCAATACCGCTGGCATTGGCAACCATCTGGTAAAATTCGTCTTCCACTTCCCTGCGGATACTGTCCTTGTTAGCTTCCTTGAATTCCTCCCAGGAAAGCCCTTCCAGAAGTCCCTGCTGCTCCACATTATCCTCATAATAATGCCGGTAACGTATCATGGACACTGAAGTGGAGGAAGCCTCATAGTCAATGCTTCCGGCAGGGCCGGTGGTCTGGGTATCCGACACATTGGGCTGCCGGTCCACAGAGTGCTCATTGGAGGATGATTCACTGTTGCTGACATCAGGATTCACATACCCTGTCTGATCATCTCCGTTGGAATCTGTTCCTGGAATTCCTGTGGTTCCGCCGGAAGATTCGGAGCTGAAAGTATCTTCATGAGTTACCATGCCCTCGTCACGACCATCATTGGCATAATACTCCGTAACCCGTCTTGTGTAACTGGAAAAATCCACCACAAGATGACTGGCCACATCAATCATGTCATACTGCTGTGTGCCCAGCAGCACTCTCCGTATCTGATTGGCGATCATAGCCTCCGCCTGACTCTGCAGTTCCTGCATGGAACCCGCAATTCCCATGGTAGAGTAGTCGTCACCGCCGACAAAAAGAATATTGGAGTTCTGATCCACTATCGTAATATTGGCTGTGGTATCATTTCCCAGACAGGTCGCCGCTCCCTTTGCCATGGCCGTGGCATTGGCCGAATTGAAATCATCGGTGACGGTTACCTGAATATATGCATAAGATTCCTGTTTTGTTTCGCTGAGTCTGCCCGTGTTCTGAGCCAAAGTCAACATAACACTGGCACTCTTCACCGGTTCCATCTGAGAGAACATATATTCCATGTACTTCTCAAGATACACTTTATATTGATTATTCATTTCTGCGGATGTGGTAGACATACCGCCTTTTACATAGGTATTGTAATCCGGAATATCCGGCCTGTATCCCTCGGAGGCAATTGCCAGATTCGCCTGCGAAATCTGGTTGGCCAACACCTCCACGGTCAGCGCGTCAGCCGACTCCCGGTGGGTTATCCCCGCATCGTCCAGAATCTTTACAATCTCCGCCGAAGTTGTGCTGCTCTCATAGGTCCCAAGCTTTGTATACTGCGGTCTGGTGAACGTATAAATAATAATGGCAAAAGTAAAAATAACAACAGCAGCAATACCAATAATAATTGTCTTCTGTCTGCTGGTAAATTTATTCCACCATCCCAGTACTTTTCCTGGTATTTCTTTTAGCTTGTCGGCCATGGTGCTTCTCTCCTAGTCATTTCTTAATTCCCTCATTACCCCGCCACAATCCCGGCATATCAACATTTCCCCAGATATGCCGGGATTGGTTGCGCTTTTACAGTAATTTGCTTTGTCGATGATGCCTTAAATCTGCATCTGCATCAGCTCTTTATACGCATCCAGAAGTCTGTCTCTTACTGCTACCGTATACTGCAGCGCGGTGGAAGCCTTCTGCAGAGCTATGGTCAGATCATGAGC
Source organism: uncultured Acetatifactor sp. (assembly GCA_910588225.1). GTDB lineage: Bacteria > Bacillota > Clostridia > Lachnospirales > Lachnospiraceae > Acetatifactor. Next base: position 32,487 of record CAJUQT010000008.1, read on the forward strand.
ATTCTCTGTCTCACCCATTGCAAACTTAATTTCCTCATCTTCTGCTTTGGAAAGATATTCGTTGGTCGTCTTGATATTGTCAATCGCAGAATTCAAAAAGGCGCCGAATAAAGTGCCCTCCGCTTTCTTCTCCTTCTCTCCCAGAACGCCGGTCAGAGATGTCTTCTCAGCAGAAGAGACGCCTGAAATCTCCGCCAGCGGATCTAATGATGGGATTGCCGATATTTCCATAATTATGTATCCCTTTCTTTCTGAATCTTAATAATACTTGATACTTATTCAAACAAAGAACAAATCATTCACAAAAAATTACTGACCGATTTCCAAGCCTTTCTGCACTATCGCCTTACTGGCATTAAATGCTGTGGAATTCGCCTCATAAGCCCGGCTGGCATCAATCATATTGGTCATCTCTGTAATAATATTCACATTGGGATAAGTCACATAACCATTCTCATCAGCATCCGGATGAGAAGGATCATACACCATGTTCATCTCTGTGGTATGATCTTCATACAGCCCAGACACCTTGACTCCGGTTCCCGTATATCCCTGACCGGTATGCGTATGTACAAAATTATGTGTATGCGACATATTGGCATTTGTTCCGGAAAGAGCATGCTTATGCGCTTCATGCCCCAGAACATGGCTGAAAGAAGCTCCCATATTTTTCTCTTCAAAAGCCACAACCTTCCTGCGGTACGGTGTGCCGTCCGCGGTGCGGGTGGTATAGGCATTCGCCACATTTTCCGAAATCACATCCATACGATATCTCTCTGCCGTCATTCCTGTGGCGTTGATATTAAAAGCCGAAAACATACCCATTATAAAGTCTCCTCTCCACACTGCTCATGCTCTGTCAGCGCTGTCACTTCATTACTGTCTGCAGATTGCTGAATTCCTGCTTGATTCCTACCATCAGTCCCTGGTATTTCAGCTGATTCTCAGCCAGCTTGACTCCCTCCGTATCCACATCCACATTATTCTTATCCAGGCGATAGGAATAATCCGCATAATCTCTGAAAACTTCCGGATTCAGTCTGTCCAGATCAAGAGACGCCACCTTTGCGTCCATAGTCTTGTAATGGCTGCTGCCCAGTGCTTTCCTGAGCACCGATTCAAATGCCACATCCTGCCTTTTATACCCCGGCGTATCCACATTTGACAGATTATTGCCAATTGCATTATTGCGAAGCCAGCTGGCGTCAGCCGCCCTGTCCAGCACATTTACATAGTTAAACACATTTGATTGAAACATGTTTTCTCCTTTCTTCTGTCGGTCTGTCTCTATAAGTTAATTTATTTTATATTCAATTCTCAGCCTTTCGAAAATCCTATAATCATATATTATAGTTGTTTTCCCTAAAATTACAATATGTAATTTGTAAATTAACTGAACTTTCCAAAAAGGCTCCCATACATAAACAAAACAGACAACTTCTGCCAAACGGCAAAAGGGATTTATCGTCATATCAACAATAGACAGTCCCTCTTACAGTCCCTCTTACAGTCTGTCTGTTGTCACAAATAAATCCCTTTACCATAAGTGAACAACTATGCTTTTCCAAATCCGTTTGTCTTATGTAATTTTATTTTAGACTTTTATCTGTTCTGATTCCTGCGCTTGAGCTCTTCAATCTCCTCAAACACCACATCATTCAGCACCTTGATATACGTTCCCTTCATTCCGGAAGATCGGGACTCAATCACGCCTGCACTCTCGAACTTTCTCAGGGCATTGACAATAACAGAACGGGTAATGCCTACTCTGTCCGCAATCTTGCTGGCCACCAGAATTCCCTCTCTGCCGTTCAGCTCATCAAAGATATGCGTAATTGCCTCCATCTCGGAAAACGAAAGCGTGCTGATAGCCGATTTTACCACCGCTACTTTGCGGCTCTCTTCGGCGCTCTCCTCATTCACTGCTCTGAGCATTTCCAGACCCACTACCGTGCTCCCATACTCACACAATATAATATCATCGATATCATACTGAATCGCCTCCTTGTAAACAAACAGCGTTCCAAGTCTCTCGCCGGCAATTTCAATCGGAGCAATAATCGCCTCAAATTTTCTGATATCAGGGTTCTCAAACCCCAGCGTAGTCAGATTTACATTTTCCTTTGTGGAAAGAATGCCCAGCAGCCTTTCGTTCAGCATGGAATCCACAAATCCCCCCACGTTTTCGTCAATCAGTTCGGTTATGGTTTCAATACCTTCTGCCATTCCAACCCCCAACACTTTACCTTTGCGGCTGATGACCAGAACATTAGAATTCAGTATTTCCCGCATTACCTTACAGATATCATTGAACACTACCTTACTGGAATTGTTATTATGCAGCAGCTTGCCGATTTTTCTGGTCTTATCCAGAAGTTGTACACTACCCATTTCATGCCCCCGTTTTGACTTTCGTAACTACACGCGCAATCACTTAGCACGTCTTGAAATTGCGCCTGACAGACTGACAAAACAGATGGATGCTCCGCGACTGCTTTTACTATACGGCCGGATGGCCATTTGGCCGTTTCATGCCTCGAATATATGCATATAATATCACATTTGCCTTTAGATTTCAATGCATAAACTTTTAATTTTGTAAACTGTTATGCTTTATTTGACAATTCAGTCAAAACCTGATACCCACATTGCTGGTCCGCACATACAAGCTTATTTCCTTTTATCAGCAAAGCCGAACCGCATTTCGGACAGTTTTCTCCGGAAGGCTTCTGCCACACCATGAAATCACAGTCTGGATTGTCAATACATCCATAATATTTCCTTCCTTTTCTCGTCTTCTTCATCACCACATCCTTGCCGCATTTGGGACAGGACACACCTGTTTTCTCAAAATATGGCTTTGTATTGCGGCATTCCGGGAATCCGGGGCAGGCCAGGAAACGTCCGTGAGGCCCGTATTTGATAACCATCTGCCTGCCGCACAGATCACACTTCTCATCGCTGACTTCATCTTCTATGGAGATATGTGCCAGAAGCTTTTCCGCCTTATCCACCGCCGCATCCAGGTCGGGATAGAAATTTGCCACCACAGTCTTCCATTTTACCGTTCCCTCTTCCACGCTGTCCAGCAACGCTTCCATGCTGGCAGTAAAATTCACATCTACTATAGCGGGAAACGCCTGTTTCATCATATTATTTACCACTTCTCCCAGTTCAGTCACATAGAGATTTTTACCTTCCTTTACCACATAATGTCTGGCAAGAATAATTCCTATGGTAGGTGCATAGGTACTGGGCCGTCCAATCCCCAGCTCTTCCAGGTCTTTCACCAGAGAACTCTCCGTATAGTGTGCGGGAGGCTGTGTGAAATGCTGCCTGGGATCAAAGGCTTCAAAGCTGAGCTCACTCTCCCTGCTCAGTGCTGCCGTTAACGCATTCTCTTCCTCACCTTCCTCTGCCGGTCGGTAAACACGCAGAAAACCATCAAAACTTAAAGAAGAAGACGACAGAGTAAAAATCTGCTCCTTCGCCTGAATTTTAACCGATGTGGTGTCATACTTTGCCTCGCTCATCCTGCTGGCCACAAAGCGCTTCCAGATCAGCTGGTACAGCCGGAATAAATCCCTCGGCACCTGTTCCTTCACCACCGAAGGTGTTCTGTTCAAATCCGTAGGTCGAATAGCCTCATGGGCATCCTGTATTTTCTGATTGTTCTTCTTCTCGCCTGTCTCCTTGTGAAGATAAGCCTCACCATAATCTGCTGTTATAAATTTTGCAGCCATTTCCTGCGCTTCCTGAGATACACGGGTAGAATCTGTACGCAGATAGGTGATAAGGCCCACCATGCCTTCGCCTTTGATGTCGACCCCCTCATACAGCTGCTGCGCCAGCCGCATGGTCTTCTGGGTAGAAAAATTCAGTTCCTTGCCGGCTTCCTGCTGAAGCGTGGATGTGGTAAAGGGAAGAGGCGCCTTTTTGATTCTCTCGCTTTTCTTTACCTCCCTGACGCTATATTCCGCTCCCTTCAGCGAATTCATGACGGCATCTGCCTGTTCCTTATTTACTATGCTCTGCTTCCCGTCTTTTGTTCCATAATATTTCGCACATACGGGTTTCCGCTCTCCCTTTACTTTCAGAAATACATCAAGTGTCCAGTACTCCTCTGGAATAAAGGCATTGATCTCTTCCTCCCGGTCGCAGATAATCCGCAGTGTCACAGACTGTACCCGGCCCGCGCTTAATCCTCTCTTGATCTTCTCCCACAGCAGAGGAGAAATACGATAGCCCACCATGCGGTCTAGCATACGACGCGCCTGCTGGGCATCCACAAGATTCATATTAATCTCACGGGCATTCCTCAGGGATTCTTTCACGGCGTTTTTGGTAATTTCATTAAAGGTAATTCTGTATACCTTCTTCGCCTCCAACTTTTCCTCCAGTTTCAGCGCATAAAGCAAATGCCAGGAAATTGCCTCTCCCTCCCGGTCAGGGTCAGTTGCAAGATATATTTTCTCCGCTTTTTTTACTGCCTTACGCAGACCTGCAAGCAGCTCTCCCTTCCCCCGGATAGTGATATACTTCGGCTCGTAATTATGCTCCACATCTATTCCCAGCGAACTTTTGGGAAGATCGCGAACATGACCGTTGCTTGCCATCACTTCATAACTGGAGCCCAGAAATTTCTTGATCGTTTTCACTTTAGCAGGTGATTCTACAATCACAAGATACTTTGCCATAACCGGCCCCCTTATTTTGTGTTCACAACAACAATTATATGATTTCAGCCCAAAACAATGTTCATCTTACCATAAAATTTTAATCACGTAAACAATATACACCCAAAATCGGAAATGTACAAGTTATTTATGAAAAATTAAAAACTAAGGCAATTAAAGTATTCTAAAGATATTATTGTCGAAAAAATAATTTCTCCCAACGAAAATCCTGTTTCGGGCAAAAAAAAAGCTTGAAATCCTCAATCGAATTTTCAAAGCTTTTATAACAGCTGATAGGGGAATCGAACCCCTGTTTCCGCCGTGAGAGGGCGGCGTCTTGACCGCTTGACCAATCAGCCATGTCATATTTTGCCGCATCTGCGGTACTTGTATATATTACTATATTTTTTTAATTTATGCAAGTACTTTTTTAAAAAATTTGCCAAAAAATTTTACGGCAATTTATGACGAATTATTTTTCCTTACTATACCCTTAAAAATCAAACAGGCTCAACTGGTTGGACTCCGGCAAATCCCCCAGCAGATTCAGGGAGCTCATCAAATCTACCATGGTCTTCGACACCTTCGTCCGCTCTCTGAAATCATCTTTGGACAGAAACGGCCCATCCTTCACCGCTTCCACTATGGCATCCGCTGCTTTATCACCGAGACCTTCTATGCTGTTCAGAGAGGGCATAAGTTTATCCCCCACAATCTGAAATGAACGGGACTGGGCGGAAAAAATGTCAATGGGGGCAAATTCAAAGCCCCTGGCATACATCTCCTGCACAATCCGCATATCGCTGTAGGCCCCCTCCTCTCTATTAGACAGCGGCTGGGCCCCCGGCTCCTTGTCCGCCACGGCATCCATACGCCGCCTGTACTCTGCCATGGTTGCCTCCAATCTGGCCTGTCCCTGGCACATGAGCTCATAGGAAAAAGCCTTCGCGCGAATACTGAAATATGCACCGTAATAAGCCAGCGGATAATTGATTTTACAGTAGCCGATTCTCCAGGCCATCATAACATAGGCCGCCGCGTGAGCCTTTGGGAACATGTATTCAATCTTTTCACAAGATCTGATATACCAGTCCGGCACATCGTGGGCTACCATATCCTCCTTCCATTCCTTCCACTGCTCTGCCGAAGTCTTCCCCTTTGCCACCATGCCCTTTCGCACGGCCTCCATAATCTTGAAGGACTTCTCCGGTTCCATTCCCTTATTAATCAGATAGGTCATGATATCATCCCGGGTACACACGCAGGTGGAAATCGTCGCCGTGCCGTCCCTTATCAGGTCCTGTGCGTTTCCCACCCACACATTGGTGCCATGGGAAAGCCCAGAGATCCGCACAAGATCCGAGAAAGATTCCGGTTTGGCTTCTATCACCATGTTCATGGCAAAATCTGTACCGAATTCCGGGATACCCAGACACCCCAGCTTCGTCCCTCCGATCTGCTCCGGTGTAATCCCCAATGCCTGCGTGTTCTGAAAAAGGCTCATAACGTCCAAGCTGTCCAAGGGAATGGTCAGCGGATCCCGCCCGGTCATATCCTGGAGCATTCGAATCATGGTAGGGTCATCGTGTCCCAGAATATCCAGCTTCAGCAGGTTATGATCAATAGAATGATAATCAAAATGCGTTGTGACAATATCCGTGGTCATATCATTGGCAGGATGCTGCACCGGCGTAAAGGAATTGATGTCCTGTCCGATGGGAAGCACCACAATGCCGCCGGGATGCTGCCCCGTACTCCGACGCACCCCCGTCACTCCCGTGGCAAGACGCTCAATCTCACTTTTTCGCTTATGCTTCTCTCTCTCCTCGAAATAATTCTTCACATAGCCAAACGCCGTTTTATCTGCCAGTGTGGCAATGGTTCCCGCCCGGTAGGTCTGTCCCGCACCGAAAATTACCTCCGTGTATTTATGAGCCTTGGACTGATATTCCCCGGAAAAATTCAAGTCAATATCCGGCTCCTTATCCCCTTTGAATCCCAAAAATGTCTCAAAGGGAATGTCAAAGCCATCTTTGTGCAGCGGTTCCCCGCAGGCCGGACAGTTTCTGTCCGGCATATCCACTCCCGCCTTTCCGGCATACGCTTTGACATCATCCTCCTCGAAATCCACATAATGGCATTTGCTGCAATAATAATGAGGACTTAACGGGTTAATCTCCGTGATCCCCGCCATAGTAGCCACAAAAGAGCTTCCCACGCTTCCCCGGGAACCCACCAGATAACCATCCTCCACCGATTTCCACACCAGCTTCTGGGCGATGATATACATCACGGCAAACCCATTGGTAATAATGGAATGCAGCTCCTTCTCCAGACGGGCCTCCACTATCTGGGGCAAATCCGGACCATAGATTTCATGAGCCTTATCATAGCATATTTTCGTGAGCTTTTTATCACTGTCTTCAATCACCGGCGCACATTTGTCCGGCCGCACCGGATCAATAGACTCAATCATATCGGCTATCATATTCGTGTTCTTTACCACAATTTCATAAGCCTTTTCACTCCCGAGATAAGCGAACTCATCCAGCATTTCATTCGTGGTATGCAGATATAACGGCGCCTGATCGTCGGCATCCTCAAATCCTCTTCCCGCCATGATGATACGGCGGTAAACTTCATCCTCCGGATCCAGAAAATGGACATCACAGGTCCCCACCACAGGTTTATGAAACTGCTCTCCCAGCTTCACAATACGCCGGTTAATATTCTGAATATCCTCCATGGACGCAACACTTCGAATCCGATCCGATGCAATCATAAATTTATTGTTGCCCAACGGCTGAATCTCCAGATAATCATAGAAATTCACAATACGCGCTATCTGCATCTCGCTCTGTTCATCCAGCAGAGCACGATACAGTTCTCCCGCCTCACAGGCACTTCCCAGAATGAGACCGTCCCGATACTTCATCACCAGACTTTTGGGGATTCTGGGATGTCTGTTATTGTAATAAGTCAGATGGGATTCCGTCACCAGCCTGTACAGATTGATACGACCCAGATCATTTTTCGCCAGGATAATGGCATGATAAGTGGGAAGCTTTTTCACCAGATCCACGCTGGCAGCTCCCAGCTCATTCAGCTTGGTCAGCGTGTGAATCTCCCTTTCTTCCAGCATCTGTACCAGCTTCAGGAATATCCACGCCGTACATTCCGCATCATCCACGGCGCGATGATGATTTTCCAGCGAAATATTCAACGTCTTCGCCACGGCGTCCAGTGTGTGCTTCGCCTGGTCGGGAAGCAGCACACGGGCAATTCCCACCGTATCCACATAGGTGCAGTCCGTTTCTCTGCCGGAGCCATCTGTCACCGCCGTTCCCGTTCTTCCGGACAGACCGGAGAGTGACAGCCCAAGCCGCCTTGCATTCTCCATGATAAAGCTCATATCAAACCCGGCATTATGAGCCACGGGCACACAGCCCTGGCAAAATTCCAGAAACTGCGGCAGCACCTCTTCAATTAGCGGCGCATCCGCCACCATATCATCCCGAATCCCCGTAAGCTTTTCAATCTCAAAAGGAATCGGCACCTGCGGATTGGTAAAGGTAGAAAAGCGTTCTATCACCTTCCCGCCGCTTACCTTCACCGCTCCGATTTCTATAATCCGGTTATTCACAGGCGAAAATCCTGTGGTTTCAATATCAAATACTACAAAATCATCCTTCAGGGTCTGTCCCCTGTCCCCTGTGACAATCTCCTTCAGATCATCCACCAGATAGGCTTCCACGCCGTAAATGATTTTGAAAAAGTTCTGCCGGTCCGGCGTCTCTCCTGACTCTTTACATCTGTTCTTCTCCGCTTTCCACAGGTCCTGCCACACATGAAAAGCGTCGGTAAAGCCCTGTACCACACCATGATCCGTGACAGCGATGGCGGAATGGCCCCATTTATAGGCCCGCTTTACAATATCCTTCGCCTCGGACACCCCGTCAAAATCGCTCATTTTGGTGTGACAGTGCAGCTCCACACGCTTATGCAGCGCCGTGTCCAGCCTGGTTGTGGTAAAATCCGAAATCTTTTTAATCCCTGTGAGAGAACCTATGGTCAGCTCATGGTCAAACTTATCCAGCGTGGCCACTCCCTTTATCTTCACAAAGGCGCCGGACTTCAGACTGCCCATCAGTTCCTTCACAAACTCATTTTTCGTGAAAAGCTTTACCGTCATGGTATCCGTGAAATCCGTCACGTCAAACATGACAATGGTCCTTTCGTTTCTAATCTGGCGGCTGTCCGTCTTCAGCACCTTCCCACGAATCGTTACCTCTCCCATCTCACCGATAATATCCTCGATGGGAATAGCCTCCTCTTCAAAGTCACGGCCATAAATGACATCCGCATTGTCAGACTGCTTCAAAGTGCGACCATAATCACCGTTTCTACGGAATTCCCCTCGCCTGAACTCTCCTTTTTTCCGGGTGCCGCCGGCCCATCCGGCTGCCGTTTCACCTGCTCTGTCAGTCACACCGCCGGCATTTCCCCCAGGCTGCGACGCGCCGAAGCCTGGCCCCGGCTTCTTCCCTGTCCGGTCCGCACCGTTTCCGCCGGCTCCGCTTCCCGCCATGCCGCCATTCTCATTGGCCCTGCTGCCTGCCATACCGCCCTTTTGGGAAAGCTCTCCGCCAAGCCCGTTCTCTCCCGCCTGACCGTCTTCTCCCAGATCATTTTGCATTCCGGCCGCCTGCAAAGCTCCGCCGCCTTCTGAAGCAATATCTCCATATCCGCCTCCAGTCTTCGCCCGACGGCAGATCTCGCTCACCCGCATCCGGATTTTCAGCTCATTCTCCTCCGCAAACCTGCCGGGATGTCCTTCTCTGTAATCCACTGTCACATGAGCAGTGAGACCGCACCGTTCCACAAGGATTTTCTCCAGCACACGAACCAGATCCTCCTCCTTGGTTCTGTTCAGCACGGTATCTTCTATGGTAAGCCGCACTTCACCCGCCTCAGGATAGGCGATGTCCGCCGTACGGAAAGCATTATATTCCACATGTGAGTACTCCAGCAGCTCGGCCAGAATACTCTCCCGGTACACCTCCATCAGATTCTCCGGCGTATACTGAGAGGAAAGCTCAAAACGTTCAAAAATCCTGACCTTGAGCATTGCATGTGGAAAAAGCTGACCTTTAATCTCCTTTTCCGCCGCCCAGATATCCTCCTTCAGAATCAGTCTGGTGCTGTACAAATAGACCGAAATCCGGTCCTTCTGCTTTGTGGCAGAAACCCTTTCGACTTCGGTCTGTTCCAGTTTATCATATAAGTTTCCCTTAATCTCCAGTGTGGGAAACACCTCAAAAAAAGGCTTTGATTTTGTCGTCATTTCCAGTTATCCAGCTCTTCCTTTAATGCCGCCAGCAGTTGTCCCTCCGGCATCTTCCGGAGTATTTCTCCTTTTTTGAACAAAAGTCCCTCGCCCAGGCCCCCGGCAATCCCCAGATCCGCTTCCCTTGCCTCGCCAGGTCCGTTCACCGCACAGCCCATCACCGCCACCTTAATATCCAAAGGATAATCCTCCACGAGCTTCTCCACCTTTGACGCAAGCCCGATGAGATCGATTCTCGTCCTTCCGCAGGTGGGACAGGACACCACTTCAATTCCGCCCTTTCTCAGCCCCAGTGTGCGCAGAATCAGCTTTGCCGATTTCACCTCTTCCACCGGATCTCCTGTCAGCGACACGCGAACGGTATCTCCGATTCCTCCATTCAGAATCAATCCCAGTCCAATGGCGGATTTGATGCTGCCGCTGAATACCGTGCCGGCCTCTGTAATGCCCACATGAAGGGGATAATTCGTCCTGGCTGCCAGCAGCTCATGGGCCTTCACGCTCATCATTACATCGGATGACTTGATACTGATAACCAGATTGTCGAAATCCAGTTCTTCCAGCATATGTACCTTATCCAAAGCGCTTTCTACAATACCCTCCGCCGTCACACCCCCGTATTTTTCCACAAGATTTCGTTCCAGGGAACCGCTGTTCACGCCGATGCGAATGGGAATCTTCCGTTCTCTGGCCACGTCGGCCACAGCTTTCACTTTGTCTGCACTTCCTATGTTGCCGGGATTAATCCGAATCTTGTCTGCGCCGTTTTCCATGGCCGCAATTGCCATTTTATAGTCAAAATGAATATCTGCCACCAGGGGAATGTGTATCTGCTTTTTGATTTCCCCAAGGGCCCGTGCGGCCTCTCTGTCCGGCACCGTACAGCGGATGATCTCACAGCCCGCCCGCTCCAGCTCCAGTATCTGCGCCACCGTTGCCTGCACATCCTGTGTTCTGGTATTGGTCATGGACTGAATCAGGATGGGGCTGCCTCCGCCGATTTCCCTGTCGCCTATTCTCACTGTCTTCGTGTGTTCTCTGTGCATAGAATTCCTCCCTGATACGCTTTGGCTGCCTCCGGCCTATTATATCACAGGCACTCCGCCTGCATACCATCTTACTGTTCAGGCAGGTCAGCATATTTTATTCTGTAAATTCGTTTCAGTGAATCGTTAATACGTTCCTCTGCAATATTTCCATTCTGAACAGCTTTCAATACTCCCTGATAGGCCTGTTCAAAGTCTTCCGGCATCAGAAGCATGTCACAGCCTGCCAGAATGGCTCTCACGGCAGCTTCCTCAGCGGTATTGTACTCGGATACAGCCGCCATATTCAAAGCATCCGTAATGACCACACCGTCAAAGTGCATCTGTTCCCGCAGAATATCTGTCACCAGAAGCCTGGAAAAGATGCAGGGTTCGTTGTCTCCGGTAAGCGCCGGCACCGACACATGACTGATCATGATCATATCCGCACCCGCATCAATTCCCGCCTGAAATACTGCCAGCTCTTCCGCCCAGAACTGCTCTGCCGTTCTGGGCAGGGAGACCATACCCTCATGTGTATCGCCTGTGGTAGAACCAATTCCCGGAAAATGCTTCAGACATGCCGTTACCCCCTGTTCTTCAAGCCCTGCTTTCATGGAAGCAACAAAGCCGGATACAGCGGATGGGTCCGTACCGTAAGAACGTTCCTTCATTATGCTGTCCTCTGCATTGGCCAGATCAGCCACAGGCGCAAAGTCAAGATTAAATCCCAGTCCGGACAGTGTGCTTCCGATACTTACCCCTGCCTGATATGCATTATCCGTATTCCCGGCAGCACCGATGTCCGCGGCACCAGCCGTTTCCGGCCCAATCCCCGAAGCTGCTACTCTGGACACGCTGCCGCCTTCCTCATCCACCGCCAGAAAAAGTGGATATTTGGCACACTGTGCAGTGTTCTCCAACATTGTCTTAAGCTGTTCTTCAGACTGTATATTCTGCTTAAAATAAATAAGGCCTCCTACCGGGTATTGATTCAGCGCCTGCTGCGTTCCTTCTCCTGCCTGTATCACAGTGGAAACTCCGGTAATTGCTTCCGGTGTCACAATGAAAAGTCCCATTACTTTATCTTCCAGGGACATGGCCGCCACCTTCGACTCCACCAGTTCATCCAGTTTTTCTTCCGCCGTTAACTCAGGCTCTGGCGGCGTGGTTTCTTCCGGCACAGGTTCCGGCGTGGCAATGGATTCTTCCTCTGCTAATATATCATTTATTAATTCTTTATTTTCTGTTTCTTCCTGTCTTGCCGACTTGCTGTCAAAAAGCAGACGTCTCGTTGCAAACACAATGCCGACGGCAGCAGTCAGTATCAGAAGGATCAGTACCACATAGGAAATAATCTGGTTTCTGACACGTCTCTTCCTTCTGAGTTCTCTTCTGTTTTGCAGTTTGTCATTGTTACCCATATGTATCCTCACTTTGTCTGACCAGTTCGGCGTTTCTTCCATCTCGCGGTCTGCTCACTGCTCTGCTGTTACTTTTATCTGTTAAATCTCTCATCAGAAAAATAAACCTGATTAACGCACATTAAGGAAATGAACTTGCGTCCATTTCCTTAACTTCCTCCGATTTATCCTCTGTATTTCATTTCTTTTGCACTATTCCTGTTCATCAGCATGTTAATTCTTCTGTGCTCTGCCGGAAGACATTTTCATTATATTAAACCCGCATGTATCTGTCAACAGATTCCGACAAATTTCTAAATATTTCCAACACATAGCGCAACAGTTCAGACAAGGCACTGTACTGTTACCGCATAATGACTTTTCACTGTCACAGATTCGTCAGCACAAAAATGTCGTATATTGCCCTGATTGCAGTCTCAAAGTCCTCGTTCGCCACACCGATAATGATATTCAGCTCGGAAGAGCCCTGATCAATCATTTTCACATTGATATTCGCATGGGCCAGCGCGGAGAAAATTCTTCCGGCAGTCCCTCTGGTGGACTTCATGCCCCTTCCCACAACCGCAATCAGCGCAAGGTCCGATTCAATCTCAATGGAATCCGGCTTTGCCAGTCTGTAGAGGGCCGCCGCTACTTTTTGCTCCTTATGCACAAAGTCATCCTGATGCACGAATATAGTCATGGTGTCAATTCCTGAAGGAACATGCTCAAAAGAAATTCCATTTTCCTCAAAAGCCTGCAGAACCTTTCTGCCAAACCCGATTTCAGAATTCATCTTATCCTTCTCAATGTTAATGCAGCAAAACCCCTTCTTTCCGGCAATACCGGTTATGACATATTTCGACTTCTGACAGGTACTGCCAACAATCCAGGTACCGCTGTCCTGGGGTGCGTTGGTATTGCGGATATTGATGGGAATCCCCTTCTGCCGCACAGGAAAAATTGCATCTTCATGGAATACTTCCGCTCCCATGTAGGAAAGCTCTCTCAGCTCTCTGTATGTAATCACGTCAATTCCCTTTGCATTGCTGATAATGTCAGGGTCTGCAATCAGGAATCCTGAGACATCCGTCCAATTCTCATACACATCCGCCTGTACTGCTTTCGCCACTATAGAGCCTGTCACATCGGAGCCGCCTCTGGTAAAGGTCTTCACAGAGCCATCCGGGCGGGAACCATAGAATCCAGGAATTACTGCATTGCCGCCCCCTGCCAGCCTTGCCGAAAGTACTTCATTGGTCTTATCAGCATCAAATCTTCCGTTTTCATCAAAAAGAATCACATCCGCCGCGTCAATAAATTCATAGTCCAGGTAGGCGGCCATAATAATGCCGTTCAGGTATTCTCCTCTGGAGGCTGCATAATCCCTGCCCGCTTTTTCTCTAAAGTTCTTCTCAATGGTTTCGAATTCCTCATCCAGCTCTGCGGAAAGCTGCAATCCCACGGTAATCTCAGAATATCTGGCCTTAATCGCGGATAATTCCTCTGAAAAGTCCCGGCCGGCTTCTGCCAGGTCATAGCAGGCGTACAACATATCCGTTACTTTTGCATCTTCTTTAAAGCGCTTTCCCGGCGCTGAAGGTACCACATATTTTCTGTCCGCATCACTGCGGACGATATCCCCCGCCTTCTTAAACTGCTCCGCACTTGCCAGAGAACTTCCTCCGAATTTTACTACTTTAGACATATTTCCACTCCTCATTACTTTTTGTAATTTGAACTATCCGCAACTGTTCAGATATTCATTTGAATCTATTACACTCTTCCCGCCTTTGGGACTGCTTTGACAACAGTTCAGGAAGGTCCTTGCACTCTTACAAATCTTCTACACAGCCAGGAATTTATCAATCAGTCTGTATCCCTGCACCACAACCTTTCCCGTTTTCCCACATTCTTCCTCATTGTAGCTGCACTCATGCCTAAGAGGCCTGGTGCTGTCATAGAGCATGTAGGGAACGCTCTCCGAAGTATGAGTCCGTACCCTGACCGGCGTTGGATGGTCCGGCAATACCAGCAGTCGGAAGTCTTCTCCTGCGGCTTCCATCATCGCCGCCAGCGGGCCGACTACTTTCTCGTCCAGGTATTCAATGGCCTGTACCTTTTTCTCCACACTTCCCTGATGCCCCATCTCGTCCGGCGCCTCTAAATGAATATAGGCAAAATCATACCCCTCCCGGGTCAGAGCGTTCACCGCTGCTTCCACTTTTCCGGTATAATTGGTATGCAGACCGCCGTTGGCGCCTTCCACATAAGCCACACCCATGCCGGCACCCACCCCAATTCCTTTCAGCAAATCCACCGCCGATACCATCATTCCCTTTTTCCCCGTTTTCTCCTGAAAAGAAGTCAGAGCCGGTTTCGTACCGGCTCCCCAGAACCAGCAGCAGTTGGCGGGATTCAAGCCTTTTTTCTTTCTCTCCAGATTAAGCGGGTGATTTGCCAGAATATGATAGCTTCTCTCCGTCATCTCACGGAGTACCTTGTCTTCCGGCAGATACTGCCCAATCTTCTCTCCCAGTATATCATGAGGCGGAGTCAGCTCCACCACTTTTCCACCATTCCAGATAAGGCAATGTCGATAACTGGTTCCCACATAGAACTGATATATCTCGTCTGCCAGCTGCTCCTCTATCTCCCGAAGCAGCACGGCACAGTCTTCCGTGCTTATCTCGGAAGCACTGTGATCTATCATCCTTTTTTCTTCAAAAGGGTCCTCTTCCTCGGAAAGCGTCACGATGTTACAGCGAATGGCGATATCTGTCTCCTTCATGGGCACGCCAATACTCAGCGCTTCCAGCGGAGAGCGTCCGGAGTAATATTTTTCGGGATTGTACCCCAGCACGGCAAGATTCGCAATATCAGAACCCGGCTTCATCCCCTCGGGAATCGTATGCACCATCCCCAGTTCACTGAGTCTGCTGAGTCTGTCCAGATTCGGCGTCTTTGCCCAGGCAAGAGGCGTCTTATTCTCCAGCGCGGCAATCGGTTCATCCGCCATACCATCGCCCAGCACCACAATATATTTCATTGATTTCTCCTCCCGCATTCCACCGAAACTACTCCTTCTATAATATATGCTGTCGGTTACTAAAGTCTTCCATGGAATGCTCTTCTTCCATGGAATGCTCTTCTTCCATGGAATGCTCTTTTTCCATTGTTACCCGCCCACCGGCGGAAAGCATCACAAAAGGCGTATTCTGCTTAACACCGCGGTTCCAAGCTCCCCGCACTTCGCATTGAAATCTTTTTCTTTCATCTCTGCAGTGAAAAAGCCCAGCTCTTCTCCCCCGGCCGGCAGCGTAACGATCTTTCCGCCTGCAAACATCTCCTCCACTGCCCCCCGGGCCTCCGCGTCAACTCTGAGGAAAAACCTTCGCTTCGTATCTGCCACGTCTGCCACTTTTGCCGCTTCTCTGTCCCAGATACAGATGACATTCTTGCCCTGATGCTTTGCGCAGTCTATCACGTCTGCAGCCACTGCACTTGCTGTGGGCAGCTTGCCTGCGCCGCGCCCGTAAAAAATCACATCGCCCAGCATATTACCTGTGACCAGCACCGCATTAAACACATCGTTTACCGCCGCCAGAGGATACCCGGCAGAAAGCATAAAAGGAGCAACCATAGCCAGCACACTTCCGTCCTCCTGCATCTTTCCTATGGCCAGCTGCTTGATCACCATGCCTTCCAGACGCGCATATTCAAAGTCGGCTCCTGTAATGCCGGTAATTCCCTCGGTATAAATCTCTCCCGCATCCACATTTCTGCCGGTAATCAGCGACGAAAGAATTGCCAGCTTGCGGCAGGCATCATAGCCTTCCACATCCGCCTCGGGATTGCGTTCCGCATATCCCAGCTCCTGTGCCTGCTTCAGAGCCTCTTCGTACTCTGTCCCTTCACTGCCCATCTTTGTCAGAATATAATTCGTAGTACCGTTTAGTATAGCTGTGACGGCCTCAATTTTCTCTGCCGTCAGCGCGGTATTCACCGAACGGATTATGGGAATGCCTCCTCCCACACTGGCTTCAAACATATAATTACAATGCCGGGCGACAGCAAGCTCCAGGAATTCGGCACCGTGCTTCGCAACCAGCTCCTTATTGGAAGTGCAGACATTTTTGCCTGCTTCCAGCAGCTGCCTGGTAAACTGATAAGCCGCACCGGTACCACCCATGACCTCACACACGATACTGACCTCCGGGTCATTTAATATGATGTCAAAGTCATGTATAATACAGTCTTCATACGGGTCTCCCGGGAAATCCCTCAGGTCAAGGATATACTTGACTCTGACCTCATCTCCGGCCTTTTTCCTCACTTCCTCATGGTTGCGTCCGATTACTTCCACCACGCCGCTTCCCACAACTCCGTATCCCAGCACTGCTATATTTATCATCGTAATCTCCTCTTCTCACTGCGTTTTATCTGCCGCAATTCATCACATATTTTATATTGACAGAGTATCCGGTTCATCTATGTGCGAAATATTGCGGCACTTCTCTTATGACAAAGGATATTTGTCTGTCAGAGTCTGCACAATAGTCCTCGCCTGGGCAATTTTGTCTTCGCCTCCCTTAATCACAAGGGCAATTGCCTCCGCTATCCTGTCCATATCCTCTGTATTCATCCCTCTGGAAGTAGCAGCAGGCGTCCCCAGACGAATACCGCTGGTCACAAACGGAGACTGTGGATCATTCGGAATCGTATTCTTGTTGCAGGTAATATTTGCCCTGTCAAGCAGCTTTTCCACCGCCTTACCGGTGAGACCATAATTGGTCAGATCCACCAGCATGAGATGATTATCCGTGCCGCCGGACACGATTTTAATCCCTCTTTCCATAAGTCCTTTACAGAGTGCCTGTGCATTATCTATGATATTTTTCTGATAAACTCTGAAATCATCGCTCAATGCTTCCTTGAAGCAGACTGCCTTGGCAGCAATCACATGCATCAGCGGACCGCCCTGTGTACCCGGGAAAATCGCCTTGTTGAAGTTGTATTTTTCATTTACGGCTTTGCTGGACAATATCAACCCGCCTCTGGGCCCCCGAAGGGTCTTGTGCGTCGTCGTTGTGGTCACATGGGCATAAGGTATGGGACTGGGATGAAGTCCGGCTGCCACCAGTCCGGCTATATGCGCCATATCTACCATGAGGAATGCGCCCACCTCGTCCGCAACCTCCCTGAACTTCTTAAAATCTATGGTACGTGCATAGGCGGAAGCACCTGCGATGATCATTTGAGGTCTGGCTTCCAGGGCTATTTCACGTAATTTATCATAATCGATAAAGCCTTCGTCATTTACTCCATAGGGAACAATTTTGAAATATTTTCCGGACATATTAACCGGGCTTCCATGAGTGAGATGCCCGCCATGATCCAGATTCATGCCCATAATTGTGTCTCCCGGCTTACATACCGCAAACTGTACCGCCATATTAGCCTGTGCACCGGAATGAGGCTGTACATTGGCATATTCGCAGCCAAACAGTTCCTTTGCACGCTCTATGGCAAGCTTTTCCGCCACATCCACACACTCACATCCGCCATAGTAGCGTTTCCCGGGATACCCTTCTGCATATTTATTGGTCAAGGGGCTTCCCATAGCCGCCATCACGGCTTTGCTCACCCAGTTCTCAGATGCAATCAGCTCAATATGGCTGTTCTGTCTTGCCTGCTCGTCCACAATGGCCTGTGCGATTTCAGGATCAACTTTTCTAATTTCATCCAACGAATACATTCCAAAATCCTCCTCCTCTTTTTTCAGCCTGACACACGGTTCGATTATATCATAGAATCAAAAGATTGCAAATAAAAAAACAGACAAAATTTTCAAATCGGGTTTACGGATTTATCCATTACTGTTAAAATAAAAGTAATTTTAAGCTATTTGGAACGTTTTTACATTAGAAAGCAGAGGATATCCCATGTATCATATTATTATCAATCCCGTCTCCCGTTCCGGCAAGGGACTTCAGATATGGGAGAAACAGGTAGAACCCATACTTCGTGAGAAAAAGGTCTCCTATCGCCATCATTTTTCCAGAAGTGCCGGAGATACCACCCGTATCTCCGGTGAGTTATCCTCTCAGACCACAGATGTTCTGTCCCTTATTATTTTAGGCGGTGACGGCACAGTAAATGAAGCCCTTCAGGGTCTGAACGATACCTCCCGGGTGGTTCTCGGTTATATTCCCACCGGTTCCAGCAACGACCTGGCCAGAGATTTGGAGATCCCCACCAATCCATCAAAAGCCCTGGACCTGATTCTCCACTCAGGCAATCCGCTTCCCATGGACCTGGGCACCGTGTTCTATCCCGACGGTGAGACAAGGCGCTTTGCCGTCAGCTGCGGTATCGGTTTTGACGCCGCCGTCTGCGAGGAGGCACTTCATTCCGGTATCAAAAAGGTTATGAATAAACTTGGACTGGGAAAGCTGACTTACCTGGGTATCGCTCTGAGACAGCTGCTCGCCGCCAGGGCCATTTCAGGGAAGCTTATCATGGGAGACGGTGCTCCCATAGATATCGGCAATATGCTCTTTACCGCATGTATGCTTCATAAATATGAAGGAGGAGGCTTCATGTTCGCTCCTGATGCGAATGCAAACGACGGACTCCTGAATATGTGTGCGGTAGGTGATTTGTCAAAACTGTTGATCCTGTTTGCACTGCCCACGGCTTTCAAGGGAAAGCACTTTCGTTTCAAGGGGGTTAATCCCTATTGTGCAGACAGCCTTACCATCGAGACCAGTCAGCCGCTGTGGGTGCACACAGACGGCGAGGTCACCCGCAGAAGCAATCATATCCGTGTCAACTGTGAGAAGGATGCAATCCGAATGATACGCTGATTTCTTTCGAAATGATATGCCTGCACTTCAATCATAATCCCGAATCCTTAAGGATTTCTAAATAATCTTTAAGAACTGAAGAAAAGCATTGAATTTTAATTAACAAGCTATATAATAAAAACTGTTTCACGGTTTCTATTATTAAACATCCTAATAAAAACGGGTTTGGGAAAAAATTGAAAGGCTGGTTATACGAAATGAGAGTTATAAAAAGCTTATATGCAAAATATAAGCACGGAATTCCGCTGGCAGTTTACATGGTTATCTATCTGTCATGGTTTGCATGGCTGGAAAGCACCAATACAAAGAACTATCAGGTCATACATGTGATTATGGACGACTATATTCCTTTCTGGGAAATCTTTGTTGTCCCATATTTTTTATGGTTTGCCTATGTGGCGGCAGTTGTGGTTTTCCTCTTTTTCAAAAACAGGCAGGAATATTACAAGTGCTGTATATTTCTATTCACAGGTATGACCGTCTTCCTGATTATTTCCACACTGTGGCCCAACGGTCATCATCTTCGGCCGGCAGTAATGCCCCGGGATAATGTCTTCACCCAGGCCATTTCCTTCCTGTGGAAAATGGATACTCCAACGAACCTGTGGCCCAGTATTCATGTGTATAATTCCCTGGGAGCACATTTTGCGATTATGCGCTGCACGTCACTGAAAGAAAAAAGAGGAATCAAATTTGCTTCCTGTATTCTATGTGTGTCCATTATTCTTTCCACAATGCTCATCAAACAGCATTCTGTATTTGATGTGGCCACGGCAATCGCACTGGGCAGTATTATGTACACCTTTGTATACAGAAGAGAAGCCGCACTGGCTGCGAGAAAAATGCGGCGTAGAATGAAAAAGAGAATATCAATGTAATGACATATTCTGTATCAAAGCATAAAAAAGAACGTCCATCATTTTACAGGGCGTTCTTTTTCTTAACAATAAAAGCTTAAAGTAAATGTCAATTAAATTTAAATATCTTCTGGCAAATCTTATAGCCTCCCACAGATATCTTACGGCCGCTTTTTCCGGGAAGGTTCATGGCACTTCCCATAATGCCATGCCGCATTCTTGTAAACAGTTTTTTATCCTTTGTCTTCAGATATTTCCACAATTCTTTTTTCTTCTCCAGATTTTCCTCCGTACCTGACCGGATAAGAAGCACGGACGACACCGTAGTTATGATTTCCAGATAATTGTACATATACTGATAAAGCCTTTTGTCTTTTAACAGTTCCTGCTTTTTATCCACAAAATAGTCAATCATAATCTTATTTACCTTAATCTGCTGATCTATTCTGGATATCATAGTGGCTTCGTTCACAGACTGTCCTTCCCTTCCGATATAATACCGATACAGATTGACATCCAGATAATAGATATTCTTTACAAAAGGAAGAGGTTCAAACACATAGATATTATCCACATAAAAAGTATGCTTCGGAAGCTCAAGGCTACATTCCCGCAGCAGTCTGGTTCGGAAAATAACAGAATGCATCAGTATATAATGTCCCTTGGAAAAATGACGGCAGTCACTCCAGGTAAACATTTCTCCCTGTGGAAGAATATGACGATAATGCATTACCTTTTTTCTCTTCTCGCCCTCCTTCTCATAGACAAAATTACAGACAAGCATATCCAGACTGCATGCCCCCCCAGTCAGCTCCCTCAAAGTGTCAAGCACCTGAAGATATGCTTCCTTCTTCACCCAGTCATCACTGTCCACCACCTTAAAATACAGACCGGTGGCATTCTGAATCCCTGTATTTACCGCAGAGCCATGTCCTCCGTTCTCCTGATGCACAGCCTTCACAATAGAGGGATATTTTTGTGCATATTCGTCTGCCACCCGGGCTGTTCCATCTTTCGTGGATCCATCGTCCACAATGATAATCTCCACATCCTCCCCGCCTGCCAGCAGAGATTCCACACATTTTGCCATATACCCTTCCGAATTATAACAGGGTATTGCAATTGATAACAGTTTCATTTTAATAACCATGCCTTTCCTGTAATTTACGGCTTGTAGCAGTTCAGTCCGTCACTGAGCTGTTATTACTGCTTACATTATATCTTCCCGGGTTCATATCTCTCCCTGCCCAGCCTGATGCTCAGATATTTTGTATATGCGCTGAAGGCCGACGGAATGGGATATCTGTCCCTTGTCTCCTCAGGCTCAATATACAGCCAATCCTCTGCAAAGCCTTTCGTCTTCCCCGATTCCGGCCTGTCCACTTTGACCATATATCCTTTCATATGCCATTCTTTGTGGGTAAAAATGTGTTTCGCATCCTCCAGCGGTTGTATTCCAATCGCTCTGAGTCCTCTCTCTGCCAGATACCCTGCTACTTCCTCCGCCGTGCGAAAGCCATCTATCGAAGGAAACTCATACATTCCGGCCAACAGTCCTCTGCCGGGACGTTTCCGCACAGCAGTCCTGCTCTCATTCATAATTAAAAGTATTGTTCTGTCTTCAATCTGTCTGGGCCTTTTCACCTCCCGTTTGGGATAGTCCTGTACTGCTCCCGCCTTATGGGCGGCACAAAATTCCCGAAGCGGACAACTTCCGCATAGCGGCACCCCATTAGGAATACACACACAGGCTCCTATTTCCATCATTGCCTGATTAAAATCTCCCGGGCGGTCCTGCGGTATTACCTCTTTCAAATCCCGTTCCACACATTCTTTTACCTTTGCTTCGTTTATTGGTCTTGGATCCTTTGTCAGCCTGGATATCACACGAAGCACATTTCCATCCACTGCGGGCACCGGGCGCTGAAATGCAATGGAGGCAATTGCCCCTGCCGTATAATTCCCGATTCCCGTAAGTGTAAGCAGTTCTTTATAAGTATCCGGCATTTCTCCGCCATGTTCTTTCTGTATCTGAATTGCTGCCTTTTTCAGATTCCGAACTCGATTATAATATCCCAATCCCTCCCAGAGCTTCAGCAGAATCTCTTCATCTGCTGCAGCCAGCGCTTCAATATCCGGGAGTTCTTTCATAAATCGTTCGAAATAGGGCTTAACCGCCTCGACTCTCGTCTGCTGCAACATAATCTCAGATACCCATACACGGTAAGGTGTAGGATTCTCCCGCCAGGGCAGAATCCGCCTGTTCTCATCATACCACTTTAAGAGCGGCGTGGAAATAGCCTCAAGCTTATTCTTTTCTGAGGTTTTTCTTAAGGTTTCATAAACGCTCTCCTCAGTCTCCCCTGTTCTCCCCGATACTTTTTTCGATGTGTTCTCCCTCATCTCATTCGTTTTCATTGTTCCCTTTTCCTCACAAAGTATAACCGGGACAGGCCTGTTTATTCTCATACTCTCCGGTGTTATCAGACAGTCATATGCCAGTATTTCCACTCCCGCCTTCTCCGCTCTGCAGAGTGCCTCTGCAAATTGGAAATGCGTTCTTCTGTTGGGCGTAAAATACTTCACATTCTCCATCTGAATCACAAATAACACAAAACAGCGGTAACCTGCATGTCTGGCCTGAATCAGCTCCTCCACATGCTTTACCGCTCTGTCCGAGGGTGCATCCGGAAACAGGATCACTCCGTCCTCCTCCAGCGTCACACCCTTTACCTCCATAAAAATTCTGTTCGCCGCTGTCTCCATATAAAAATCAAATCTGGAGCTGCCGTATTTGACTTCCGGCCGTACCAGCAATACATCCGACAAAAAAGCTCCTGCCCTCAACCATTCCTCCACCGCTTTATTCGGTGCCTGAGAGTCCATGTTAATCAGCCTTTTCCCCTTTTCCACAGCTACCAGATCATAAGCAGTATTCCTATTGGGATTGTCGCTTCTCTCCAGATAAACCCGAGCCCCCTTCTGCAAAAGCTCCCTGCATCTGCCTGTATTTTTCACATGGACAATCTCCACACTGCAGTCTTCTCTCCCCTGTTCTTTCATATTGCCGATTTCCACTTTCGCGATAAATCGGTTAGGGCGTTCCAGAAAACGCCCCTGCACAATATGCTTGTATTCCATTCTGTAAGTCTGTCTCCTTTTACCTGATTTATTATTCATTCATCCTGCGCTTCTGCAACATGGTACCCTGGCCGCGGGCACCGCCTGTGCTGCGCTGACCGTGTGCACTGACTGGTCATCAAAAAAGATTTGAGCGCCGAAGGCCTTCAGCACATCTTTTTTCTCCAGGCCTCCCAGAAAAAAAGCCTCATCCACTCTCACATTCCATGAACGCATAGTACGAATCACTCTCTCATGTGCGGGTGCACTGCGGGATGTGACCAAAGCCGTTCGGATTGGGCAATTTTCCTTCCCCAGCTCTTTCTGTAAATCCGAAAGTTTCTTTAAAAAATGGGCAAACGGTCCTTTTTCCAGAGGCTCTCTGGCATGCATTTTCTCATTTTCCTCAAAAGCATTCAGGCCTTTTTCTCTGAATATCAGTTCCGACTCATCCGTGAAAAGTACGGCGTCTCCGTCAAATGCAATCCGAATCTGACATGCGTCCTCCGTCCTTCCCTCTTTGCCGGCATCAAGCCCCGCCTGTATGGGAATCACCTGTGCCGGCCCACCGTATCCTTTGTGTTCCGTGCAGATAATCCCGGCCGCTATACCGCTGTCTATGGCGCTTTGCACATCATCCTCATAAGCGGACAGAAACAAATCTGTGTGAAACGCCGTCAAATAAGGCGCCAGCGCCGCACCGCTTACCAGCACTGAGCGTGTGATACTCAACCCATAATGTGCAATGGCATTAAACACTCTCAGGGAAGTATCCGGACTGTTCCGTGACATAATAATCACTTCCACCAGATCTTTGTTCTGGCTGTATTCATTCAGTTTAAGCAATGCCTTAATAAGTCCGAATCCTGGTCCGGGCTTCAATATCTCCTGTTCATGCTCTACCTGATACCTGCAATACGCTTCCAGTCCCTGCCGCTCAAAAATCTCATTTTCAGCTGTCAGATCAAACAATGCCCTGGAAGAAACGCCGATTACCATTTTTTTCTCTAATATATATGCCATATGCCGCTCCCTTCCCTAACCGTCTGTCATATATGCCCGCTATATATAAATGACACCACAACATACATCATATGCCAGAATCGTCATAACAGTTCCTGTTTTTACCGAATCATATATTCAGCGCCATTTTAAAGGAAGCTCCAACGGCAATTCCCGTTTAACTTATCTCAGTCGATTACATTCGTAACGCTCCAGTGTCAGCAGACAGGACCGCAAAGCCTCGTAGCGCTCTTCGATATCGCCATCATTTATCTCAATGTCGCAGGCAATTGCCATAGTGGTAATCATATCATCCGTAATTCTGTGGTGAAGCCCCGCCAGAATATTGAGCCGCTGCTCATAACTGTCCGCATCCAGAAACTCCAGCACCAGCGGATCGAGCGACAGTTCCTCGTCCATAGTCGAATCCATATCCTTCTGAGCGGCAGCCTTCCCGTTTGCTTCTCCTCCTGTACCAGTATGAATGCTATCCTCTTTACAGCGTTCCATTCCCATACCGGTCCATAAGACCTCCTCTTCATCCTCTGTATCTGTCTCCCCGGCTTCCGCATAAGCCTGCAGACGGTCTGCTCTATGCATGTCCGCATCAGGTCCCTGTAATTCAAAGCGAAATTCCTGCTTTGCGTCAGGATACTTTTCTATGTCCACTCTGCTCACAAACATTTCAAGCGGCCTTGCATAGGTCCTGAAATCACCGTAAAGCGCCTGATAGACCACCAGTGTCTCTCCTGTTTCGGTATGTTCCGCGACAGCCGTTATCTGATACAAATTTCCTTTAAAATGCTTATATATCTCCTGTGGTTTCGGAATAAATGACATCTTCGGACTCCTTTCCGCCCACTGCAGTCCTGCGCAGGCATTCCTGAAAAGAGTATACCCCTATTTTTCAGAAATGTCATGCACTTCCTGCCATTAATTTGCAATTTAATCTGCAAACCGGTAACAGTCCGGCAAAATCATTCCTCTGTCACCCAGACCAGACAGATTTTCCATTTTCATTATTTCACATTCGAACTGCCATTCAGGAATCTGTGATTAAATGAGCAGCCTTCATCCTCAAAAAAGATTCCTTCCAACTCTGCCATCAGCACAAGCCTGCCCTCGTCAGTCAGCTTATCAATCTTGCCGTGGTGCACGGTCAGAGTGTATTCCCTGGCCCCGTCTTCGTCAATAACCCTGGTCAGCATGACACCGCTGTTGACAAAGCCTTTCGCATCCAGAAACGATCTCGCCTCATCCACCAGTATCCGCTCCTGTTCCCTGTAATATCCTTCCAGCTCCTGTGTGCTCAAATCACTTCGGCTCATGGCAGTTCCCGCGCTGCAGAATACTGTAATGAATGTCAGGAACAAAACCATTACCGGAAATCCGCCTTTTCTCGTCCTTCTCATTTTCTTCATCTCCCTCTCCTTCTCGCAGAACAAACGTTCTTATTTCCTTTTTCTTAGAATAAAACATTTGTTCGAATTTGTCAACGATTTTTGACAGGCAAATTATATAAAATGATAAGGCCCATAAAAGGCCCTCAAAAAGATGATTTTTCAAATTTACTGACCTAAGCTCCGTCCCATTGGTATTTCTTCATATCCACATGTGTCTCATCCCGGAATTTCACGCCTTCCTCTTCCAGCAGACCTCTCTGTTCGGTAAAATGCGGCGCCAGCCTCCCCGCGTGATTCACCACACGGTGGCATGGATATTTCCCGTAATATTCCGCCCTGCTCAGAACTTTCCCCACAAGCCTTGCATTCTTATCCCTGCCGATCAGCCTGGCAATCTGTCCGTATGTGGCCACTCTGCCTTCCGGTACCTCTTCCACCGCAGACAAAATCTCGTATATCAGTCTCTCTGTCATAACTGCCATATCAGACTTCTCCTTTTTGCCCATATAAATATTTGTGTCATTCAACCCCTGTGTCCCCTGGTCTGCCTTAAATACTCGCGGAATTTCAGTATCATTTATGGAAATCCCACTGCTCGGACCTGCTATCTGCCATGTCCACACTCTCACAGTGCCGTTCCTTTCTTCGGGGCAAATAAGGAGGACATATTCACTTTCTCCAGAGTAAGCAGCTTTGCCTTTCTGTCAATTCCCCCTGCATAGCCGGTGAGACTGCCGTCTGTCCCCACCACTCTGTGACAGGGAATTATGAGCGAAACGGCGTTATGCCCTACGGCTCCGCCCACCGCCTGAGCGGACATATGTGAAAACCCCTTTTCCAAGGCAATCCTGCCTGCAATCTCCCCGTAAGTCATAGTATGTCCATAAGGAATGGTCAGCAGAATCTCCCATACCCTTTTTCGAAACGGAGTGGTCTTCATAGAAAGGGGCGGCGTAAAATCCGGCTCCCGTCCCTGAAAATAAATGCCCAGCCATTCTCTTGCCCTGTCAAATACCACAGTATTTTTTTCCTGATGTTCTTCCGACAAGGCGGCCGCATAATATTTCTGGTCTACAAACCAAAGACCATTCAGTGCTTTTCCGTCACAGGACATTAAAATTCTTCCCATCGGTGACTCATAATACTGGATATATTCCATTTCTATCTCCTTTCACCCTTCCGGGCTTGTGTCCTTTCGAATATTTCCTCTTCCTTGTCAGCGATTCAGACATATCAATGCCATCTTTAGCTTATCGACCTTATCAGAAAACGCATTTCCCACAAACTCCAGACTGCTGAATACTGCATCAGTTTCGCTTCCGACGTATTTTCTGTGTTCTCCTGAACCAGCAATGTGTCCATGGAACACATTCTTATGCAATTTTGCAAGACAGGAATCGCCCGCACTGCCTTACACGGCATACACCGCCTCATGTAAAACAATTGCATGATTCCCCTGCAGAGGATGCTTTTTCTTACGCAAAAAAATCTTGCCAATTACAGGGAATCCGGTATAATGTAGATAGCAAGTCAGGCATAAGCAAAGCCGCAACGCAAAATTAAAGCCATGAATAAAAGGAGGCTAACGATGAGTATTCAGGAGCTTAAGCCCATCAAAGCGGGCAAAGTACGTGAGATCTACGACAACGGCGACAGTCTGATTATGGTTGCAACCGACAGAATCAGCTGTTTCGACGTTATTTTAGGCAACAAGGTGGAGAAAAAGGGAACCGTGCTGACTCAGATGTCCAGATTCTGGTTCGATATGACAAAAGATATTCTGCCCAACCATATGCTGTCTGTGGATGTAAAGGATATGCCGGCCTTTTTCCAGACGGAAGAATTTGAAGGAAAAAGCATGCTGTGTCAGAAGCTGAACATCCTTCCTGTGGAATGCATTGTCCGCGGCTACATTACCGGAAGCGGATGGGCCAGCTATCAGAAGGACGGCACTGTCTGCGGCATCCGCCTTCCTGAAGGGTTAGAGGAAGCGGATAAGTTGCCTGAACCCATCTATACCCCTTCCACAAAGGCTGAGATCGGAGATCATGACGAGAATATCTCCTTTGAGCAAAGCATAGATTATCTGGAAAAGCACTTCCCCGGAAAAGGCAGAGAATATGCGGAGAAAATCCGTAATTTTTCTCTTGCTTTATACAAAAAATGTGCCGATTATGCCCTGACTCGCGGGATCATTATAGCAGACACCAAATTCGAATTCGGCCTTGACGAAAAAGGCAGTATAGTACTGGCAGATGAAATGCTGACCCCTGACAGTTCTCGTTTCTGGCCTGCTGACGGCTATGAACCCGGCCATGGTCAGCCCTCCTTCGACAAGCAGTTCGCCCGTGACTGGCTGAAGGCAAATCCGGATAACAACTGGGTTCTTCCGGAGGATGTGGTGAAAAAAACCATTGAAAAGTACTTGCAGGCCTATGAAATGCTGACAGGAAAATCATTATAAATCAACAGCATTTCAGTCTGTGAAGAAACAGACTTTAAAAAGCAGTCAGTCCCCCGGCGCGTTACCTCTGCCGGGGAATTAACTGCCTTCTCCTTTGTCTTACCCTGACCAGCTGCAGCAACCGACGCTTTAAAGGTATTTTTCATAAGGCAGATATCTGTTATCCTGCATCTGCCAGCTCCTTTACCTTCGTCTTCGCATCAATAACCTGTCCGATTCTGGATTTCACAAGCTTTGCAATTTCCACCGTCCGCATTCCCTCATATTCCTCGTAATAAATGGGTTCCAGAAAATGTACCTGCGTTTTCACCTTGCGCAGAGAATTTATTCCAAAAGGTTTATAAGAGTCGATGATAGCCACCGGCACAATCGGAGCCTTCGCCTTGACCGCACATTTAAAGGAACCCGCCATAAATTCCTGAAGATCGTTTCTGTTATTGTCATAACCTCCTTCAGGAAATATAATGTAGCGTCTTCCCTTTTTCACATTCTCTGCAATCTCCAGAATTGCCTTCAGCTGTGTCTTCATATCCCGTTTGTCCAGCCGGCAGCCCTCCACCAGATCAATAAATGTGTCCGTGATAGGCAGTTTTGATCGATAAGCATCTATCACCACGGTACATGGTCTGGGATGAGAATACATAATTCCCAGAGTATCGTATTTGCCCTGATGATTGGAATACATCACATAGCCGCCCTCTTTCGGCAGTCGCTCCTGTCCGGTGCTCTCCGTTTTGATACGGCCGTTATGCATCATAATGGATATACATCTCCTGGCCATCCTGTAACGCCGCTCCTCCGAAAAATGCACTCTGTGCCGTTCAATAAAATGCGCTTTGCAAATATAATAAACGACACAGGGAAAGGAAACCGCTACTACATAACATAACCTTAACACAACCAACACCTCTTAATTACCTGCATTGCTCCGCACAAACATGCAAAGCAATGTCTTCATCACTGTACAACTTCTTCGCTGTCTTCCGCACCGTCCCAGCAGTAAGTACAAAGCCTGCTTCTGTCAATCCCCACGGCCGCAATCATATCATCCAGCCTGTGATAGCGCAGAGTGGTGAAATTCAGCTGTCTGCCGATTCTCTCCACCATCTCCGCGTATTCCGCCCTGTCAGGATCCGCATAATACTTCAAATCTATTTTCCTGTCCTCCTGCTCCATTTCCCGTATCACTCTCCTGGCAATCAAATCCATCTCCGAAGTAGAGCGGGAAAAATTCAGGTATTTACAGCCAAAGAGAATCGGAGGGCAGGCAGGGCGTATATGCACTTCCTTTGCGCCGCTCTGGTAGAGGAATTCCGTGGTCTCCCGCAGCTGCGTCCCCCGAACGATAGAGTCATCAATCAGAAGCAGACTCTTCCCCTCTATCAAATCCTGTACCGGAAGAAGCTTCATCCTGGCAATCAGATTCCTCTGGGTCTGAATCACCGGCATAAAGGACCTGGGCCAGGTAGGAGTGTATTTGATAAAGGGTCTGGAAAAGGGAACCCCCGATCTGTTGGCATAGCCGATAGCATGAGCAATCCCTGAATCCGGTACTCCCGCCACAGTATCCGGCTTCACATGATCCCGGTCCGCCAGCAGAGCTCCGCAGTTATAACGCATCTTCTCCACGCTCACTCCCTCATAGGAAGATGAAGGATATCCATAATATACCCAGAGAAACGTACAGATTTTCATCTTCTTTCCGGGAGCTACCAAGGTGTGAACACCCTCCGGTGTCACCACGGCAATTTCGCCGGGCCCCAGCTCTCTGTCGGACACATATCCCAGATTCAGACAGGCAAAGCTTTCAAAGGAGACACAGAACGCCCCTTCTTTTTTCCCAATGGAAACGGGGGTCCTGCCATAACGGTCTCTGGCCGCATAAATTCCTTTGGAGGTCATAACCAATATGGTCATAGAACCTTCAATGACTTCCTGCGCATACTGAATGCCCTCCACCAGGTTGTCCTTCTGATCCAGAATCGCCGCCACCAGCTCCGTGGAATTGATATCTCCGCCGCTCATCTCAAGGAAATGCGCATGCCCTTTGGAGAACAATTCCTGTGTCAGAAAGTCCGCATTATTAATTCTGCCCACAGTGGCAATGGCATAGGTTCCATGGTGAGAACGCACCATCAAAGGCTGGGGTTCATAATCAGATATACAGCCAATCCCGATACTTCCCCGCATTTTAACCATTTCTTTGTCAAATTTTGTGCGAAACGGCGCATTCTCAATATTATGAATCGCCCTGTCAAATCCGCGTTCCCTGTCGTAAATCACCATTCCAGCCCGCCTGGTGCCCAGATGCGAATGATAATCTGTTCCGAAAAATACATCAAACACGCAGTCCTCTTTGGCTGCAACACCAAAAAAACCTCCCATGTATACCTCCCTGTTGTCAACTGTCCTTTATCCGACTTTTTGTACTTCACTATTCTGAGGCAGAATGCCGCTTTTTACTTTACACATGAATCTCTGCCTTCATTCCAAGCAGATCCGCATTTTCTTCCAGCACCGGCCGAACCACCTTTTTCAGAAAAGCCTCCACCTGCTCTGCGGCACGACCTGTATATCTTGAAGAGTCCATGGTCTTTCGCAATTCTTCCAGATTCATGTTGAAGGCAGGATCCGCTGCAATCAGTTCCAGAAGA
Source organism: uncultured Acetatifactor sp. (assembly GCA_910588225.1). Taxonomy (GTDB): domain Bacteria; phylum Bacillota; class Clostridia; order Lachnospirales; family Lachnospiraceae; genus Acetatifactor. The sequence continues at coordinate 63,307 of CAJUQT010000008.1, forward strand.
TTATTCTCCTTTCCCTCCACCTTTACCTGACGCCCGGCTTCCATGGAAAGCTCACGAATGCGCTCATGAAGCTCCTGACGATTCCCTCCCATCTTCACCGCATCCATCATGATATTCTCGGTGGCCATAAAAGGAAGCTCACTCTGCAGGTGTTTCTCTATCACCTTCGGATATACCACCAGTCCGTCCACCACATTCAGACACAAATCAAGGATCCCGTCCACTGCCAGAAACCCTTCCGGAATGGACAGACGCTTATTGGCCGAATCATCCAGCGTTCTCTCAAACCACTGAGCGGCAGAGGTGATTGCCGGATTCAGAGCATCAATCATCACATATCGGGACAGAGAAGCGATTCTTTCACTTCTCATGGGATTTCTCTTGTACGCCATGGCCGAGGAACCGATCTGGCTCTTCTCAAAAGGCTCTTCCACCTCCTTCAGATGCTGCAGCAGGCGGATATCATTGCTCATCTTGTGGGCGGAAGCGGCAATACCGGCCAGAACATTGGCTACCCTTGTATCCACTTTCCTGGAATAGGTCTGGCCTGACACCGGGAAACACTCCCTGAAGCCCATTTTTTCCGCAATCATGGGATCAATTCTATCTACAATTTCCTGGTCCCCGTCAAAAAGCTCCAGAAAGGAAGCCTGGGTACCCGTGGTTCCTTTGGAGCCCAAAAGCTTCATCCCGTTCAGTACGTAATCCAGATCCTCCAGATCCAGATAGAACTCCTGCAGCCACAGGGTTGCCCGTTTTCCCACTGTGGTAGGCTGGGCAGGCTGAAAATGTGTGAAGGCAAGCGTGGGCTGTGCCTTATACTCATCGGCAAATCCGGCCAGTCCGGCAATCACATTCAGCAGCTTCCGCTTCAGCAGCTTCAGCCCTTCGGTCATCACAATGATATCCGTATTATCTCCCACATAGCAGGAGGTTGCCCCCAAATGAATGATACCAGCCGCCTTCGGACACTGCTGTCCATATGCGTACACATGGCTCATGACATCATGGCGGACTTCCTTTTCCCGCGCTTTCGCCACATCATAATTGATGTCTTCGGCGTAGGCCTTCAGCTCGTCAATCTGCTCCTGGGTAATAACCGGCCTGCCGTTCCGGCTCAGCCCCAGCTCCTTCTCCGTCTCCGCCAGGGCTATCCACAGACGCCTCCAGGTGCGGAATTTCATATCCGGTGAAAAAATATACTGCATCTCCCTGCTTGCATACCGCTCCGACAGGGGACTCACATATCTGTCTGTGCTCATATCATACTCCTTTATTATAGTTCCACAGATGTCTCTCGATACATCCTCTTTTCAGCTTGCTTTCCGGGCGCTTCCCGCCCCTAAATCAGCCCATGCATCTTCGGCACATCTGCTGTTATAGTCCATAGTTCCGTACATGTCCTGTACTTTTTTATCATATAGTAAGCAGATGGATAAGTCAATAGTCAGAATCCTCTCCCTTATAGCGCCGTACAATTTCCTCAATTTCAGCGGCATGAGACGGATATTTGTCAGCCACATCTCTGATTTCCTTCCTGGCCTTCTCCGCCACATCATTATTGTAATCCATCTGCTTCCGCAGCGCCTGTCTGCGGAGAATCAGTTCATGGCGCATCTCCACCATTTCTCTTTTATCCAACAGCGCTTCCGGATGTCCCAGCCACCGCTCCGGACTTGCAACTCTGTAGTTGGCTATCCTGTTCAGCAGCTGCTTCCGGTAATATTCCCTCTTGGACTCCGTCTCCGCATATTCCCTCCGTTCCTCTTTCTCCTCCTGATACTGTTTCCAAAGTCTTTCCAGAGTAGAAGCGCTGTCAGTACTGTATTTGATGTACAGATAGTCTGTCAGATTCTTATTGTTCACATAGCGGATTTTCACCTTATTCTGCAGCTGAATCAGCTTGTTAACCGCCATTTCCACCCGATGCAGCTCATTGTCTCCGTCCGTGTACTTCACCCAGACTACTGTAATTGCCACCGCCACCGCCGCCACTGCTATAAGATATCCGGCTTTCGTGTTCATCTCAAACCCAAACTGCAGAACCAGTAGCATTACAACACAGATAATGAAAGCCGTCAGAAAAATCATGATCATACCGCGCATATTATTCATTATCGCATCCAGTTCCTGCCTGCGGAATTCATAGGCATGACGTTCCCTGTCCAAGCGCTGCATGTCCTGCTTCACCTTTGTCCCATACGCCTCGCAGTCCTTCAGCTTGGCAATTCCCTCCTGAAGTTCGTCCTCCTGCTTGCGCAGCCGATAATAGTCGATGTCTGTCATCCGATTCTTCTTTCCCCGATACCGGGCCCGCTCCTCTTCCTGCCGCACATATCTTTCGGCAATCCCATTCAGAACTTCTCTCTCCTCTTTTGGCAGCGCCTCTATCTCTTCCATGTCTGTGAGATAGGATGTGACAAGAGAATATTCGCTGGTCAGCAAATTCAGCTCCCGTCCCGCCTCGTCGATCTGCTCCAGACAGTTGGTAATATATCTACTCCTCTGCTCTTCCTCCTGAAAATTCACCGTATCCCGGTCATAGACAATATTTTCCCAGTCATCGGCAGCATTCTCCTGATATTTTTTCTTTTTCCATATTTTTGACCAGAAACCCATTTAGTTCCACTCCACCTCCCTTTTCCGGACTTCATCCTTCCCCGCACCAATCCGACACAGCCCCGCCTGGAAGTTCTTTACATCTAACAGTTCAGTTCTCTGTCCGAACTGTTGCCTTTACACACTTTCCCGTCGATAGCTGTCCTTCAGAACCTGTATCATACGTTCGCTCTCTTCGTGATACCGAAGACGGTCTCCACTGTTTCTGAGCTCCCTTCTGTTATACAGCCTCAGATAATCCGGCTGCATCTCCCATTCTCCGGTATATTGCTCCAGCCTTTTTTCCAGTTCCAGAGTATGGCGGTACAGCTCTCCATGTTCCGCCGCAAAGTCCACATACGCCTTTTCCGAAAGCAGCATTCTCATTGCCGCCAGATATGCCCCGCGGTATTCCTCCTTCTCGTCCAGCTCGCAAGCCCGCTGAAAACAATCTGCCGCCTCATCATAAAGCATCAGCCCCGTACAGGCCACACCCCTGTTATGCCAGATTTTCGCCAGAAACCCTTTTGCCGGCGGCTGTATACTGCTTTGTGCCTCCTGCTCCTGCCATTGCTTCAACAATTCATCATATTCTGCCAGGGCCGGCTTATATCTTTTATTTTTCACCAAATAGTCAATCTGACTTTTCCGCTTTTCAATCCCGCTCAGTCCGGCGCCCTCTTTCAGCACCCGTTCTGTCTCACAGATAACTTCTTCCCCGTAAAATCCCACATACCGCAGAATAGTTGTCACAAATCCGCTGAGAGACCCCTTCTTATGAACCAGAAAATGCAGCGCCTTCGCCAGTTCCCTCAGCCCGCATTCCTGCTCTATCCAGTTCAGCAGTTCATCATTTAAAAGCGACAGTTCCAGGAGAAAAGCATTCTCCTTCATACAGCAGCAAAGCTCCTCCATGCAGAAAACCTTCACTCCCACTCCCGGAATCTCATATGCCGTTTTTGCATAATTTCCCACACAGACACTGACACGCACCTTCTCACACTCCTCAATTCACATCCGCGGCAAAATCAATCTCCGTTTTCCATACATGTCCGGAGGCCGCTCTGAATTCTCCGAACCCCAAATCCTCCACTTCCGCCTCCAGACAGTTCTCTCCTTTCATAAAAAGGTGAAGCTTCAGTCTGGCAGTCGTTCCCGGCAGGCCGTCCAGCGAAATCCGCACCTCTCTGCTTCTCCCGGACAATACCTGCGTCACCGTCAGGACCAGCTCATTGCCGTCCTGCAGATAGAGCTCAAGCGTCTGCGCCGCCTCGTACCAGTTCATCCCGGCGTCCAGCAGTGCATAATAGGAATTCTCCCCCTGGCGGAGTATTTTCATACCGATGTTCGCCTTCAGTTTATCTGTCCCCAGGAAAACGGACGCTTCCCCTGCTTTGCTCACCGCCAGCCTCTCCTGCATTCCGCAGCAGGCTCCCTTGCTGAACAGATTATTCCCCAGGAACACTCTCCTCCCTTTACAGAGAAAACGGAGGGAGTGCTTCATCCAGCTCTCGTCAAAACTGTCTCCAATCAGAAAGACGCTGCCCACTCCGTCACAGGCTTCGGCGGCAATCTCCTGAAATGCAGCGTCCAGCTCTTCCGCCCTGTCCGGCTCCTGCGTCGCCTCCGGTCCCGGGAACGCATATTCCGCCTCTTCCACAATAGTTACCATCGGTGTTGTCCGCCTGTTGCATTCCATCCGGTAGACCCTTATTCCGCCCTCTCTGTAGTGGAACAGTACCGGCGGAAGTTTCCACAGTTCAGCGGGCTGTCGAAGCATATAATTATAAAAGCTCTCCGCATAGCTCTGGAAAAAAATCTTATCCCGCTTCAGTCCCAGTCCCTCTGCCGCACAGCCAAGCACTTCCAGAATCTCATGGTCAAGGGTCGGACAGGTAATCATCAGCGAACCGATTTTCTCCGGCCTTCCCGCCTGCCCACCCGCTTTGGAGAACATTCCGAGTGTCCGCTTCAGGAAAAGTGCCAGAAGCGCCACCGGGTCAAAGCTGTCCCTGTCAATGACAACCGTCTCGCCGTCCAGTGCCATTCCCAGCAGATTCCTGACCAGAATTCCCTGGTCCTCCCCGGCACATCGGACAGCCTCTCTGCCGTACAGCCACTGATTTGTTCCGTACTTTTTGCACAGTGCAGTGGGGATATTATATATCTCCGCTCCGGCCACCTGAGAGAAGGTATCCGTCTCCCCGTCTTCGGAGAGAGCAAAGCTGATCTGGGAATATTCGCTGCCCAGATCATATCCCACTATCAGCTTTTCACCGCTCAGAAATCCCATACGTCCCCCTTCCGCCTCCGCTTCATGTCCGTGCTGTCTCTATCTCAGAACAAATAACTTCTCATTCAGAAATTCTTTTTTCAGATACTCCTCCAGCAGGTTATCCATGGTGTCAAAATCCTCCATGGACTGACTGATGACAATATCATTGATCATCCTGTATCTGCTCTCCTCTTCATACCCGCTGCCGTCGCTCCTCTGCAGACTGCCGCTCTCCGTCAGCATTTCCTCTCCGTTTCTCTCTTCCGTTATGTAATACTGAAGACTTTCACCGAAAAACAGGACAAACTCTTTGAAAAATACGCCTCCGAACGCTTCCTTCATATGCTCCGCCCTGTATCCGGCCGCTTCGCCGCTTTCATGCAGGAGAGAATAGTGAATACAGACTCTGCAGTGCGGATTGGTGTGGTACTCGAGAATTGTCTTATCGGCAAGCTCCTGCCGCACTTCCGGACAATCCTCGAATTTCCGGAAAAATTCCAGCCGGATCCCCTCCCGGATCATTTCCTTCAGGAACTTTTTTGCGAGAGCAGCACTGTCCTCGTCCATCTCCTCCCTGTTCTCGGCAAAATATTTCAGATAAGCCAGCTTGCAGACCTTCTGCACCGGCTCCTCTCTCCGGTACATCCGTCCTATCTCATAGAATATCACATTTTCCATGACTCTGTCTCTGACAAAGCAGTCATAGGCACACTGCGCCAGAAAAGCTTCCTCCACCTCCGGCCTTGCTCCCTGAGACAGATAGTGACGAAAAATCTCCATCTTCTCTCCCACAAATGCGCCGGAGTACAACATGCGCACCAGGATGAGCTCACTGAGTCTGTAGCAGTCCACGTCAAAAGATCTCGCCGCCTTCCAGATATCCCGCAGATTTCTGGTCATCCCCCGATAATGCAGAATCAGATATTCCAGTATCCTGCTGTCGTATTTTCCCTTCCGGAAAACAGATACCGCCGCCGCAGTCAGCAGCGGGTCTCCCGCCATATTGCGTCTCTCCATAAGCGCACTGATCAGGCGAGCCAGAATCTTCACATCCACAAAGTACGGCCCGTAAGTCTTCAGCCATTCTCCCGCCAGGTCATAACTGCCCCGAAGCACCATAAACCGGATTACCGTGCTCCTCTCCGCGGCAGTAAGCTCCTCTGCAGGAACCCGCTTCAGATATTCATCCAGGGCAAACATATCGTCCGTATCGTAATAAAACTGCAGAATCCGCAGACAGATGTCCCTTCTGATGCCTTCCTGCGCATAGTCGGAATCCGCAATCCGTACCTCCCGTTTTATCCTTTCTCCCGGCTCTTCCCGGCAGATGCTCTCATCGCCGCACAGATACAGATCAAGCTCCGGAGCAACAGCCGTAAACGGCAGCAGCCACCGCAGAAATTTCCCCGGAATAATCAGCTTCTCCATGGTATATTCTGCACTTTTGATAAATCGGTTCTTCCCGGCGTCTTCAAAAACGATGGTATACCTGCTTCCGTACAGAGGCACCCATGTCCGCCTGTCCGTCAATATATATTCGCCCGGATACAGATTCCCCGGCTGATACACATAGACCTTCCGCAGCCTGTCATCCTCCACCTGAATCAAATGCGCGAACAACAGCCTGGAAAGAGGCCCGCTGGTCTGTTCGTCCACCATGTGGGGCCGCAGCAGCTTATTGTACAGCCCTGCCAGATGTCTGTCAATATGTCCTTTTTTCATCTGGTCCGTGACAAAATATTCCATCCCCGGTCTGTAAGACTCATAGATATCTCCCAGTTCATCTCTGTTTTGAAGAACATATTCATAAAGGTATGCACTGCGGACATAATCCAGACTGTTCTGATAGGAAAAATATATCAGAACCGACCTCGGAATCTCCTCCGGCCTGTCCAAATCCAGAGACATCATATAATATTCATAGAGATTGGTAATCCGAAGCTGAGCCTCCACTCCCGCCCTGTACCAGTCAGAATATGCCGTTCCGGTCTTCCCTCCCTTTACGAGAAGTGCACAGATTTCCTGGAGAATACGCACATCCTTTTTCTTCTCATACAGTATCTTCAGCGTCTCGAAAAGGACTCTCGAGTATTCCTTCACCCTTCCGGTAAGGTAAATCAGCTGTTCCGTCACTTCCCGTTTCAGCAGCCCCTGCCTGGCGCCCCAGTACAGCAGCTGACGCTCAAATCTGCCCAGTCTGCGCAGCAGCGCCGGATTCGCATTCAGAGCGGAGATAGCTTCTATATAGACTACAGGGCTGACACACCCAGCCTGAAAAAGCCTTTCAAATAACGCCCATTTCTTCCGGTCCGACTTATGATACTCATCTGACAGATACAGGAGAAGCCACGCCACACGCCAGTCCGTCTCGTCCCGGCGAAAGATACGTTCCACTTCCGCGGTCACTCTGACAATATATTCCTCCTCCCCGTGAATCAGGGTAGTAAGATAGAGATAGTAGGCCCGCAGCGTATCCTGCGGCTTTCTCTTCTCAAAAAGCTCCGCCACATGGTCCAGTATCCATCCCGCTTCATTATATCTCTCCTCGGTGATCAGAATCTGTGCCTGGAACAGTCTGACGGATATATCGTTTTCATCCATCTTCACCAGCTTTTCCACCAGGCTGCCCGTCTCCTTCAGCCATGCGGAAGTTCCGATTTTCCTCATTCGGAATGACAGATAAAATTCCATCATCTGAATGATATAACGTTTCCTGTCAGCTTCCCGGACAGCCCCTGCACCGTCAATCCCCATCTGAACCGTCACCGGAATATGCAATGTCACATAGGAATTATACAGACACAACAGGCCGAAATTCTTCCCGCTGTGGCAGAGGCTGCCGTCCACAAACACAGGCAGGCCGCAGCGATTTCCCAGGAAATCATCATCTGTCAGCACTTCCTTTTCCGTGAACAGAAAATCCCCTGTGCATTTCACGAAAAGTCTGGTATATCCCCAGCCGTTTCTGATGACCGTCAGTTCCTGTTCCGTCACTCCCCCGGAGAGTCCGGCAGCGGGAAGCTTCACTGACAGCTCCTGCTCTTCTGTCAGAAATTCCACCTTCTCCTTTTTGTGAATCCGAATCAGGAATTCCTCTACATTCTGCTCCCATCCGTTATAGGAGGAAAGAGCCCGATAGTCCTCGCTGTACTCTGCGTCGCTGCCGCTTAAAACCTGCCCGAATTCCGGCAGGTAGAAAAGTTTTACAGCCTCTTTCCAGTTGCTTTTGGCCAGATTGGCAAAATGAAACAGATTCTTTACAACTCCCACAGAAGACTCCGGCATGGTATATTCCACTGTCACCGCAAAGGGCAGGTAATACTCTCCCCGATTGCTGATGACCTCAAAGCTTCCCTTTACCACATCTCCTTCTTCCAGCGTTTCTCCGTGAAAGCAAAAGGCGATTTCCTCCGACTCCCCTGTGAATTCTCCTGTCAGACACTCCATTCTCCAGTCAGATGAGAGCACGATCCCGTTGGTGTAAAGTCCCCGGGGCCCATTGATACAAAAGCTCCCCTCGCACTGCTGCCCTCTTCTGACAGAAAGTTCAATTTTTTCGCAAGAGAAATCAAGAGAGCCGTTCTCATAATCAAACTCTCCCTGCAGAATCTGATCGATTATCTTCTGCATCTGCATTTGCACTCACCTCAGGATTTGGCCGGCGTCATACGGCAGCGCAGGCCTTTACATTTTATTGCATATTCAGTCGGTTGCTGGTCACATGCCAGGAGACAAAATACAGTCCCACCGCAAGCAGCAGATTAATGATAATACTGGAATCCAGCGAATTGTTCAGATAGCTTCCCGCACTGGTAATTCTGGAAAACATCAAAATGCTCCGAAAAACTGAGCTGAGCACACTCACCGCTACCATAATCCCGATATAACTCAGTATTGCTGCAAGCACTCTGTGCTTACCGAACAGCTGCCCCATGGAAATTGCTCCGAACAAAATGGTCACCGTGGCAAAGGGCGAAAGGATTGTGGTAACCACCAGCGTCACCAGCCAGCGGATCACATTGAAATCCATTTCCTCCCCGATCAGCTCCAGCAATTCCCCAAAGTTAAGTCCCAGCTCTCTCCACAGAGAAGCCAGCGAATATCCCTGGGGCAAAAACAAAGACAACATGGACGCACCCAGAATAAACACGGATAAATACAAGGACAGCATCAGAAAAAATATCCAGAGACCGCTGACCAGGATTTTGCTGAGCAGAAGCTGATGCTTCGTCACCGGCAGTGTGTGGGTCAGATAGCCCTGGTCCGTGTACATTGTCTGGTAAAAGCGTACTCCCAGATATATGGTAATCCCATAATTGATGCCTGCCAGCATCATCACATACATCATCAGCGTGAGCACGCTGAAAATATCCAGCCAGCTGAAGCTTGCGTTGCCGTTGCTGATGGATTTCCACATGGGCGTCCGAAAGGCCAGCCAGCCGAACAGCGTAATCAGCACCACCACAAAAAGCAAAAGACAACCCATTTTACTGGTTTCCTTCCATTCATGTCTGATGAGTTTCCCTAACATGCAAACACCTCCCTGAAATAAGCATCCACCGACTTACCATGCTGTTCCCTGATATTGTCCACAGAGGTATACAGCACCAGATAGCCATACCGCATGAAAATCACTTCATCCAGCACCTGTTCGATATCGCCGATCAGATGGGTGGAAATCAGCACGGTTGCCGCCGGATTATAGTTATTGATAATGGTCCGCAGAATATAGTCTCTGGCCGCCGGGTCCACGCCGGCTATGGGTTCATCCAGGATATAGAGGTCGGCATTCCTGCTCATGACCAGTATCAGCTGGACCTTTTCTTTGGTCCCCTTTGAGAGTGTATTCAGCTTTGCATTCGGAGCAATATCCAGGCTGTGCAGCATTTCCAGGGCTCTTTCCCTGGAAAAATCCGCATAAAAGTCACAGAAATAGTCCAGAATCTCATTGACTCTCTTTGAGCCTGACAGATACGTTCTGTCAGGCAGATAAGCCACCCTGGCCTTGGTCTCAACCCCCACCGGCTGTCCGTTAATCCGAATCCATCCCCTGGTAGGTGTCAGAAGACCGTTGAGCATCTTAATCAATGTTGTTTTACCGCTGCCGTTAGGCCCCAGAAGCCCTATAATCCTACCCCTTGGCAAAGTAAGCGAAATATTGTTCACCGCTATACTGTTGGCATTATAAGCCTTTGTCAGCCCAACGATTTCAATCAGTTCATTCATCGGCTGTCCCTCCCTTCATTCTGTCAAGAGCTGCAATTGCTTCGTCTATCGTATATCCCAGCCCCCTCATTTTGTCCAAGAACATATCCACATGCTTTTGGGCCAGCAAAAGTCTGCTGCGCCTGAGCAGCTCTGTATCTTCTGTCACAGTTCTGCCATTGGTACTCTGTGTGACAATCAGACCGCCTCTCTCCAGTTCTGCAAACGCTTTCTGCATGGTATTGGGATTCACCGCCGCCTCGGCGGCAAGCTCTCTGACACTGGGAAGCTTCCCTCCCGGCGGATAATGTCCGGAGATAATCTGCAACTGCAGTTTTTCCACAAGCTGTGAATATATCGGTCTGTCAGCATCCAGATTCCACACCATAATTTCCCTCCTCACAATCATTCTGCAGATTCCTATACTCTTATCATCATACACCGAATTTAGTGTTTCGTCCATTCCTGTTTTATCCTTTGTAAAATAATGTCAAAAGATTATTCGTATATTAAAACGCTGTTTTAGAAATTCTGAAATTATGTAGAATAAACTTTATCAAAAGTAAAAGAGACTGATTATTACAGCATCTCTTATGCATTAAAGTTGAGGAGAAACAGGCATGAGAAGTGTCGGACAAAGACTGTCACAGCTGCGCAAGGAACGGGAGCTGGGCCAAAAGGAACTGGCGGCTCTCCTGAATATGTCCATCGGAACTATTTCAAATTACGAAAACAACGTACACGCGCCGGACCTGGCCACATTGTGCAAGCTGGCTGACTTCTTTCAGGTTACCACCGACTATCTCCTGGGCCGCACCGGCTACCGCTGCCCGCCTGAAAATCTTGACCGCTACATCACTTCCGATTACACAATCCACGGCATCACCAATGTGATTCTGTCTCTGGATTCGAAATCCCGCGATGCTGCTATCAGCTATGTCAATTATCTGCGTGACACGCAGAACAGCCGGTAAATCTGACCTGCAGCCGTCCCGTTCCTCAGGACGCTGTCCCCGCCTCACTCATGCAACTTCCATATTATAAAAATTCAGAGCTGCTGTCACCATAAATATAAGAGTATACATCACCAGGAAAAAATCCATAAGCAGGTAAGCTGCCAACACGCCTCCGACCGCCATCCCCAGTATACCTCCCAGTATCGCCATTCCTATGGCAGTCCCCTGAATCAGCATCTGCAAAAACTGTTTCCCCATAGTTCCCAGCGTATTCCCGCATACAGCTTCCGCCACAGCCAGCGCATACAGCTTATTGGCAGACAATACCGTATAAAATACAATACACAGCACTGTGGTCACCGGCGTCATCCCCGTGGCTACCGCCCCCGGTATTGTAATCAGACATCCATTGACAAAGCTCTGTACATGATGCATCGCCGTGGCGTTTAGTAGTTTTCGGAATACCGTGTCCGGAATCATGTAGGTATAGGGAGAGCGAAGTTCCTTTGCCCATTTTCCGTTGACTGCGGTGAAGACAAAAATCAGGTACGACGAAATTGCAGGTATGATAAATGGCGTGAAAGCATTCAGAGAACCAAAACCACCTTCACGGCTGTAAAACCAGGCAATCCCGATTCCGCCCAGAAGCGCTGTTACCGTTCCCATGTCAAAGATAAAATACCTGCTTTTCTTATATTCCAGCAACTGTCTGTAGAACAGCGCCCTGGCGCCGTCTCCTCTCCAGTTCACGCTGGCCTTCCCGAATTTCTGTCCTTTCCCCAGGCGCTTCTGGCTGTCGCCCTGCTTCCTGCTTCTGACTACCTCCTCATAATCCCCGGCAAATTTCATGGCATCTTCATAGAAGGATCCCTCACACTTCATCCGCCGCGCCGCCGTCACCGCCAGGATCAGTAAAACCAGATAACAGCATGTACCTGCTATATTCACCGCTGTGGCCCCTGTAAACATAAGATGCAGTGCGGCAATATACCATCCAATCAGCGGTACCATCTGAACCATATCGCTGTGCAGGTAATCTGCCACTGTCTTCATGCTCAGTCCTTCCCGAAGCCAGGTCCAGACGCCCATGAGAACCAGAATCCCCACCAGTCCGTAAACCGCTTTTACCACCAGGCTTCGCTGCTTCTCCTCCATCCTTTCGGATCCGTAAATCAATATCATAATACTTCCCTCCAGCAGATTCTCCAGAATCATGGAAAAGAGAAAATACACAGCCAGACGCCAGGCTTCCACATGAAACAGCAGCGCACCGCAGACAATCGCAAACGAATTCAGCAATATCTGTCCCACCAATGTCTTCAGATGTGCATATAGAAGCACTTTCCTGGGACTCACCGGCGCCGGAAAAAGGAACTGGACATCACTGTTTCGATACAGCAGCCCTTTTCTCTTCGCATAGGCGATCAGATTGGCCGGAATCACCCAGAAGGCCAGCACCGTCAGCACTGTAATCATCTCCTCCGGAGTATCTGCTTCCATTTCCTCCACAACCATGCGCAGAGACATGGGAAGCGCTGTAAAGTAGAACAGAACAAGCAGGATATAGACATAAGTTACGGGCCTGCGAAGCGCCGTTTTCACGCGATTGCAGAAAATTCTGCGGTAAAGATATCCGACAGCTCCCATTTTGTTACCTCCCGTCCCCTTCGACTTCCGCGCTCACTGTGTCCGATTCTTCCCCTCGTTGTACGGCCGCCCTCTCCTCTGAAGCTTTCTGACCGGTAACAGAAAAGAACAGTTCTTCCAGGTCTTCATTGGCCACATTTTCCTTCACATAGGTTCCCAAAATATGTCCCCCATCCATCACAAAGGTAGCATCCCATAAATCCCGCACCATTTCCAGCATATGTGTGCTGATCAGGATAGTACAGCCTTTTTCCCGCAAGTCCAGTATCACTGTCTTCAGTTCTCTGATGGCAGCGGGGTCAAGCCCCACCATGGGCTCATCCAGCAGAATTACTTTGGGCTTTATGACCAGCGCGCAGCAGATACTGACCTTCTGCATCATACCTTTTGACAGCTCGCTTCCCAGCTTTTCCTGCTTATCTGTCAGTTCGAACCGGTCAAAAAGCATCTTCAGCTCTTCTTCCGTGCATTCCACACCGTAGGCTCTCGTGATGAATTCGATATGTTCCCGCACAGTCAGGGCATCGTACATGTACGGCATTTCCGGCACATAGGCAAAGCATCTCTTCGCCTCCATCGTCCGGGAATTCAACCCCTGAATACGAATTGTTCCCTTATATTTCAGCAATCCCGCTATACTTTTAATCACGGTGGATTTCCCTGCACCATTGGGCCCCAGCAGGATTCCGATTCTCCCGTCCGGCACGGCAAAGCCCACATTATCCACTGCAATTGTCTTTCCATACTTTTTCGTCAGATTCATTACTTCCAGCATATTTCCTCATTTCCGCGATCTGTGTACAATCGCCTGTATTTTGTTCTCTCCTGCAGGTTTCCGTGCATGTTCTTCCTTATCATTTACGGCAAGATTCTGAACAGTACCGGTGCTGAAAAGTCAAATCCTGCCTCTGCAGAGTTTCAGCAGGGCAGGCTCAGACATTCACATAAGCATAACATCTCCCAGGCCCATCAGTACCGCCGTCAGATACAGCAAAAGCAGATGTGCCGGGTAAAACACATAGAAGAAATACTTCATTTTCAGTCCCCTTCTTCCGTTGTACAGCGCAATAAAAATTACTGCCAGGAACGCGGGAATTTCACTGACGCTCATCAGCGTCAGAACGATACAGCCCATTGCCATGGACAGCGCTCTGCGCTTTCTGAACACATACATCACCGAGATGGTCAGCACCCCCATCCCTGAATAATCCGTCTGCAGATATTCCGCCAGGAACATAAGCGGTATCAACACCGTGATGTCCGCGCAGACCGTCTGCACCCGGCGAAATCCTTTCCGCCGGCCGTACAGTGCCAATGTCACCACCGTAGCCGTCAGAACAAGACCACAGCAGGTCAGTCTGGCCGTCTGGTCCTGAAAGGGAATAAACACGGCGGGATAGGCGGCCGGAAGCACCACTCCCGCTACAGTGAGAATCCATCTCAGCGCTGCCGGCAGATCTTTTCCATCCTCTTTCTGCTGATATTCAGCAAAAAAGCTATATGCCCAGAGCGCCAGCAGCCCAATCAGCAAAGTAAAATAGACGTTCTGATACCCGCCGTACCACAACCTGCCAGTCACTGCCAGATCAAAGGGCAGCTCGGAAATCAATGCGAAAAGCCCCAGGCGCAGCGCATATTTTTTGACATCTCTGGTTCGCTGAAATCCTTCTACCAGTAAAAAGCAGAAAATGGGAAATCCCAGCCTGCCAATCATCCGCATGATCTGATATCCATAGAATAAAACGCCATTTTCCATTAACCAGTCAAACAGCCGGCTTTGCCCTCCGACAGCTGCTTCCTGAAATCCTCTCGCCATAATCTGCCTGATCATCACCACCGCCGCCGTGTGATCTATCAGCATGGCTATCACCGCAATTATCTTGACTGTGCTGCCGCTGATTCCCTTTTTGTCCGCGGTGCCTGCCACCCCGCTCAACTGTGTGTCAACCATCTTGTTACAACCTCTCCTCCTGTTTATTTTCTGATAGATTACTTCTCCATAACTGTTCGGCAAATATTTCGAACTGTATTGTTTCATTCATACAATACGCTCTTTTTCGCAGGCTGTCAATCTATTCCCGGACAGCACTTTTTGATTCGCCGGCAAATCTGATCACTCTTGAGTATAAACCAAAAGCAGACCATACGGTCTGCCCCCTGGTTGTTGGACTTGCCATGCTCATCCCACCTTATATCCGTTTCCCCAAACAACCTTCAGATATCTCGGTTCTCTGGGATTCTTCTCGATCTTTTCCCTGATATGCCGCACATGTACCGCAATAGTATTGTCGGCGCCTATGGCCTGCATATGCCAGATATTCTCGTAAATCTGGCTGTTGGAGAATACCTTTCCCTTCTTCTGTACCAGCAGACGGAGTATCTTGTATTCGATAGGCGTCAGGCGCACATTTTTCCCCTCCACCGTAACCTTCCTCTGGGTATCGTCAATCACAAGGTCATCTACCCGGTAAATCCTGTCAATATTGGCACACATATTCACCAGCTGCGTATATCTGCGAAGCTGCGACTTGATTCTGGCCAGAATCTCCAGAGGATTACAGTCCTCTGTCACATAATCGTCCGCTCCCGCCTCCAACGCCATAATTTTCGCAGTCTCCGCGGACTGTGCGGAAACTACCATCAGCGGAATGCTGCTCTTGCGTCTCAGGCTGGCAATCATCTCAATCCCCTTGTCCCAGCCCTTGTCATTCAGCTCCACATCCACCAGCATCAGATGGATTTCAGCCTGATCCAATATTTCAAACAACTGCTCTACATTGGCCGCCACCAATACCGCAATCCCTTCCCCAGTACACAAAGGCACCATTTTTTCCGCAATTCCTGTCTGGTTGTTATATACCAAAATATTTTTCTCCATTGTATCCTCCATCCTTTCTCAAATAATCTATTGCCATTTACGTCCGCATCGGACATTTGTATTCCAAATCTGCCCTGTTGAATTATCACCTTTCATCCTGAAAATAAACGGTTAAATCCAGGGTATATAAAATTTTCTCAATCACAGTCTCTTCAAAGCCTTGAAAGGTAAGAGTCAGGTCTCTCCCATTTACGGAAATTGCCGCATGCACGGATTCCGTCTCCCCTTTCTCATTTACAGAGTCAAATACCACATAATTCAATCCCTGGCTGTTGATATAGCTCCTCTCGTTACTGCTGCTTCCCGAAAACGAGGCTGCAGAGCTGTACCCTTCATACTCTCTGTTATCAAACTGTATCATGAAAAAACTTACATTCTCATTGTACAGATAGACGCTCACTTCACTTCCATCTTCCACAACATCCACGCTTTCACCCGTAAATGTCTCTCCGAACAATCCTTTGTCCGGAATTGCGGCAGTCACATTTGACGCCGTGAGAAATTCCTCTATAGAATTGTATTCTGTTATCTCCGGTTCATATACCTCTATCTCGTCGTCAGGGATACCTTCCTCTATGGAAAATGCCCCCCCTAGACTCAAAATTGAGGCCGGATCAGGAAGGCTTCTCCCGTCGGGGATCCCTTCCTGGTCTTCCCCTGCACTGGTGATAACAAATCCATTGTCGCTGACCCGTATATTGCTGTCACGGTAATTCTTTGCCGCCACGGTTCCTGCACCGAACAAAAGAAATACAGCTGCCGCTGTACAGCCTCTGGCAATCAGGTACCTTCTCCTCTGCATCCGCATTCTGTGATGATGCAGCTCATCCTGCACCTGAGATGCCTCCATATGAAATTCAGGCAGTTCTCCCGCAGCTTCCCGATATGCATTCCGAAATTTAATCAAAATCGTACTCCCCCTTTAATGACTTCCTCAGCAGCTCCCGTCCTCTGGTCAGCTGCGATGTCACCGTGGATTCCACACGCCCCGTAATCCGGGCAATCTCTTTCACGGAAAGCTCCTCATAGTAGAAAAGGTGAATCACATCACGATATTTTGCCGGCAGCTCCATCACTGCATTCATCAGACGCCGGTTTTCTTCTTTCCTGAAAGCCGCCTCTTCCGGTCCGGGCATCATGCTATGTACCTCCCGACAGATGCCGTCCTGCCAAGTCTCCTCCGTTCTGCCTTCCTCCGGATTCCATTCGCTCCTGCGGCGGCGCCATGCACTGCGCCACACCTTGCGGCAGGCGTTCAAAGTCACCTTCAGCAGCCATGCCTTCTCATGCTCGTCATCCTGAAAAGTACCAATATTTCTGACATACTGATAAAAAACCTCCTGCACAACGTCCTCTGCATCCTGTACATTTTGAAGACGCACGAAGCTCAGCTTAAACAGCATGTCGCCATACTCATCAATTTTCTGTTGTAGCTCCCGACTATCCGTATCTGTTTTTATCATCCTGATATGCTTTGCGCAAAACCTTTTCTTCTATAATAGTAATATCCCGAACCATATCGGTTTACTGCAAATATTGTAAAATAAATTTGTATCAAAGTTGCATAGGTACTCCGGCAGCGGTTGTAAAATTTTTGTATCCAACAATAGAATCCACACTCTGCGAGAATTCCATTGTTATAAATACAAAAGAGAGTGTATTGTACACTCTCTTATATATAGACGTATTTTGACTGTAAAAAGTTTCATTTTAAGGACAATTTTTATATTTTATTAATGTTTCATTCTATTCCTCTGTTTCATTCAGTTCCTCTGCCACTGTCTCATTCTGCCTGGTCATTGCCTCTACTTCCGCCAAATCTTCCTTATTCAGCCTTCGAAAACGGTTGACACCGGCCACCAGAATCAGCACACTGTTCTTCGTGGTTTCAAATGCGCCGTCCTGATACAGGGAATAGATCAGAAGTCCGATTGGCACTGCCACAATCATTCCGACCACACCGCTGAATTTATATCCCACATAAAGCAGGAAAAGTGTAGGCAATGGAGGTACACCGATGGAATCGCCCACAATTTTCGGCTGAATCAACTGTCTGGCCAGCTGTCCCACGCCCCAGATTACCAGCAGTCCGATAGCCGTTTTGTAATCCGCAGTCAGAATCCTGATAACCGCCCATGGAATCAGCACCGTCCCCGTGCCCAGAAAAGGCAGAAAGTCCAAAAACGCAATGACCAGCGCTATCAGTGCGAAATAATTTACCTTTAAAATGGCGAGACCAATCAGCAACAGAAAATACATCCAGACTTCGATTTTCAACTGCGCTTTCAGATACCCTCCCACAGATTTTGTCAGACTGTGGCGAATAAGGCGATATCGAAGCTGTACCGAAGCGGGCATGTACTTCCGGAATCCTTCGTTAAGCTGCTGTCTCTCTGCCACAAAGAAGTACGAAGAAAGCAGCGCCATAATCACTGCAATAAACAGGGCAGGAAGCTGCTTCGCGAAATTTCCCGCCGCTTCAATAGTAGGAGTACCCACTTTCTCCAGAAATTCTCCGAAATAATCGTCCAGTTTTATTGCGTTCTGATTCAGATTCAGGTGGATATCCCAGGGAAGCTTATACAACACCACATTCAGTTTATCCCCTATACTCGCCAGATCCGCCTCTATACTTTCCAGCATTTCAGGGAGAGAAGATGCAAGCCCTGCAATCTGCTCAAACAATTTGACACCTGCCAGGTAAATCACCAGGACCACCAGCGCAATGACCACAATGATTACAAATGCTCCGCCCACTTTTCTTTTCAGCTTCACCTTCTCCTCGAAAAAGCGCACCAATGGTCCCGCAATCAGAGCAATTATCCACCCTGTTACAAAAGGTGAGAAAAATACAATTGCTCTGGGAAGAATAAAAATAACGCAAAGCAGAATTACCAATGCCACCGTCAGATTTGCCAATGCCTTACAGTACTTTTTCATGCTTACCCCCCGTGCGCTGTGCGCGCACTCAAATCATTAAGTTATCCACAAACCTCAAACATTTCCTGTCTGCTCCGGCGGACATTCATTCAGAATTCTGTCCAGAATTCCGTATATTTCCTCACGTCCCTGCTTTGTCTCGGCCGAAAATGGTATAATAACAGTATCTTTAACTGCATTCAGTCCGGCACGAATCAGTTTCAGCTGTCCCTGTATCTGGCTCCTTTTGAGTTTGTCCAGCTTAGTGGCTATAATCACAGGTTGATAACCGCTCTCCACAATCCAGCGGAACATGGTTCTGTCATTTTCAGAAGGCGCATGTCGTATGTCAATCAGATGAAACACCTGTCTGAGCTGCCTTGAGCTATGGAGATAGTTTTCCACCATTTTCCCCCACTGTACCTTCACCTTTTCATTGACCTTCGCATAACCATACCCCGGTAAATCCACAAAATAAAGCACATGATTAATATTATAGTAATTGATTGTCTGGGTCTTCCCCGGCTGGGAGCTGGTTCTGGCCAGGGACTTCCGGTTCATCAGCGCGTTGATCAGCGAGGATTTACCCACATTGCTTTTACCTGCAAACGCCACTTCCGGCAGAACTGTTTCCGGCAGCCTGCTGCTGACACCGCACACAATTTCCAGGCTGACATCTTTGATTACCATATTCCGTATGTCCTTTCTCACTCATACAAAACGCCGTCACAGGGACGGCGTTTTATGCTGTATTACATCGCTTTATTCAGACCTAATCTGTGTTCATTCTTGTGAATCGTCAGAGGCGTATTTCCTTCCTCCACCGTATCCTTCGTGATAATACATTCTTCAATGGTCTCGTCGGAAGGTATCTGATACATGATATCCATCAAGATACTTTCCATGATGGAACGGAGTCCTCTTGCTCCTGTCTTGCGCTCAAAAGCTTTCGTCGCAATAGCCCTGATGGCCTCCTCCTCAAAGGAAAGCTCCACGCCGTCCATGTCAAACAGCTTCTGATATTGCTTGATCAGCGCATTTTTAGGCTCCTGCAGAATGCGAATCAACGCCTCGGCATCCAGCCCTCTCAGGGATACGCAGATAGGCACACGGCCTACAAACTCTGGTATCAGTCCGAATTTCACCAGATCCTGAGGAGTCACTTCCTGCAGCAGATCCCCAATCTCCTTTCTCGATTTCTCAGTCACATCTGTACTGAAACCAATGGCTTTGCGATCCAGCCTGGCCTCCACAATCTTCTCCAGTCCGTCAAAAGCACCTCCACAGATAAACAATATATTGGAAGTATCAATGGAAATCAGTTCCTGATGCGGATGCTTTCTGCCTCCCTGAGGGGGAACATTTGCGACCGTACCCTCCACAATCTTCAGGAGAGCCTGCTGAACACCTTCTCCCGACACATCACGGGTAATGGATACATTCTCGCCTTTCTTGGTAATCTTGTCAATCTCGTCTATATAGATAATTCCGTACTGAGCGCGCTCAACATCATACTCTGCAGCCTGAATCAGCTTCAGCAGAATGTTCTCCACGTCCTCACCCACATATCCGGCCTCTGTCAGCGTCGTCGCATCTGCAATGGCAAAAGGCACATTGATAATCTTTGCCAGTGTCTGGGCCAGATAGGTTTTGCCGGACCCGGTAGGGCCTACCATGATGATATTACTCTTCTGTAATTCCACATCATCCAGGTCCCGCGGCGCCATCACTCTTTTATAATGATTGTACACGGCAACGGACAATACCTTTTTGGCCTCCTCCTGCCCCACTACATATTCGTCCAGAAAATTCTTGATTTCAACGGGCTTCAGCAGATTAATATCAGGATGAATTGCCTCTTCCTCTTCTTCATCCTGCAGTTCTTCCTCCAGTATATCCGCACAGATATCAATACAGTCGTCACAGATGTAGACGCCTGCCGGTCCGGCAATCAGTTTACGGACCTGATTCTGTGTCTTATTGCAGAAAGAACATCTGATATCGTTTCCCATCATTTTACTCGCCATTCCACTACTCCTACTCTTTACTCATTTCATGACGGCTCAGGCCTTCTGAGCGTCATGGGAAGAAATCACCATATCCACAATGCCATATTCCTTCGCTTCCTGTGCGGTCATCCAGTAGTCACGCTCCGTATCAGCACATATGGTCTCATAATCCTTGCCTGTATTTTCGGCAAGCATATGGTTTAATTTCTCCCGTGTCCGCAGAATATGCTTCGCAGCAATGTCAATATCCGTGGCCTGCCCCTGAGAACCGCCTGCGGGCTGGTGAATCATAACTTCCGCGTTGGGAAGAGCAAAACGTTTTCCCTTTGCTCCGCCGGCAAGCAGGAAAGAGCCCATGCTGGCCGCCATTCCCATACATACCGTAGACACGTCGCATTTAATATAATGCATGGTATCATAAATAGCCATCCCCGCCGTAATAACGCCGCCCGGACTGTTGATATAGAGATGGATATCCTTCTCCGGATCCTCCGCCTCCAGGAACAGCAGCTGTGCCACTACCACACTGGCGGAAACATCATTCACTTCCTCTCCAAGCACCACGATTCTGTCCTTTAACAATCTGGAATAAATATCATATGATCTCTCGCCCCTGCTCGTCTGTTCAACGACATAAGGTATTAAACTCATTTTGAAAGTCCTCCTATTTAAGTTCCGCAACTCTTCCTCCACACACCTTTCCTGATAAATTTTCGGCTGCATAGTGCGCATCCGCAAATTTATCGTGCGTCTTCGGCTTCGTTGCTGATTTTAGTTCCGCAACTCTTCCTCCACACACCTTTCCTGATAAATTTTCGGCTGCATAGT
>CAJUQT010000008.1:84721-97437 GCA_910588225.1 uncultured Acetatifactor sp.
CGCATCCGCAAATTTATCGTGCGTCTTCGGCTTCGTTGCTGATTTTAGTTCCGCAGGCTCCTCTCCGGGCACCCGCATATTTCCTTTACTCTTCCACGGCGTTCTCCACCACGAACTCAGCCGCTTTTCTGACGCGAATGTCTTCCTTCACCTGCGTTCTGCCATTTTCGCCCAGGAACTCTTCTACCTTGTCAATCTCCATCTGATAAGCTTCGCCCATTTTCTTCAGCTCTTCGCTTACTTCTTCTTCCGTCACTTCGATGTTCTCAGCTTCCGCAACCGCCTCCAGAACCAGTCTGGACTGAATTCTCTTCAGCACCTGGGGCTTCACCTGCTCCAGAAGCATTTCTCTGGTCATGCCGGTAAACTGCATGTATTGTTCCATGCTGATGCCCTGGGACTGCATCCTTTGAGCATACTCCTGAACCATCTGCCTCTGCTGTGTCTCAATCATGGGCTCCGGTATCTCCATCTGAGCGTTCTCAATGATAGCGTCAATCACAGCTTCCTCTTTGGCATTTCTGGCTTCCGTCGACTTCCGGTCAGCCAGCTTCTTCCTGATTTCCTCTCTGTATTCCTCAACGGTATCGCTCTCTTCCGACACCTCGCCTACAAAATCATCGTCAAGCTCGGGAAGCTGCTTCTCCTGCAGTCTCTTAACCGTGCATTTGAACACCGCCGCCTTACCAGCCAGCTCTGCCGCCTGATAGTCCTCCGGAAATGTCACATTCACTTCCTTCTCCTGTCCAACCTCGACACCGATAAGCTCTTCCTCAAAACCGGGAATAAACGTATGAGAGCCGATGGTCAGCGGATAGTCACTTCCCTTTCCGCCCTCGAAAGCCTCTCCGTCCACAAATCCTTCAAAATCAATTGTGGCAATGTCACCTTCCTTTATCGCTCTATCATCAATTTCCACAGTCCTGGAGTTCTTCTCTCTCTCCCTGTCAATTTCCGCGGTTATCTCTTCTTCCGTGACTTCCGCATCCGCCTTGTCCACCTTGATTCCCTTATACTGCCCCAGAACCGCCGCAGGTTTCAACGCCACTTCCGCGGTAAAAATGAAGGGCTTTCCGGCCTCCAGCTGAACCACATCGATCTTCGGACTGGATACAATTTCCTCTTCGCACTCATCATATGCCGCTTCATAGGCATCCGGAATCAGTTCGTTGGCCGCATCTTCATAGAAGATTTCCTTGCCATACATCTGTTCAAGCATCTTGCGGGGTGCTTTTCCCTTGCGGAAACCGGGAAGGCTGATTTTACTCTTATTCTTCTGATAGGCGCTCTCGATTGCCTTCTCCAATTGTTCCGCCGCCACTTCAATGGTCAGCTTAGCCATATTGTTCTCTAATTTTTCCACCTGTAAACTCATCGTACCACTTCCTCCTTCAATCCTGTGTCTTATCTATTCATCGCCTATTGTCATCATCTTAAGAAAAATCTTCTATTATACACTCTGTCATAATGAAGCTTCTTCCTCTCAAAGGAAGATATGTTCCGGCAAAACTGCAGACACAGCCACAATTATTAGCATTATAGCATAAGGTTTTCGAAAACACAAATGTTTTCTTCAACAATTATTCCTCTCTTAACAGAATATCGTGATTGACCGTTCTGTAGAACAACCTGCGGAATGCTTCTGTTTCCCTTGTCTGTCCCAGGGCCCACATGGCTTTCGTAACAGTGGCCTCCAACGTCATATCATAGGCCTCCATCAGGCCAAACGCCTCCTTAATCACCTTACCCACCTGATAAACTTCCATATCGCTTCCTTCATGTGTCACCTGCGTGGCCATCATCACAAATTTTCCGGCAGCTATCCAGCGACGGATTTCCGAATAAAAGGGAACTTCTCCATAATCCGGGAAGCCACCCACGCCAAAAGCTTCGATAATCACGCCGTCATAAAAGGGAAAAAGGCTGTTTAACACCGTTCCATCCATGCCGGGTATCAATTTCAGAAGCAGGATTTTCTCGTTCAACTCATGATAGAAGGTGACCGGTCCCTGTATCCTGTCCCCGTCCTCAATATAAAAAATGATTCTGCCGTCTCTGATGACAGCTATATTAGGATAATTGATGCTGGAAAAGGCATTGTAGCTTTTGGAACGCTCCTTTTTGGCTCTGGTTCCGGCGATTACATTTCCGCCGAAGACAATATTTACACCATGGGCTCTGGCGTCGGATGCAAACCGCAGACTGTCCAGCAGATTGGTTCTGGCGTCTGTCACCGGCAGATCTATGGGCTTCTGAGCCCCGGTAACCACAATGGGTTTTTTGCTGTTCTGTATCAGATAGGACAGGGCCGCCGCCGTGAACGCCATGGTATCCGTGCCATGGCAGATTACAAATCCGTCATAATCTGTATACTTCTTTTCTATCAGTCCTGCAAGAGCAAGCCAATGCTTTCCATACACATTTGTGCTGTCCAGACTAAACGGTTCCTCCACATCCACACTGCAGAAATCTCTGTATTCCTCCACATACCGAAGAAGTGATTCCGCCGCTATCTGGGGTGCCAGTCCCTCTTCTGTATATCCTGACGCAATAGTGCCGCCCGTGGCAATCAGCAACACTTTTTTCCTCTGTTTCATCTCATTTCACCTCCGAGACAATTCCCGCATCCGAAATGCTTACATTGACAGAAATTCCCTCCAGAAAATCATAAATCCGTCTCTGCTGTGCTGTTTCCGAAGCGTATACTGTCTTATATCCTGCCTGCACTGCCGGAATCACCTGAACAGTCAGTTGAGAAGCCGTATCATCCCCTGTTAAATGCAGCTGTAAAAGCATGGTATCCAGCGTCTTCTCGTTAAACCAGTAATTCCCAAGACTATAGATTATCGGTTTACCGTCATAATATTCCATGCCCTGCAGGCAATGAGAATGGGCGCCGATGACGGCGTCGGCACCCGCATCCAGATACTGCTTTCCCGTATCCGGCTGCACCTGCTCCAGCTCATAGCTGTACTCTGTTCCCCAGTGTACAAAAGCAATGCAGAAATCGGAATTCGCCTTCGCCTCACATATAGTCTCCAAGAACAGTTCTGTGTCATAGCAACGCAGAATGCCCGGCTCCGTGTCTGTGGCCTGAGGTGTCATCTTATTTTTCTCCGCCCGGGAAGCACCCACCAGTGCCACTGTCTTCCCCTGGATTTCCAGATACAACGGTTTCATTGCATCCTCCAGTGTCCGTCCCGCCCCAAAATAAGAAATCTCCGCCTCTTCCAGCACATGGAAGGTATCCAGCAGAGCCTCCGCGCCGTAATCATAGACATGGTTGTTGGCCAGGGTCACCGCGTCCACTCCCAGCTGGTGCAGTACCTCCACTCTCTCCGGCATGGCCCGAAAGGTATAAGCCTTTCCCGCCAGAGGCTCTCCTCCCGTACTGTAAGTGAATTCGTTGTTCAGACACATGATGTCCGCTTCCTGCATCACCGCCACCAGCTCCTCCGAGATACAGTCATAAATACCGTTCTCCTGAGCGCTCATAAACTGGGTGGTGCCCCAGTTCTCATCCAGGTTGATATCTCCGGCAAAGCATATTGTAAAATCGTATCCGGTATTTTCCGGCTCCTGCGTGGCGGCCGTCTCCTGTGTGTCCCCAGTTCCTGTCCGGGATGCGGAATTCTGCGAAGCATTGACCCCCTGTGCGACGCCGGACTCTCGAGCAGAGCCTTCCTCATTCATGTCCTCCGGATTCCACGCAGTATTTTCCGGCTGCAGCCGCGCACTATCTTCCGGCTGTCCGGGTACTTCCTCCACCCTGTCTGCCAAAGAAGACAACACGCCGTCTTCTGCCTCTCTGTTCCCGCATCCGCTCAATACAAGACACAGCAATACAGACAGTATCACCAGTTTCTTTATCTTCATTCTCTGTACCTCTTTTATCAATCTCTATTTTTTGAGCAGCTGCACAACGGCCTCCACAGAATCCGTAAAAGGAAACATGTCCACAGCCACAGCCTTCTCCACCCGGTAATTCTGCTTCGTAAGCAGCCGCAAATCCCGCACCAGTGTCTCCGGATTACAGGAAATGTACACAATCCGCTCAGGCCCGATTTTCACAGCTGTATTTAGAAAAGCCTCGCTGCTGCCGCTCCTGGGCGGATCCATCAGCAATACGTCAAGCTTCTCTCCCTGCTCCGCCATCTCCAGCAGAAAATCTCCCGCATCGTTTCGGTAAAAATGAATATTTTTGATTTCGTTTTGTCTTGCACCTCTGGCAGCATCCCGTACAGCGTCCCTGTTCAGCTCCACGCCAATGACCTCCCCTGCATGACCGGCGGCAATCATCCCGATAGTACCGGTACCGCAGTAAGCGTCCAGCACCCGCTCCGTGCCCGTGAGACCGGCATATTCCATGGCTTTTATATAGAGTTTTTCCGCCTGAACAGGATTCACCTGATAAAAAGAACCGGGTGAAATCTGAAATGTTTTCCCGCAGAGCCTGTCCTCTATATAGCCTTTTCCATAGATTATCCGCTCCCTTTCTCCCAGAATCATACTGGTGTCCTTGTCGTTGACATTGAGTACCATGGTGGTAATCTCCGGGTGAAGCTTTAAGAGAGCTTTGACAAAATTGTTCTTAGAGGGCAGAATCGGCGAGCTCAGAACCAGCACCACCATAATCTGTCCCGTGGCATGTCCTACCCTGACCAGCACATGGCGCAGCAGCCCGAACCCCGTATCTTCATTGTAAGGCCTGATTTTAAAGGACTTTAAAAGTCCCCGTATAGACACAATAATCTCGTCCGCCTTCTGATTTTCAATAAAGCAGCTGTCCACCGGAACAATTCTGTGACTTTTCTCTTCATAGATGCCGGAAATGGCATTATGCCTCCTGTCTTCCCCGAATACCGCATGTACTTTGTTGCGGTAATGAGCCGGTTCCTCCATGGCAATAATCGGCTCCGGTCTGCAATAAGGCTCCATTAGCTTCCGGAAAAATGTGCTTTTGGCCTCCAGCTGCTCCTGATAGCTTTTCTGGATCCAACGACAGCCTCCGCATTTGGAAGACACCGGGCATACTTTCTGATTCTTCTCTTTGGGATTTCTTTCTTTTTGAACTCTCTCTTTTTGAACTCTCTCTTTCTGGTTTATCTGGTTTTGTCTCTTTTGCCGCATGTCATTCTCCTGTGGTAAAACGTTTTCCTGTCGGAAGCACAAAGCTTTTGTCGCATGTTGATTTCGTATTCATTAATATTCCATGTCCATTCCATCGTTCTTTTGGTCAGGAACTTTGGCCGAACATTTGCTTGATTACTTTTTATAGCTGCACAAGAAAAAACGCCAAAATCTCTTAAATCAAATTTTGGCGTTCTTCACTGTATCGGAGTGGCGGGATTCGAACTCGCGACCTCCGCCTCCCTAAGACGGCGCTCTAACCAAGCTGAGCCACACCCCGTGACACAAACAGTATTATAACGTGTCACAGGAAAAATTGCAACAGTTTTTTTCAAAATTTTTACATAAATTTTTAAGCACTCTCTTTCCGCTCCAGCAGACACACCAGATACTCCCACACACGTCGGGTAGAAGAAATGCTCAGCGTCTCCTCGGTAGTGTGGATATCTCGCATATCGGGCCCTATGGACACACAATCCAAATCCTTGATTTTACTGCCCAGAATACCACATTCCAGCCCTGCATGAATGGCTTCCACCTTGGGAGTCTCTCCATACATCTCTCTATATAAAGAAATCATTTTCTCACGCAGCGGTGAGTCCTTACGGAACTTCCAGCCCGGGTAATCCCCCGAGACAGTACTGTTCCCTCCGGCCAGCTCTGTAATTGCCTGCAGCTTTCCTGTCAGCGCAGATTTCGCAGTTTCCACACTGCTGCGCACGGAGAAATCGGCCTGTAATCCATCAGTCCCCGCTTTCAGTATCCCAAGATTCAGCGAGGTCTCCACCAGGCCCGGCATATCCGGGCTCATGGCCTGCACACCGTTGGGCAGCGCAGTCAGAAGACATGCGGCTCTTCTGGTATCTTCCGCCGCCACGCAGGTAAAGCTTCCCGTGCCTGCCTCTTTCAGTCCTATAAAGAACCCCGGATCCCTGGAAGCCAGTTCCGCCTGTATTTCTTCTTCCACGCATTTTACCATCTCCGTAAATCCGGCCCCATCTGCCTCGTCAAGCACCAGTATGGCCCTGGTCTCCCGGGGAATGGCATTGTCCGCCAGACCTCCGTTCAGCTCCCGTATGCTGACATGGAATCTTTGGACCAGCTCATACAGAAGTCTCCCGAACAGGCAGTTGGAATTCCCTCTCTCCTTGTGTATCTCTCCGCCGGAATGCCCGCCCAGCAATCCTCCCAGCGTTACTTCCACAGCCTTTCCCGTTCTCTCACACCAGTTCAGGGGCAGATGGCAATACACCCTGGCGCCCCCGGCACAGCTGGTCAGAAAGATTCCCTCGTCTTCAGAATCCAGATTAATCATACGTCGGCCCTTAAGTATGGATAAATCAATCCCTCTGGCGCCATCCATTCCCACTTCCTCGTCCACTGTGAGAATTACCTCCAGCCTGGGATGCGAAATGGTCCGGGAATCCAGAAGTGCCAGACAATAGGCCACAGCAATGCCGTCGTCCCCGCCCAGGCTGGTCCCCTCCGCATAGATTTCGTCTCCGCGGACCCCGGCCCGCAAACCTTCCTTTTTCATGTCAATGTCACAGTCCGGCTTTTTCACCGCTACCATGTCCATGTGTCCCTGTAAAATTACCGCAGGCTCCTGCTCATAACCTGACGTGGCTTCCTTTACGATAATCACATTCTTCAGTTCATCCTGAACGCAGAAAAGCCCTCTCTTCCTGGCAAAGTCCGCCAGATAATTGCTGATCTGCTCCACATTCCCCGAACCATGGGGAATCTTCGTAATCTCCTCAAAAAAAGTAAATACATTCTTTGGTTCCAGTTCTGATAACATGCCCATATTTGCCCTTTCTTAATTTATAGTTCCATTTTTAAACTGTTTACAAAACGTTCGCATCCTGTTCTTACCTACCTAAGTATAGCCTATTCTCCATAAAATTACAACGCCAATACAGATATCGCTTCTTGCGTGCACCTGAAGAATACAGATATCCCCTTCACCGTGATATTCTCTGGCTTGATGTCGCCAGATATCCTTGAATGTTCCAGTAATTACAAGACGTATTTTCATGCATTTCCTATCACCAGTATCTTCATCGTTAAAATCCCCCAGCACAGATCTCTGCTGTTGGCTGCGAAAACTCTGTTAATCAGCTTATAAGAGCTCCTCAATCTCTTTTGATATAAATAGAAATCCCCATTGTCATAGCGGCCGGAATCATTTATAATAAAGAGGAATCTGATGAGATTTCCTTATAGTCAGAGGGGAAAGGATAAACCTATGAATGAATTTATAATTTTTACCGATGGCGATGTTGACCTGCCGGATGCCTGGAAAGATAAAGTAACCATTCTTCCGCAGTACTACTATTTTGAGGAAGACACAGTATACGGAGATGAACTGATTCTGCCGCGGGAAGAATTCTTTGAGCGGCTCGTCAGGCAGAGGGCCTATACCGCAGGTGTCAATCCCGCTTTGGTCCGCACTCGTTTTGAGGAAGCTCTGCAGGCCAAAAAGGATATATTATGTATCGCAGTTTCTTCCGGAATCAGCGGCTCCTACAATACAATCTGTATGGTAGCCGACGCTTTGAGGGAGGAGTACCCCGAACGGTCTATTGAAGTCATCGACTCCCTGAGCGCCACACTTGGAAGCGGACTTCTGTGTATGGACGCTCTGGAACTGAAAAAAGAAGGAAAAACGCTTCAGGAAACCGCCGCGGAAATCAGGAGACGTCTGCATCTGATTGATGTCTATTTTGTAGTGGATGATTTCAAATATCTGGTACAGGGAGGAAGGGTCTCCCCGGCTGTCGGAAAGATTGGTGACATTCTGGATATCAAAGTGACCCTGACCATAAAGGAGGGGCATATCGAACCCTATAAAAAGAACCGGGGAATCAATCCCACTTTGAAGAATATCAAGCAGATCTCAGAGTCCAGGAAAACCGCAAGGCTGGGTGTCATCTATGTTGGCAACGAGGATATGTTTGAAAAATGCAAGTCTCTGGTGAAAAGTGACTGCGAGGCAAAGCTGAATCTGATTGTAGCCTCTCATGTGGGGCCCAACACTACAGGTGTCGCCATAGAGTGGGCAGAATAGGACAATGTTCTGACGGAGCTGAAGCTTTGTGACCGGCGGCTTCAGCTCTTACTGTAAAACACAGCATACCCCATATTTCTTATCAGTCCAACGACTTTTCAAGCTTCGCAACGGTCTGTATCCGCTGCGATTTTAGCACACACTCGTCATTCCGCCTGTTTTACCGCTTCTATGCCGTTTTCTTTTCCAGTTCTTCAAGCCTGCTTTCCAGACGATCTATACGCTTCAGCAGTAAATCCAGTGTCCCGGCTTCTAACTTACAGGCATTTATATCATGCTGCATGGAATCCAAACGCCAATCTATCTTCTCTATATGCTTAGATAAATTCGTCTGCATTCTGTCCATCTCTTCTAAAAGAAGATTTTCAGCTTCTGCCAGTTTGGAGTCCATTCTCTGTTCAGATTCTGCTATCTTGGAATCCATTTTCTGTTCCAGTTCAGCCATCCCGGAGTCCATTTTCTGTTCCAGTTCAGCCATCCCGGAGTCCATTTTCTGTTCCAGTCCAACCATCCCGAAGTCCATTTTCTGTTCCAGTCCAACCATCCCGGAATCCATTCTCTGTTCAGATTCCGTCATTCTGGAATCAACAACAAATTCCATCATCTTTTGCAATAATTCTAAATCTCTCTGATCAAGCATTCTATGTCCCCCCTTTCTGTATTCCCATTATACCAGACCAAACGGCTTTTTCAAGCCAATTCTGGATTTTGGACTAACTGTCCAAAATCCATTAAAATATTTTGCCACTGTCGTTCTTCCTGCCCTTCCAAACAGACGCAAGAATATCTTTCAGAACCAGAAAAGCATCCAGCTCACTATATCCGTATTTCTTTTCCAGGTCTCTTAACAGTGTCCAGCTCTGACACATAAGGGACGGCATCCACTTCTTTTTGATACCGGGCCAGAACAGGATACTTTTTGCTCCATGCCTTTGTCCAGTCTATTTTATCCGTTACTTCCTCATCCTGAAATATGCTGTACTCTGATTATATTATTTTCACAACAAAAAATTCACCAACAACCCCCTGCACTTTTGCCCGTTTTCTTAACATCATGAAGCAGCAATTTAAAGAGTTCAGAAAAACTTTCCGGTTCAAATTGCTTTCTTCCTGCTTTTGTACTATACTTTTTTCAGGATACACAAAGAGCCGAAGCGAAAAGGCCCGGCTGAGAAATGTCTTCAGAACCGTCGCACAGCGACTATATTTAAGGGGATATGCCATGGATTTTCCACATTATTTTCCTATCTGGAACAAATTAAGCGGCGATGCGCAGAACAGACTGCTGGGCAGCCTGATTCCGAAGAAAGTCAAAAAGGGCACCATAATTCACAACGGCAGTACAGATTGCACGGGACTTCTGCTGGTAAAGTCCGGGCAGCTTCGGGCCTACATTCTGTCCGAAGAAGGCCGGGAAATTACAATTTACCGGCTGTTCGACAGGGATATGTGCCTGTTCTCGGCCTCCTGCATGATACACTCCATTCAGTTTGAAGTGACAATCGAGGCCCAGAAGGATACCGATCTCTGGGTGATTCCCGCGGACATTTATCAGGGAATCATGGTGCAGTCCGCGCCCGTTGCAAACTATACCAACGAACTGATGGCAACACGCTTTTCCGATGTCATGTGGCTGGTGGAACAGATTATGTGGAAAAGCCTGGATAAGCGTGTCGCCGCATTTCTGCTGGAAGAAGCTTCCATTGAAGGAACGGATGAATTGAAAATTACCCATGAGATCATCGCAAACCATCTGGGCTCTCACCGGGAAGTAATTACCCGAATGCTCCGGTATTTCCAGAAGGAAGGAATGGTTCGACTGTCCCGGGGAACCGTAACCCTTCTGGAGAGGACAGGGCTGGAACAAATACGGGATGCATAAGAGACAATTTCTCTCTTCTATTGGTCCATGCCGCAGGCTGCAGCGGTCTCAATCAGGCCTCTGTCATTGGTCACAGCGTCATAGAACCGGAACCAGCCGGAAAAATTACAGCATGGCAAGAATTGCACTCTTGGGTCTTGCGCCCATAGCCTGTCTGACAATCTTTCCATTTTTTATTACCATCAAAGTCGGGATACTCATAATGCCAAACTGCCCGGCCAGCTCCGGTTGTTCGTCCACATTGACCTTACATACCTTAATGTCTGAGCGCTCCCCTGCGATTTCTTCCACAACAGGAGCCACCATACGACAGGGGCCGCACCAGGGTGCCCAGAAATCCACCAGAACAGGTTTCTCAGAGTTCATTACTTCACTTTGAAAATTATTTTTATCAATTTTAATCACAGACATATCTTTCTCCTCCTTTTTGATGTCATTCTATCAGAGAAAAACATACTCTTCTGTGATAATATCACCAACCGTCCGGACTTCGAGAGCAGGAATGTGAATCTCCAGCTCCCTTTAAACAATGCATCACTTCATTGCCGCCTGCGCTCTCCGCCATCACCTGGCCGCTGTCCACAGAGACCATCACCGCCCTGGCTGACAGGGTACCATAATCCACCCCAATTACATACTTCTCTCTTTACCTGGGACCTGTCCCCCATTATGCCCTCTCCTCTATCTGCAATGCCTGTGCCAATAGCCTAATCGCAATACTTTTCCACCAGCTTCCGGGCCTCATCCTCCAGCCTGTCAATATCCCACATCAGCTGCAGTATGGTATAGCGGTCCCGCAGTTCTTTGCCGTATCGGATGCTGTCATAGACATACTGCCTGGGAATGCCCACATCCGCCGGTCTCCTTGCCGCTCCCATTTCTTCCAGCACCTGAGAAATCTCTGCCGCTTTCGGCGCCGTCTTCGCCAGCTCTCTGATCTCCTCCCACCGGGCTTCAATGACTGCGAGACGTTTCAGAAGCCCTTCCCTGTCATTCTTCCCTGCTTTTTTCTCAAGGGCGATAATTCCCTCCGCGCCGTCCCGATAACAGCGGCGCATCTCCTTCTCCCATTCCTCCATGGTAAGTCGGTTTGCAATCTTATCCCGAATGGCGGCAAAATCCGGCTTCTCCATCTGGGCCAGCCTGTTGTAAAGCTCCAGCATCAGAACCGTACCGATTCCCACCTTTGTCCCGTGAAGCACCGCCGGAATGCCGTCAAAGAGGAACTGCATTTCCCAGTAATGAGACTGATGGTGCTCCGCCCCGGAGGCCGGGCGTGAATTTCCCGAGAAATCCATGGCAATACCGGACAGCACCAGCGCTTCCGTGAGCACGGAAACCGCTTTGCTGTCATGGGAAGCAAGCCCCTCTATACTCTCCATGGTCCGATCCACCGCCGTCCCCATAATGCCTGCAATGGTGTGGCAATAATATTCATCATTTACAATATGAGAAAGCTTCCAATCCAGCAGACAGTTATATTTCCCCAGAATATCCGCCGCCCCCGCCGCAAGCATCCTGAGCGGCGCATTTGCCATGATCTCCGAATCACAGATCAGCGCCAGAGGTTCCTGTGCAGGAAAAGTAATCTTCATATTATGGAAAATCAGTGGCGCCACACCGCTTACAAGTCCGTCCATGGAAGGCGCCGTTGCCACCAGCAGAAAAGGTCTGCCTGTTATGTGGCTGAAATACCGCCCAATGTCATTGATAGTACCCGTTCCGATAGAAATGATGATGTCCGCATCCTTCTCATTTGCCATGGTCACACTGCCCAGGGCGTGCTCATCCGCTGCCACATCCCCGTTTTCCGGGCTCTCCAGAACATAGGAAGTAAATGGGATACCGGCCCCGGCAAGTATCTCCTCCACTCTGATACCCGCGATTTTGTGCGTGTGCGTATCGGAAATCAGATAAGGCCTCGTATAACCCAGCTGCTCCAAAAGTCCGGGCAGCCTGGCAATAGCGCCTTCTTCAAAAATGTAATGTGCAAACAGAGATTTGTGGGTCCGCCCGCATTCACAGGCAAAGCTGCAATTTAAATACTGTTCAATGGATGGATTCTGCATAGATTTTCCCTTTCTTCCGTTCCCGGATATGACACCTGTCATTGACTGTATCCGTTTTCTCTCATTTTATAGCATTGCCGCAGTCATGTCAATTTTTCAAACACGCTCCAGCGCGAAGTAATCACTTCCCCCCATTTTTCATGTATAAAAACATCTGCCGTATAACAGCTTTTACGTTGTTATACGGCAACTCAACATTTTCAAACTAACTGAAAAAATCATTTTTTCTATTGCACAGTAATTTGAATATGTCCTTGATAATCCTCTCCAATCAAGCCAACATAATTAGCACCAGCCTGTAATTCCAATGTAAAGAGAAGATAAAAACAAAGCCAGAACAATAATCCCGATAACCAGCATCAGCAGCAAGGCGCTGATAATTGCAGAAATAATATTTGTCAGACTCCGGCTTTCATTATTTTTAACACAGATGATAGACAGACACAGCCCCGTGATGACACAGGCAATATTGACGCCGCCCCAAACTGTACGCAATCCATCAGGCAATACGATTTGCAGAAATACGGGAATCAGCGTTGCAAAGGGCAGCACACTGATAATAAGG
>CAJUQT010000009.1:0-22780 GCA_910588225.1 uncultured Acetatifactor sp.
GCCGAATGGCCATCCATACCATGTGCGGACTGTGCACATGGTATAATATGCACATGCTTGTGGCAGAAAACGGCCGAATGGCCATCCATACCATGTGCGGACTGTGCACATGGTATAATATGCACATGCTTGTGGCAGAAAACGGCCGAATGGCCATCCATACCATGTGCGGACTGTGCACATGGTATAATATGCACATGCTTGTGGCAGAAAACGGCCGAATGGCCATCCATACCATGTGCGGACTGTGCACATGGTATAATATGCACATATTCACGGCAGGTATATTTAAAATAGAAAAAAGGAGTAAAACTATGGCAGACATCAGACCATTTGCTGCATTTCGACCGGCACCGGGGATGGAAAGCGCGATTGCGGCATTGCCTTACGATGTGTACGACAGACAGGAAGCGACGGAGGTGGTGTCCCGGAATCCGGATTCCTTTCTGAATATAGACCGGGCGGAGACGGGCTTCGGGCCGGAAGTAGATACTTATGCACCGGAGGTGTACCAAAGGGCGGCCCGGGTACTGCAGGAATGGATAACGCAGGGAAAATTCAGGAAGGACGAGGCGCCCTGTTACTACCTCTATGAGCTGACCATGAAGGACAGGAGTCAGACCGGCATCGTGGCCTGTGCTTCCATCGATGATTATCTGAATCAGGTCATCAAAAAGCATGAAAATACAAGGGCGGACAAGGAACAGGACAGAATCTGCCATGTGGATGCCTGTGATATGCAGACCGGTCCCATCTTTCTGGCCTATCGTTCTCGTGAAATGCTTCGGGAGACTATCGGGAAAGTGAAGAGGGAAGGTCCGGCCTGTGATTTTGTATCCGATGATGATATCAGGCACCGGGTCTGGGTAATCAGGGAAGAAGAGCGGGTCAGGTATATTCAGGAACAGCTGCAGAAGCTGAATGCAGTATACATAGCGGACGGGCATCACCGTTGTGCTTCCGCGGTGAAAGTGGGTCTGAAACGCAGAGAAGAACATCCGGAGTATACAGGAGAAGAAGAATTCAATTTCTTTCTCTCGGTGCTGTTCCCCGACGAAGAGCTGTACATCATGGATTATAACCGTGTGGTGAGGGATTTGAACGGATATACGGAGGAAGCTTTTTTGGAGAAGATAGGAGAAAGTTTTGAAGTGGAGAAGGCGGAACAGGCACCGTATCATCCTGACCGGAAGGGGAGATTTGGGCTGTTTCTAAATGATACCTGGTACAGACTGACGGCCAGCCCACATATTCTGTCGAAGGATGCGGTGGATGGTCTGGATGTGTCACTGCTGCAGAACTATCTGCTGGGGCCCATTCTGGGAATACAGGACCCGAAGACAGACAGAAGAATTGATTTTGTGGGAGGAATCCGGGGAATTGAGGAGCTGGAGCGGAGAGTGCACACGGACATGAAGGCCGCATTTTCCCTGTACCCCACTTCTATCGGAGAGCTTTTTGCAGTAGCGGATGCGGGGAGGCTGATGCCGCCGAAGTCTACCTGGTTTGAGCCAAAGCTCAGAAGCGGATTGTTTTTGCATGACTTAAAAGAAGAATCAAAAGAAAGGCAGCAAAACGGTAGAATTTAAGAGCAGAATTCTATTGCTATGAACAGAGGGAGGATGCAGTCTATGACGAAGAAACTTTATAATCTGATGAATTGGCCCAAAATTGAAGAAATTATTTATTCGGAAAGCGATAACCCCCATGAGCTGCTGGGTCCCCATAAAGCGGGGAATCAGACTCTTGTGCAGGCTTATTTTCCGGGAGCCCGGAAGGCTGTTATCGTATTTGAGGGAAGCGGAGAGACTGTTGAGATGGAGCTTGCCGACGAGGACGGTTTTTTTGCCGCGCTGGTGACCAAAAAGGAGAAGGAGCTTCCGGTTTACCATTATGTGGTGACTGATGGGGATGGAAAGGAATTTGTCAGGGGAGAGGCCTACCGTGCAGAGCCCCGGATTGAAGTCAGCGACATGGAGAAATTCCGAAACGGCATTCATTATACCATCTATGAGAAGCTGGGGGCGCACCCCATGGAGCTGGAGGGCGTGAGCGGCACTTATTTCGCGGTATGGGCGCCCGGGGTGATGCGTGCCAGCGTGGTGGGAGATTTCAACAATTGGGACGGAAGAGTGCACCAGATGCGCAGACTTGCGGCTTCCGGTATCTTTGAGCTGTTTGTGCCGGATGCAAAGGTGGGAGATAATTATAAATTTGAGCTGAAGCTGAAGGGAGGTCTGACCTATCTGAAGGCGGACCCTTATGGAAATGCCGCTCAGCTTCGGCCGGAGACAGCTTCTGTAATCACACAGCTGGATGGTTTTGCATGGGAAGACGAAGTTTTTGTAAAAGCCAGAGCTCAGTTCCAGACCGGAAATGTGCCTGTCAGCGTCTATGAATTATATCTGGGATCTGTTGTGGAAGGGAAGGAAGGGGAAAACTATGCCAATTACCGGGAAATCGCGGACAGGCTGATTCCCTATATCCGGGAGATGGGCTATACTCATGTGGAACTGATGCCTGTCATGGAGCATCCGCTGGACGGTTCCTGGGGATACCAGGTGATCGGCTACTATGCGCCTACAGCCAGATATGGCTCTCCGGAAGATTTTATGTATTTTGTAAATGAACTGCACAAGGCGGGGATCGGCGTGATTCTGGACTGGGTGCCGGCCCATTTTCCCAGAGATGTATATGGATTGTCCAATTTTGACGGGACATGCCTGTACGAGCATCTTGACCCCAGACAGGGAAGTCATCCTCACTGGGGGACTTTGATTTATAATTACGGCAGACCGGAGGTTTCCAATTATCTGATTGCCAATGCATTGTTCTGGGTGGAGAAATACCATGCGGACGGAATCAGAATGGATGCGGTGGCAAGTATGCTGTATCTGGATTACGGGAAAAAAGACGGTGAATGGGTGGCAAACATGTATGGCGGGAAGGAGAATCTGGAGGCCATCGAGCTGATTAAGCACCTGAATTCTGTCATGAAGAAGAGAAATCCCGGCGTGCTGACCATTGCGGAGGAGAGCACGGCATTTCCGAAAATTACCGGTTCGCTGGAGGAGGAAGGACTGGGTTTCGACCTGAAATGGAATATGGGATTTATGAATGACTATCTGAATTATATCAGATTTGATCCCTACTTCAGAGCGCATCATCACGGAGAGCTGACATTCAGTATGGTCTATGCCTACAGTGAGAAATTTATGCTGGTGTTCTCTCATGACGAGGTGGTCCACGGAAAGGCGTCCCTGCTGGGGAAAATGCCCGGTGAGCGGGAGCAGAAATTTGCGAATCTGAGACTGACTTATGCTTATATGATGACACATCCCGGCAAAAAGCTGCTGTTCATGGGACAGGATCTGGGAGAATTTGACGAGTGGAATGAGAACCGCTGTGTGGAGTGGGAGCTTATGGAGACGCCGGAGCATAAGGGGATTGCTGCGCTGGTAAGAGATCTGAACCATCTGTACCGCACCATGCCGGAGCTTTACGCCATGGATGACAGTCCGGATGGATTTGAGTGGATAAATCATATCTCCTG
This sequence comes from uncultured Acetatifactor sp., assembly GCA_910588225.1. Lineage (GTDB taxonomy): Bacteria > Bacillota > Clostridia > Lachnospirales > Lachnospiraceae > Acetatifactor. Next base: position 3,554 of record CAJUQT010000009.1, read on the forward strand.
GGAGGAATGCTTCCTGACTTATCTGAGAAAGGGAACCAATGAGAATGAGCTGCTTTTGATTGCGGCGAATTTCTCCGGTGTGGAAAAGGAAATTACCACAGGAGTGCCGCTGCCCGGAAAATATAAGGAGATATTGAATTCTGACGATGTGAAATACGGCGGTACCGGTCTGGTCAACGGACGTGTGAAGAGGAGCAAAGAGAGGGAGTGGGATGACAGGCCGCATTCTGTTACACTGAAGCTTGCACCGCTGTCTGTGAGTATTCTGAAATATATTCCGCTGACATCAAAGGAGCAGGACGGGGAAGCTGCTGCCGCACAGAGAACAGGCGGAAAGGACACCTCCCAGGGCAGTAAGAAGACAGAATCGAAGAAGCGTACTGCTGCAAAAGGTACGGCAAAGAAGAGCAGGTAAAATTTTCTGATCTGTCATGCGGCATGCAATACGCGAGGAGGAATGGTTGATGCGCAGGAATTTGCGGAAGGCGTCATTCAGGCGGACCAGTTTGCTTTCCGCAGAATTGAGAGCAGGAAATGGATGGTTATAAGCCTTTTGATTGGCAATCTGCTGATGATAGCTATTGCGGCAGCCAGCCTTATGTATTCCCGGGCAATTTTGCAGCGGACCCTGACGCGGAATCTGAGCGACTATTATGTGGAGAAGAATAGTGTGAAAAACGGATAGGAAAAGCAAAAGCAGAAAAACGGACAGCGTAAAGATGAGAGACAGGGGCAGGAAGGGTTGAAAAATGAGGATGATATATCAATTGGCGGCAGAAGGCATTACCGGAAATATTATGGAGGAAGTGGGAGAGAAAATGCAGCCCGATGTGATCAGGGAATGGATAAGCCTGCTTCCTGAAAAGGCTTTTAATCTTGGTCTGCGTATTTTACTTGCACTGGTCTTCTTTCTGATCGGTGTGAATCTTATTAAATTTGTCCGTCGAATGCTGAAAAATGCCATGAAGAAAGCCAGTGTGGAGCTGGGAGTCATTCAGTTTGCGGATTCTTTTGTCAAAGCCACACTGTATATGCTGCTGGTCATGTTTTTGGCATCTTCCTTCGGACTGGATGCAGCCAGTGTGGTGGCAGTGCTGGGGTCGGCAGGTGTAGCTATCGGTCTGGCGGTGCAGGGCAGTCTGTCGAATCTGGCCGGAGGTGTGCTGATTCTGGCCCTGAAGCCTTTCAGAGTAGGGGATTATATCAGGGAGAGCTACTCGGGAAAGGAAGGAACTGTCACGGAAATCCAGATCTTTTATACGAAGCTTGTGACCCCGGACAATCAGACTGTGATTCTGCCAAACGGGAATCTGGCCAATAACAGTCTGGTGAATGTGACCACACAGGAAGTCCGGCGTATGGATATATCTGTGGGCATTTCCTACAATGCTGATCTGAAGAGGGCAAAGGAAGTATTGCTTCGGGTGCTGACAGAGGATACGGCAGTCCTGAAAGACAAAGACATGCTTGTGTTCGTGGATGAACTGGCCGATTCCTGCGTGAAGCTGGGAGTCAGATGCTGGTTTCGGCAGGAGGATTTCTGGCAGGGAAAATGGAGAGTTACGGAGAATTGTAAGCTCAGCCTGGATGAGAATGGAATTGTGATTCCCTATAACCAACTGGATGTGCACCTGGATGAAGGGAAAGTTTACTGTAAAAGTCCTGTATCTTGCCTTGCGGAAACCGCGCAGTCAAAATGAGCTTCCTTGCTCATTTTGCAAGACAGCTATGCGCCAAACCGCATGCTCTTGCGGTTTGTGTACATCTTCTAAACTCCCGACTTTCGTATATGGTGGAGCATTGGGATGCATGGGAGTTTAGAAAAGGAACTAAGGCAGGGGATGCAATAAGAATAGCAAAATCCAGAAACAAAATAAAAACGGAAATCCATGCTTTATGGATTTCCCTCATTTTAAAAGCTTCTGACGGGACTCGAACCCGTGATCTATTGATTACGAATCAATCGCTCTACCAACTGAGCCACAGAAGCATCTAACAACCTGCTGCGTTGTTAAATTACAACTAGGTATTATTATACAGACTTTTAAATTTTTTTCAACTGTTTTTTTCAATCTTTAAAAATTTCTTTTAACGGTTCATTATGAGGTCAGGAGCAGTAACTGCTTTTTTGACTGTTTTCCGGTTCCTTTTCATGCAATATTTTTAATGTTTTTCTGTCACACAGACAGGAGAACATTGTCTAATGACTCAGGAGGTAGAAATCTATGAATAAAAAAACAAAAGAAGAATTGCAGGCTTTGGTTGATAAAGCCACAGCAGGGGACAAAAAAGCCCTTGAAACGCTTGTTGCAGGTGTACAGGACATTGTGTTTAATTTATCACTGCGGATGCTGGGCACATTTGCAGATGCGGAGGATGCCACTCAGGATATTCTGCTGAAAATGATTACGCATCTGTCCTCCTTCAGAGGGGACAGTTCATTTACAACATGGGTGTTCAGCATTGGGGTGAATCATCTGAAAAATTATAAAAAGCATATGTTTGCACACTGCCCGTTGAGCTTTGCGTATTATGGAGAGGATATAGAAAACGCCGAAATAGAGAAGGTGCCGGATCTGACACAGAATGTGGAGAGAAATATATTGGCGGAAGAACTGAAAATGTCCTGTACCAATGTGATGCTGCAATGTCTTGACGTAGAAAGCAGATGTATTTTTATACTGGGGACGATGTTTAAGCTTGACAGCCGCATAGCGGGAGAAATTCTGGAGATGACTCCGGAAGCATATCGTCAGAGGCTCTTCCGGATACGCAGGAAAATGGCGGACTTTCTTGGACAGTACTGCGGAGAATATGGCAGCGGCCGATGTAAATGTAAAGACAGAGTGAATTATGCGATACAAAGCCATCGGCTTAACCCGCTGCAGCTGGATTATATGACTGCTGAGGAAATCCCCATTCAGACCATACTGGATGTGAAAAATGCCATGGAAGAGATTGACGATTTGTCACAGGATTTTTCATTCTGTAAGCCCTATCAGTCTCCTGAACGCACGAGACATCTCATCCGGGAATTTTTAGGTTCCATGCAGCTTTCTACCATTCAGAAATCGTAAAGGAGAAGACAGACGATGAATACACAGCTTATAATGGATTATTTATCCGCATTAAGCAGGAATAATAACCGCGAATGGTATCATGCGAATAAAGAGGACTATAAAAAGGCAAACGCCGAGTTTGAAAAATTATTACAGACCTTGATGCTGGAAATCGGAAAATTTGACAGCAGCATTTTACAGAACAATCCAGGTGAACTTACCTTTAAGCTTGTCAGGGATACCCGTTTCAGCCACGACAAGTCGCCTTATAATTCTGCGTTTCGTGCCCATATTTCCTCTAAGGGCAAATTACCTGTTCCCGTGGGGTATTATCTTATGATAAAGCCCGGAGGACAGTCTTTTTTAGGCGGCGGCCTGTTTGCTGACATGTTTAAGGATGCGACGACGATGATAAGGGATTATATCCTTCGGAATGGGGAAGCATGGGAAGCGATCATACATGAGCCGGAGTTTGAGAAATATTTCACAGTCCGGGGAACCGCGTTGAAAAAGGTTCCCGCCGGATATGAGAGAGAACATCCCCAGGCGGAATATCTGAAATTTAAGAGCTGGTATCTGGAATATCCGCTGAGAGACGAGGAACTGAGAGATGCGGATGCATTTATCGTAAAGGCGGCCGGACTTTTCCGAATTATGAAACCTTTTAACGATTATCTCAACAGGGCACTGGCGGATTTTCAGATGCCCGCAAGGTGACAGAAAGGACGAAAAAGGGCCGGCAATGGTCCCGTATAGAATACGTTTCCCGGGTTCGGAAGCGGCGGGAAACAGTACTTAATGCCGCTTCTGAGCCCGTTACAGCACTCTCACATTTTAAACTGAATTTTGATTCTGTGTTCAATGAGCTGGATGGATTTATAGAGCCCAAGGGCGATGAGACAGAGGATAATGATGCTGGTGATGACCATATCCAGCTGAAATACCTGGGAACCATAGATAATCAGGTATCCCAGGCCGCGCCTTGCCGCAAGGAATTCTCCGATGATGACGCCTACCAGAGCCAGGCCTATATTTACCTTGGCCGTGCTGAGCAGAATGGGAATGGAGCCGGGGAGCACCACCCGGAAGAAAGCGTCACGTTTACTGCCGCCCAGAGTGTATATCAAAGTGATTTTTTCCGCATCTACCTGCTGGAAGCCGGTATAAAAGCTGATGATGGAGCCGAAGACAGCCACGGATATGCCTGCAACGATAATGGTTTTGGTTCCGGTGCCGAGCCATACGATGAACAGAGGCGCCAGTGCGGATTTGGGCAGGCTGTTCAATACCACCAGGTAGGGTTCCAGAATCTCCGACAGCTTTCTGGAATACCACAGAAGTGTGGACACCAGAAGGCTGAAAAGCAATACCAGCAGAAAGCTGAAAAGTGTCTCAAAAAGGGTGACACCGATGTGGGAGAGCAGGGAATTGCCTTTTAACTGTTCGGCAAAGCAGCGCAGCACCCGGCTGGGACTGGAGAAGAAAAAGCTGTCAATCCATTTCCTGTCTGCGCTGATTTCCCAGAGAATCAGAAAGAATACGAAAATCACAGTTCTCCAGGATGCAATTTCATGATGATGTCTTCTGTGCTGCCTGACGAATTGTTCCTGTCTGGTCAGTTCAGCGCCGGACTTTTTCTTATTTTTCCGTTCATTTTTCATGTGTCAGGTCCTCCCATAGCAGGTTAAAATACTGTTGGAACTCGGGAGCATTTCTGGCGGCCAGAGGAGAGGCATCCGCGAGAGTCAGATTTACGGACACTTCGTTTTTGACGACGGCGGGACGGCCGGACAGGACAATAATTCTGTCCGCCAGACTGATGGCCTCCGATAAATCGTGTGTTATGATGATCATGGTCTTTCCGGCGGCTCTGATTAAGCGGCAGATGTCTGCGGATACGAACAGTCTTGTCTGATAGTCCAACGCGCTGAAGGGCTCATCCAGAAGCAGAAGCTGAGGCTCCAGAGCCAGGGTGCGGATCAGGGCGGCACGTTGCTTCATTCCGCCGGACAGCTCACTGGGCCGTTTATCTCGAAACTTGTCAAGCCCATAGTCTGCCAGAAGACGTTCCACCGCTTCCAGACGCTCCCTGGTCACACAGTGATTCAGCTCCAGGCCGAGAATTACATTGCGGTAGACGCTGCGCCACTCAAAGAGATGATCTCTCTGGAGCATGTAACCAATCTTCGGATAGTGCAGGGTACCATCAGGATTGTTTACAATGATGGTGCCCTCCTCCGGCTCCAGGAGGCCGGCAATAATGGAGAGCAGTGTGGACTTTCCACATCCGCTGGGCCCTACAATGGCCACAAATTCGCCTTCCCGGACACCGAAGGAAATATTTTTCAAAGCCCTGGTCTCCCCGTGGAGACTGTGATAGGAATAGCCGATATTTTTTAACTCCAGGATACTTTGCATGTATATATCCTTTAAGTCCGGCTTTTTCGGACTTTCTTCCTTTTTGCTTTTATCATAATGTATGAAAAAATTGCAAAGGGGTTCGGCTTTGAACAGTCAGATTTGTAAATTTTTAGGAAAAAGGGGTTGACATTCTTCTGTGAATATGAGTATACTGGAAAAGGTCATTTAAAAAGAAGAAGGAAAGGAGGCAGAAAGATGAAGATCAGACTGGAAAACAGGGAATTACAATTCAAGATCGACTTTATAGCGCCTCCCAGTACCGTAGATTGAGTTAGTTCATCGGCAGGTTTTTCATGCTGCCAACATAAAGTGATGAAGTGAACCATGACTGTCTGCCTGCAGGAGTCATGGTTTTTTTATCGTTATGGGTACGGGGAGAGGATTGAGTCGTTAAAAACGAAGCATTGGAATGAAAGTCCGCAAATGCGGGCGGGGGGTGTGAAATAATGAATTTACCAAAAAGTTTTGTCAGCGTAGCAGCGAAATACGGAATTTCCAAAGAGGAAATTATTTTCGCCGCCATGGCTGACTTTGACAGTGAGTATCGGTTTGCGGATACCATTGTGGCGCTGACGGCGGAAAAGCTGGTGCTGGCGGCCTATCCCTACCGGGAAAAGGAAGAGTATCGCTTCGGCGGTTATGGAGGCTGGCAGATTACGGAGGGAAGGACGGCGGCAAAGGAATCGCTTTCCAGAGAACGGGCGGCTCTGGCACAGGAGCCGGCACTGCAGATATTTGAGCTGCAGAAAGTGGGGAAGACAGAGGTAATCCGGCAGGTTTCCACAGGTGTGCTTCTGGGGGAAATTGACGGTGTGGAGCGGAATCTCTGCCATTTTTCCAATACCAGAATGGAATCCTTTTTAAAGGTCTGCAGTCTGGTGCAGAAGCTGAAAAAAGGAGAAGAGATATCGGAAGAGGATCTGAATATACAGAAGGGAAAGGAATGCTGTCCTAAGTGTGGTATGCTTTATCCTGATCAGGAGCGGAAAATCTGTCCCAAATGTATGGATAAAAAATCCATTTTGTTTCGGGTTCTATCGTATTTCAAACCTTACAAAAAATGTCTTGTGGTGATGATGCTCTGTTATCTTGGGACAGCGGCGCTGAATCTGGTGTGGCCGTATTTAAGCGGCACGATTCTCTATGACAGAATTTTGGCAAAGGACGAGACGTTTCTGGCGTTTTTGCATATTCCGGCAGGACGCTTTATGACGGCGCTTACCGGGCTGGTGCTTGCCATGATAGCGACAAAAGTGCTGCTTCAGGGATTGGGGATTCTGCAGGGAGTTCTGACGGCAAAGATTGCGCCGGAAGTGGTGGCGACGCTGAAAAGTCAGGTATTCGGTTCTATGGGGCGGCTGTCTATCAGTTTCTATTCCAAGAGACAGACCGGCGGTCTGATGACCAGGGTATCGGATGATGCGGAAGAAATAGCAGTCTTTTTTATAGACGGAATTCCTTACTTTTTCATCAATGCGGGGACTATTCTGGCCACGGCGGTGATTATGTTCTTGCTGAATCCGCTGCTGGCGCTGGTTTCCGTGATTCTGATGCCTGTGCTGGTGGTTATCAGTTATCGCATGATACCATATCTGTGGCACTATTACGGCAAAAGGCACAGAGCCAACCGCCGGCTTAAGGGGCAGATGAATGAGAACTTTACAGGAGCCCGGGTGGTCAAGGCATTTGGACAGCAGGAACAGGAGATGACCCGGTTTGCCAAAAACAACGGAAAGGTGAAGACAGCGGAGATGGATCTGGTCCGCTATGACAATAAATTTTTTGCGCTGTATTGTTCCGTGGAGGACGCCATCAGCTTTCTGGTGTGGGCTGTGGGCGGTGCCATGATTATCGGAGGATCCGATATCGAGCTTGGTATGCTGCTGACCTTTTCCGGCTATGTGGGGCAGCTGAGAGGGCCGCTGGAATTCATGTCCAGAATTATCCGCTGGTATACCCAGTGCATGAATTCGGCACAGCGTATGTTTGAGATCATTGATGCGGTGCCGGAAGTGAAGGAAATGCCCAATCCCCTGAGACCTGAGAAACTGAGAGGCGAAATCGAGCTGAAGGATGTGACCTTCGGGTACGAAGCCAATAAGCCCATTCTGAAAAATATCAGTTTTCATGTACAGGCAGGCGAAGTGTTCGGCATTGTGGGACGTTCCGGAGCGGGAAAGTCCACTCTGGTGAATCTGATATCCAGGCTCTATGACACCCAGGAAGGGGAAGTGCTGGTGGACGGTGTCAATGTAAAACAGTATGGATTCCGTGAACTGCGTAAAAATGTAGCCATGGTGTCTCAGGAGACGTACATCTTTATGGGGACTGTGGCGGAGAATATCGCCTATGCACGGCCGGAGGCCACCCGGGAGGAAATCATCAGGGCTGCCGTCCAGGCAAACGCCCATGATTTTATCTGCAAGATGCCGGAGGGATATGACACGCTGCTGGGCTCTTCCAGCCGTGCGCTGTCAGGGGGAGAAAAGCAGAGAATTTCCATTGCCAGAGCGATTCTGGCAGACCCTAAGATTTTGATACTGGACGAGGCCACTTCCGCGGTGGATACGGAGACGGAGCTTGCTATTCAGAAATCCCTGGAGAAGCTGGAGAAAGGCAGAACGGTTTTGTCCATAGCCCACAGACTTTCAACTCTGCGCAACGCCACACATCTGATTGTGCTGGACGACGGCAGGCTGACAGAATCGGGGACCCATGAAGAACTGCTGGCGCAGAAGGGGACGTATTTCAAACTGAGCGAGCTGCAGACAAAAGCGCTTGCCATGCGTGGAATTGAGTAGAACAGGAGCTGAAAATGATGATTATGGAAAGGTGTGAAAGATAGATGGAGGGACAGGAAAATACAAGGACCAGTTTACTGGACCTGGAGGATTTTGACGAAGAGGCTCTGCGGAAGGAATCGGAGGAACTTCTGGAGATGCGTTTTCTCACCGGAGAAAACGCGCAGTTTGCAAGAACGGCAGGCGGATTCGTCTCTTTGAAGACAAAGGAGAAAGAATATGACAGAGTGGGAGTCTATCTGACGTTTCCGCTGACCAATCCGGAGGAATTCATTTCCATCCGGGAGGCGGACGAGAAGGCGAAGGAGATCGGTATGATTGAGAAGCTGTCACAGCTTCCGAAAGAGCAGCAGGAAATGCTTCGGGAGCAGATTAAGCTGCGTTACTTTATGCCGGCCATCACCAAAGTGATGGATGTGAAGGATGAGTACGGGCATGCTTACTGGAATGTGATGACAACCTTCGGAGCCTGCCGTTTTACCACGCAGATGAGCGGCGACGCGGTGATTCACTTAAGTGATTCCAGACTGCTGGTGACGGATATCGACGGGAACCGTTATGAGATACCGGATTTCTACCAGCTGAGTGTGATGGAGAGGAAAAAGCTGGATCTCTTTATTTAGTTTATATGGGTGAAAGGGTTGGAAATTTATGAAATTATTATATACTTTGAGTGACAGTCAGAGGTCCGCTCTGGAGCTGAAGCCCGGAGAGGAGCCGCAGTACTGTGTGCCCGCAGACCTGGATTATGATGGCGGAAAGCTGCGGGTAAGGGAACAATACGCGGACCAAATCTGGCTTGTGGTGACTCAGGAACGCTTTCTTGTGCTGGAAAATGAGAAGGTGAGCGCCTCCTTTTTTCTGGATGACTGTGAGAAAATCAAATGTGAACATCAGGTACACAGCGGGATTGTCATTGTAGTGAAGAAGGACGGACTGTCTGTCTGTGCGGCGCGTTTCTCCATGCGTCATATTGTCCGTGCCGCATATGCGGTCCGGGGAGCGCAGGCAATTCTCACAGCCAGACGAAACGGAGGGACACCGGAAAGAATAGTCAGTCTGGAATATGAAAAATATTGTGAGAAATGCGGCCGTGCGCTTCCGGGCACCAGAAAATGTCCCTATTGTGAGGGGAAAGCGGAAATTTTAAAAAAGTTTATGTCTCTTTGTGGCGAGTATGTGGGTAAGCTGCTGCTGATTTCCCTGATTATGGTACTGATTACTATTGTGGATCTGGTTACGCCGTTGATTCAGCGGCAGTTTATCGACGGTGTGCTGGGGACGGGAAACGGCAGCTGGAGAGCACTGTGGATTTTTGTGGGTATCACGTTTTCCATGCTGGTGGCCCGTATTCTGCTGGAAGTGTACAGATACTGGCACTGTATGTCCCTGGGTACGTCCCTGAGCATGTCCATGAGGCGCAGCCTGTATTACAAGATACAGACCCTGTCTCTTTCTTTTATCAACAATCGGAAGCCGGGGGAGCTGCTGAACCGTGTGTCTCAGGATACCAATCAGATACGCAGGTTTATGGAAGAGGTATTCGGCGAGATGTTTTCCACTCTGCTGACCATGACAGTGTCTTTGATTGTGATGTTTATGATCAGCTGGAAAATGACCCTGCTTTCACTCGTGTTCGTGGTAATTGTTTTTATAGTCACCAAGGCTTTCTGGCACCATATCCGCAGTATCTTTCACAGGCAGTGGCTGAAAGCGGATGATTTGGCCAGCAACTTGCAGGATATTATCTCCGGAATGCGGGTGGTCAAATCTTTTGGTAAGGAGGAGAAGGAAGCGGCACGCTTTCAGAAAAAGACGGAAGAGTTTGCCGCTATTAATAAAAAGAACGAAATCTTCTGGGCGGTCTTTTTCCCTATTCTCACCTTTCTGCTGGGGGCGGGTTCCTATATTGCCGTCTATTTCGGCGGCATGGACGTGCTGAACGGCAGGATGACGCTGGGTGAGCTGGTACAGTTTATCACCTATTGCGGATATCTGTTCGGGCCTTTGAGCTGGATGACACATATGCCCAGAATGGTCATGCAGATGATTACCAGTCTGAATCGGATTTATGATGTGCTGGACGAAGAGCCTGTGATTGCGGACAGTGAGGACAGCCGGGAATTTTCCATTGAAGGTGCGTTTACCTTTGAGAATGTCTCTTTCGGCTACCACACTTATGAGCCGGTACTGGAAAATATCAGCTTTCAGGTGAGTCCCGGGGAGATGATTGGCCTGGTGGGCGCTTCCGGCACTGGAAAATCCACGTTGATCAATCTGATTATGAGACTGTATGATGTGGACCAGGGAAAGATTACCATAGACGGCGAGGATATCCGGAAGGTGAAGACAGAGAGTCTGCATTCTCAGCTTGGCGTGGTGCTTCAGGAGACTTTCCTGTTCTCGGGCAGCATTCTTGCCAATATCCGGTTTGCAAGGCAGGATGCCTCCCTTGCGGAGGTAATCCAGGCGGCGAAAGCGGCCAATGCCCATGACTTTATCTGTAAGACCCCGGACGGCTATAATACCTATGTAGGTGAGCACGGCTATAACCTTTCCGGCGGCGAGCGCCAGAGAATTGCCATTGCCAGGGCAATCCTGAACAATCCGAGGCTGCTGATTCTGGATGAAGCCACATCGGCGCTGGATACGGAGAGTGAGTTCCTGATACAGCAGGCCCTGGACCGGCTTGTGAAGGGCAGGACGACGTTTGCCATAGCCCATCGGCTTTCCACCCTGCGCAATGCTGACCGGCTTGTGGTGATCGACAGACATGGTGTCGCCGAGATCGGCACGCACAACGAACTGCTGGAGAAGAAGGGAATCTATTACGGACTGGTGACAGCCCAGCTGCAGATGGCAGAGGGAAAGTGACATTTCCGGAAAGTATCAGGGCTGTTATGGCAGAAAATGAACGTAACAGTTCAGACAGGGCACTGAACTGTTACGAGGATGCACACAAAACGCAAAGGAAATGCGTTTTGGTGCCAGAAAGTCTCGCAAAATTGCATAGGAACGCAATTTTGACTTCGCGGTCGGGGTGTCTGAACTGTTACAAATGAACAGAAAATAAGATTAGAAAATCATGGGAAAAGATATTGACAAAGCATATGAACCAGATTATAATGAAACGGTGTGTGAAGCAGATTACGTCCGTAGAATTATGTTTTGCTGAGATATCTTTGTACCATTGAATGCAGGAGTCGCTATGCTGGTAAATTTATCTGATGTACTGACATCCGAGGGGATGCAGCTGAAAAAGGAAATTCCTCTTGAGATGACCTGTTTCGAGAGCAGGATGGGAAAGTATGAGATTATTTCCAGGATGCCCATATTATTGAGTATTACGAATGCGGGTTTCGGCAGAGCGAGGGTGGAAGGAAGTGTGGAGCTGTCTTTTCAGGCAAAATGTGACAGATGTCTGACGGATGTGCCTGTGACTTTGAGGCTGGAGTTTACTCATATGGCTCTGGCTCCGGGGAGGACGCCGGAGGAGACAGAGGATGAAGTAAAACTGACGGATGGATATTATCTGGACACGGAAGCCTTTGTACACAATGAGATTTTGATTAACTGGCCTGTGAAGATTCTATGCAGAGAGGACTGCAAAGGAATATGTCCTGTATGCGGACAGAATCTGAATATGAGGGACTGCGGATGTGATACATTTGTTCCGGATCCCCGCATGGCAGTGATACAAGATATTTTCAAGAATAAGGAGGTGTAACAATGTCTATTTGTCCTAAGAATAAATCTTCCAAAAGCAGAAGGGATAAGAGGAGAGCAAACTGGAAAATGAGTGCTCCCACTCTGGTAAAGTGCAGCAGATGCGGTGTGCTTATGGTACCGCACAGAGTGTGCAAGGCCTGCGGATCTTACAACAAGAAGCAGGTTATAAGTGTTGACTGAGGACAGGATCGTTTGTGCATTGCATAGTGGATATGCGGACGATATTTAGATGCCGGCAGTGAGCAGGGGCGTTCTGAAGGACGCCCTTTTCTTATGTGAAAAAATTCTTGATTTTTATTTCAGATTCTATTATAGTAAAATATGAAATGGAAAATGCCTGTAAACAACTGAAAGGAAGTCCGATCACGGAAGGAAAAACGATGGCTGAGATGGTAAATGTGGCGGTGGACGCCATGGGCGGAGACAATGCGCCTGGGGAAGTCGTCAAAGGTGCGGTAGACGCGGTAAATGCCGACAAGAGAGTAAAGGTATTTCTGGTAGGCCGGGAGCCTGTGGTAAAAGAAGAGCTGAGCAAATATACTTATCCCCCGGAGCAGGTGGAAATTGTTCATGCGGAGGAGGTTATTGAGACCGGAGAACCTCCGGTAATGGCAATTCGCAGAAAGAAAGAATCTTCTATTGTAAAATCCATGTATATGGTTAAGAACGGAGAGTGTGACGCTTTTGTCTCCGCGGGGAGTACCGGAGCGGTGCTGGTAGGCGGTCAGGTGATTGTAGGCCGGATCAAGGGTGTGGAGAGGCCGCCTCTTGCCCCTGTGATTCCGCATATCAGCGGAGTCAGTCTCCTGTTGGACTGTGGAGCAAATGTGGACGCCAGGCCTTCTCAGCTTTTGCAGTTTGCCAAAATGGGATCTGTTTATATGGAAAGTGTAATCGGCATTCAGAATCCGAGAGTGGGACTGGTGAATATCGGCGCGGAGGAAGAGAAGGGAAACGCGCTGACGAAAGAAGCCTATCCTCTTTTGAAGAACAGCCCGGAAATCAACTTCGTAGGTAACGTGGAGGCCAGGGATATTCCCATGGGAGCGGCGGACGTGCTGGTCTGTGAAGCTTTTGTGGGGAATGTGGTACTGAAGATGCTGGAGGGAGTCAGCGGGGCCCTGATTCAGAAGATTAAGGCCGGGATGATGAGCAGTCTGAGAAGCAAGATGGGAGCGCTGCTGGTGAAGCCTGCTTTGAAACAGACGCTGAAGGGATTCAGCACGGAGGAATACGGCGGAGCGCCGCTGCTGGGTTTGAATGGACTGGTGGTTAAAACCCATGGAAGCAGCAAGGCCATTGAAATTCGAAATTCTGTTTTGCAATGTATTGCATTTAAGGAACAGAAAATAAATCAAAAAATCAAAGAGCAGATGGTTCTTGAGGATTAAGGAAAGGAGGTAATCGTATGGAATTCGAAAAGCTGAAGAAAATTATTGCGGAGGTGTTGAATTTGGATCCTGATGAGATTACCATGGAGTCTACTTTTGTAGATGATCTGGGTGCCGATTCACTGGATGTGTTCCAGATTGTATCGGGAATCGAAGAGGAATTCAACATTGATATTCCTGCTGAAAAGGCGGAAAAGATCAGCACTGTGGAAGAAGCAGTGGAATTAATCAAAAGTGCGTTACCCTAAATACGCTCAGTCATATGGACTATAATAAGAGCAGTCCGCTATGCGACTGCTCATTTGCGTTTAGTCGATTCCAATCTGAATGCTACAATGTAAAAAGGAAGAAGATAAATATGTTAGATGGTTATACCATGGAGATATTGGAAGAACGAATCGGGTATCATTTTCATGACCATGCGCTGCTGAAGCAGGCTTTGACCCACAGTTCCTTTACCAATGAACAGAAGATCCGCAAAGGGAAAAATTACGAACGGCTGGAATTCCTGGGAGATGCAGTGCTCGAAGTGGTTACCAGCGAATTTTTATACCATGAATATGATGAAATGTCGGAGGGGGAACTGACCAAAATGCGTGCTTCCATGGTTTGTGAACCTGCGCTGGCTTTCTGTGCAAAGGATTTGGAGCTTGGAGAGTTTATGCTGCTGGGAAAGGGAGAAGAGAATACCGGAGGCCGCAGGCGTGACAGCCTGACTTCCGATGTGATGGAAGCATTGATTGGCGCAATTTTTCTGGACGGCGGTATGGAGCCGGCAAGGACATTTATCAATCGCTTTATTTTGTCCGATTTGGAGGATAAGCAGTTGTTCTATGACAGCAAGAGTAACCTGCAGGAGCTGATACAGGGCAGACTGAAGAAAGAATTCAGCTATGAGCTGCTGTCGGAGAGCGGACCGGAACATGATAAAATATTTCATGTGCTGGTATGCATGGAGGGAGAAACTCTTGGTACTGGAGAGGGAAAGACAAAAAAAGCGGCGGAGCAGCAGGCGGCGTATAATGCGCTGTTGTTTCTGAGGGAGAGGAAATGTATTTAAAGAGCATTGAGGTGCAGGGCTTTAAGTCCTTTGCCAATAAAATCAATTTTCAGTTCCACAATGGGATAACGGGAATTGTGGGTCCCAACGGAAGCGGAAAGAGTAATGTGGCGGATGCAGTCCGCTGGGTCCTGGGAGAACAGCGTGTCAAACAGCTGCGTGGAGCCAGCATGCAGGATGTCATTTTCTCGGGTACGGAGAATAGAAAACCGTTGAGCTATGCATATGTGTCCATTACATTGGACAATGCGGATCATCAGCTGGCCATCGATTTTGACGAAGTGACGGTGGCAAGGCGTATTTACCGTTCCGGAGAAAGTGAATATCTGATTAACGGAAGTCCATGCAGACTGAAGGATGTGAATGAACTGTTCTATGATACGGGAATCGGCAAGGAAGGGTATTCTATTATCGGGCAGGGACAGATTGACAAAATCTTAAGCGGCAAGCCGGAGGAGCGGAGAGAGCTTTTCGACGAGGCGGCAGGTATTGTAAAATTCAAGCGCAGAAAGGCGGCAGCTCAGGTAAAGCTGGAGAATGAGAAACAGAATCTGGTCCGGGTAAACGACATTCTCTCGGAGCTGGAGAAACAGATCGGTCCTCTGGAGCGCCAGTCCGAGACGGCCAGAATTTATCTGCGTAAACGGGAAGAGCTGAAGAACCTGGATGTAAATACCTTCCTTCTGGAAAATGCAAGACTCCGGGAACAGCTGCGGTCCGTGGAAGAAAAATATGGGACGGCAAGCACCGAACTTTCTGAGACGAATGAGGCTTACGAAGGGATTAAGGAAGAATACGGCCGGATTCAGGAAGAAATCGAGGGACTGGAGACTGCTATTGAGGAAGCCAGAAGTACTGTTACGGATGCCGGTCTCACCAGAGGCAGACTGGAGGGAGAGATGAACGTCCTGAAGGAACAGATCAATTCCGCCAGGGGCAGTGAAGCTCATCTGAACAGCCGCAGAGAGACCCTGCAGGAAGAAATCACCGCCAGAGAACAGGACAAAGCTGCTATACTTAAGGAAAAAGAAGAAACAGATGCGCAGATGCAGGAAATTCATGAAAAAGCAGCTGCAGCCAGGGGGACTCTGGAAGAAATACAGAAAAAAATCGCACAATTGAATGCCGGCATGGAAGCCGGGAAGAATACCATTATCGGAGAACTGAATCAGAGGGCTACCATCAAATCGCGGATGGAACGTCTGGATACCATGATGGAGCAGGTGAATATCAGGAGAGCAGAGCTGAATTCCAGACTGCTGCGGCATAAATCTGACGAGGCGGCCAGAGAGGAGACAATAAAGAACCTGGAGACGGAATTTGCAGCAATTACAGAGGAAATCCGCACGTTGAATGGTCAGGAAAAAAATGTGGAGCAGGAGCTTGGCACGTTCCGGGAGACATTGACCAAAAGGGATGAGAGACTGAAAGAAGTCCAGAGCTCGTATCATATGGAAAAGTCCAGGCTGGAGGCACTGTCCAATCTGGCCGAGCGTTACGAGGGGTATGGCGGCAGCGTCAAAAAGGTGATGGAGCAGAAGGAAAAGAACCGGGGCATTATCGGAGTTGTGGCAGATATCATTCAGGCAGAGAAGAAATATGAGACTGCCATTGAGACGGCCCTGGGCGGGAATATTCAGAACATTGTCACTGATAATGAAGAATCTGCCAAGCAGATGATTGCTTATCTGAAGACCAATAAACTGGGCAGAGCCACTTTTCTGCCGCTGACAAGCATTCGAAACCCCCAAAAATTCAAGAATGAGAACGTGCTTGCCGAAAAAGGCGTAATCGGAACGGCGGATACGCTGGTGAAGATTGAAGAAAGATACCGGGATGTGGCAGGCTCACTTCTGGGACGCATTGTTGTGGTAGATGATGTGGACAATGCGGTGAAGCTGGCCGGAAAATATAATCACAGTATCCGCATAGTTACCCTGGAAGGTGAGCTTTTGGTTCCGGGCGGTGCCATCAGCGGAGGCGCTTACAAAAATAACAGCAATCTGCTGGGCAGAAGGCGGGAAATCGACGAGCTGAACGGAAAAGTGAAAAAGCTGCAGGCTTCCATTGCGGAGATCGAGCAGGAGATTGAGCAGACGAAGGCCAGGCGGACCAGACTGCGGGTGGATCTGGAGGCGATAAAGGGTGAGATACAGCGCAAGTCCATAGAACAGAATACCGCCAGACTTAACATTGCCCAGGCCAGAGAACGTATGGAGGAAGAAGTGGAGAGCGCCGCGTCCCTGAGGCAGGAAGAGAAGGAAATCGAAGAGAAAATCAGGGAAATCAAGAGAGACAGGGAGACGATCAGGGAGGAACTTTCCTCCAGTGAGGAACAGGAAAAACGCGTTCAGGAGCAGATTGCAGCCCTGGGACAGGAGCTGGAAGAACGGCGAAAGACAGAGTCGGAAGCGGCGGCACTTGTTTCCGAGTGGGATTTGAAGGTGGAAAAAATGCGTCAGACTCTGGGCTTTAAGCAGAGTAATGTGGAACGTATTTTGGGAGAAATTGAAAGATTCCGGGGAGAACTTGCGGAAATCCTTCAGGCACTGGAAGAAAACCGGCAGGAGATGGAACGCAGGCAGACTAATATCTGTGAGATTGAGAAGACTATCAATGCTTCCTTTGCGGCACAGAGCGAGTCTGAAAGTAAATTGAAGGAAGATATGGCCAGACGGGAAGAACTGACAGAAAGGCAGAAAACTTTTTTTGCCAGACGGGAAGAGCTGTCTGAGAAAAGGGCTGCGCTGGATAAGGAAACCTACCGTCTGAATGCCCAGAAGGAGAGAATGGAGGAGTCTCTGGAATCCCAGATTAACTATATGTGGGACGAATATGAGATAACATTAAGTGATGCGGCGGCTCTCCGGAATGAAGCCATGACAGATCTGTCCGCAATGAAGAAGGAGATAGCCGCTCTGCGGGACCAGATTAAGAAGCTGGGAGATGTTAATGTAAATGCCATTGAGGATTATAAAAATCTCATGGAACGTTTTACCTTTATGACCACTCAGAGAGATGATCTGGTGGAAGCGGAGAAAACGTTGGAAGGAATTATAGAAGAGCTGGACAGTGCCATGAGAAAGCAGTTTGCAGAAAAATTTGCGGAAATCGGCAGGGAATTTGACAAAGTGTTCAAGGAGCTGTTCGGAGGCGGAAAAGGTACATTGGAGCTGATTGAAGAGGAAGATATTCTGGAGGCAGGGATCCGCATTATCGCTCAGCCTCCGGGAAAGAAGCTGCAGAACATGATGCAGCTGTCGGGAGGTGAGAAAGCACTGACAGCCATTTCGCTGCTTTTTGCCATTCAGAATCTAAAACCTTCTCCTTTCTGTCTGCTGGATGAGATTGAAGCGGCCCTGGACGATTCTAATGTGGGAAGATTTGCCAAGTATCTGCACAAGTTGACAAGAAACACACAGTTCATAGTGATTACACACAGAAGAGGTACCATGGAACAGGTAGATCGGCTCTATGGAATTACCATGCAGGAAAAAGGTGTTTCCACTTTGGTGAGCGTGAGCCTGATTGACAAGGAGCTGGAATAAGCTTGACTGCGTGGGCATGAATAGATATCACGCGGAAAAAGGGGATGGCTGCAAAATCAGAATAAATCGGCGGAAGGGATGACAAGATGGGAGAAGAGAAGAAAGGTTTTTTTACCAGGTTAAAAGAAGGACTGGCTAAGACAAGAAATAATATTGTCAGGGGAATCGATTCCCTGTTCAGCGGTTTTTCGGCCATTGATGACGAATTCTATGAGGAACTGGAAGAAATACTGATCATGGGCGATATCGGTGTAAACGCTACCATGGAAATTGTAAGTCGCCTGAAGGCCCAGATAAAGGAGAAACATATCAGAGAACCCCAGGAGTGCAAGCAGCTGCTGATAGAGGGAATCAAGGAGCAGATGCGGGTGGGAGAAAATGCTTATGATTTCGAGAAGAAGCAGTCGGTGATTATGGTCATCGGTGTCAACGGGGTGGGAAAGACCACATCTGTGGGAAAGCTTGCGGGAAAGCTTAAGGATGACGGCAGAAAAGTGCTGATTGCCGCCGCAGATACCTTTCGGGCGGCTGCCGGTGATCAGCTGGCAGAGTGGGCAAGGAGAGCGGATGTACCAGTGGTAGGCGGCAGCGAAGGAGCGGATCCGGCCAGCGTTGTCTTTGACGCGGTCAGCGCGGCCAAAGCCAGAGGGGTGGATGTGCTCCTGATTGACACTGCGGGACGGCTCCATAACAAAAAAAATCTGATGGAAGAACTCCGCAAAATGAACCGTATAGTGGAGAGAGAATTCCCGGATGCCCACAGAGAGAATCTGATTGTGCTGGACGGAACCACAGGGCAGAACGCCCTGGTTCAGGCCAGGGAATTTGGGGAGGTGGCGGATCTGACGGGTATTATTCTCACTAAAATGGACGGAACGGCAAAAGGAGGTATCGCTGTGGCTATTCAGTCCGAATTGAGGGTTCCGGTAAAATACATCGGCGTGGGCGAAACTATCGATGATCTGCAGAAATTTGACTCGGATGAATTTGTAAACGCGCTGTTTGACGTGCGGCAGGATGTATGAGAGGAAATTTCATATGTGCACTTACGGATGAAATTTGCGCTCAGGAAGGGTGTGCCGAAGGGACTTCGGACTTTAGTGCCGTCGCGCAGCGACACAACCGAAGTCAGGAAGGCACAGGAGAGGAAATTTCATACGTGTACTTACGGATGAAATTTGCGCTCAGGAAGGGTGTGCCGAAGGGACTTCGGACTTT
>CAJUQT010000009.1:22880-95833 GCA_910588225.1 uncultured Acetatifactor sp.
ACTTACGGATGAAATTTGCGCTCAGGAAGGGTGTGCCGAAGGGACTTCGGACTTTAGTGCCGTCGCGCAGCGACTATAAATAAGGAGAAAACAGGATGACAGAAGAATATAACAAAGAGGCAGAAGGCCTTTCCCTGGAGAAATTCGAGGAGGCTTCGGAGATTGTAAAACGGGTAATTCTGGAGACAAAGCTGGTGTTCAGCGAATATCTCAGTGCCAAGACAGGAAATAAAGTGTATCTAAAGCCTGAAAACATGCAGTTGACAGGCGCTTATAAGCTTCGCGGCGCATATTATAAAATCAGCACCCTTACCGAGGAAGAACGGGGGAGAGGACTGATTACGGCATCTGCAGGTAACCATGCGCAGGGAGTTGCCTATGCGGCCAAAGCCTACGGCGTGAAAGCTGTCATCGTAATGCCTACCACCACACCGTTAATCAAGGTGAACCGCACCAAGAGCTACGGAGCTGAGGTGGTGCTGTACGGAGACGTATATGATGAAGCATGTGCGAAGGCGTATGAGCTGGCGGAAGAGAATGGATATACATTTATTCATCCTTTTGATGATTTGACAGTGGCTACCGGACAGGGAACCGTTGCCATGGAGATTGTGAAGGAACTGCCGCTGGTAGATTATATTCTGGTGCCTGTCGGAGGCGGCGGTCTGGCCACAGGCGTGTCTGCTCTGGCGAAAATGCTGAATCCGAAGATTAAGGTGATTGGAGTGGAGCCGGCAGGGGCAAACTGTATGCAGAAGTCCCTTGCAGAAGGGAAGGTGGTGACTCTGCCGAAGGTTAACACGATTGCGGATGGAACAGCGGTTAAGACTCCTGGAAGTAAGCTGTTTCCTTATCTTCAGAAGACTCTGGACGACATTATTACTGTGGAGGACGCGGAGCTGGTGGTCGCCTTTCTTGACATGGTGGAAAATCATAAGATAGTCGTGGAAAATTCTGGGCTGTTGGCTGTGGCGGCATTGAAGCATCTGGATGTAAAGGGGAAAAAGGTAGTGTCTATCTTAAGCGGAGGCAATATGGATGTGACCATTATGTCTTCGGTGGTACAGCAGGGATTGATCATGCGGGACAGAATTTTTACCATATCCATCCTTTTGCCGGATAAACCGGGTGAACTGCATAAAGTTTCCGGTATTATTGCAGAAGTGTCCGGCAATGTTGTCAAGCTGGAGCATAATCAGTTTGTCACCATCAACAGAAATGCGGCTGTGGAACTGCGCATTACTATGGAAGCATTTGGAACAGACCACAAGAACCGAATTGTGGAAGCTTTGGAAAAAGAAGGCTACAGCCCGAAACAGGTGACTACGAGCATCTGATTTTTTACATAGCAGTTGGAGAGGAGATATAAATATTCTGGTATGGAGAAACAGGTCAGGGAACAGAAAAAGGAATCAGGGTTTGGAGAAAAGAAAACACTAAGACGAAGAATTGTAGATTACCTGATGATAACACTGGCTGCGGGCATATATGCGGTTGCTGTCAGCATGTTCCTTGACCCGAATTCCCTTGCTCCGGGAGGTGTCACGGGTATTGCCATTATTCTGAATCGGATTACGGGGCTGGAGACGGGTACCTGGATGTTTGCCGTCAATATACCGATTCTGCTTTTGGGTACCTGGAAGTTCGGCTGGAAGTTCATTTTGTCAACTCTCTACTGTACGGCGCTCAGCTCTTGTTTTACCAATTTGCTGGCACCTTTAGGAGCGGTGACCGCAGATCCTCTGCTGGCAGCTTTGGTAGGAGGAGCGCTGATGGCCTTGGGACTTGGGCTGATTTTCAAGGCTGGCGCCACTTCCGGTGGAACGGATATCATTGTGAAGCTGCTGCGGCTGAAATTCCCGCATTTGAAGACCGGCGTGTTGTTTCTGTTGACAGATGCGATTATTGTGACGGCATCTGCCTTTGTATTCCAGGATATTGATACGGCACTGTATGCCGGTCTGGTGGTGCTGGTGAATTCTCTGCTGCTGGATGTGGTATTATATGGCCGTGACGGTGCGAAGATGCTCTTTATCATCAGTGACAGGCATGATCGCATTGCCGGACGAATTCTGGAGGAGCTGGATATCGGCGCCACCTATATCTACGGAAACGGTGCTTACAGCGGTAAGGACAAGAAAGTCATTCTGTGCGTGGTGAAGAAATATTTATTTCCCAAGGCGGAAGAAGTTGTCCGTCAGGAAGACCCGGATGCTTTTATGATTATCACCAGCGCCACGGAAATTTACGGGGAGGGCTATAAAAATATTTTCAGTCAGAAGCTGTAGAAAGGCTCCGGCCTGGCAGTATTGAAGCTGCACGAAATAAGCTGTTGATATTTTTCAGTGATTTCTGACGGGATGACAGGCGGAGAGAATGCCGCCGCAGACAGAAAAAGAGAGAAAAGACAGGATAAAAATGACACATAAGATATTGATTGTGGACGATGAAAAAATGATGACGGAACTTCTGGAAGATCACCTGCGGGACTGCGGCTATGAGACTTTGGCTGCAAACAGTGCGGTGGAGGCGATCAGACTGCTGCAGAAGCAGCC
The DNA here is from genome assembly GCA_910588225.1 of uncultured Acetatifactor sp. Classification (GTDB taxonomy): domain Bacteria; phylum Bacillota; class Clostridia; order Lachnospirales; family Lachnospiraceae; genus Acetatifactor. The sequence continues at coordinate 25,436 of CAJUQT010000009.1, forward strand.
TGATTTGATTATACTGGATATCAATATGCCAGGGATGGATGGATTGGAGCTATGCAGGAGCATACGTGACCATGTAGTCTGTCCCATTCTTTTTGTGACGGCCCGGGTTACGGAGCAGGACAAAATAAACGGTCTGCAGCATGGAGGAGATGATTATATTACTAAACCTTTCAGTCTGAACGAACTGTCGGCCCGGGTGGCGGCCCATCTGCGCAGGGATGAGAGGAACAGGAACAGGCCTTCCGTGCTCACCGCGGATGGACTGATCGTCAATCTGTCGGAACGGATGGTATGTTGCAGAGGAGAGGAGATTCCCTTTTCCAGAAGAGAATTTGACCTTATTGAATTTCTCATGACAAATGCGGGACAGGTATTTGACAGAGAACATATTTACGAAGCTGTCTGGGGCTTTGATGCCGATGGAGACAGCAGTGTCATCAAGGAACATATCCGGAGAATACGGGGAAAGCTGAGAGAAGCCACGGGACATGATTATATCGAGACAGTCTGGGGGGTGGGATATAAATGGAACCGCTGAAAAGGAAACACATATCTCTGAGAGTTTTTTTTCTCCTTACTGTTTTTTCCGTCTTTGGCGTGGTGGTTTTGCTGTCCGGACTGACCATCTGGGGATGTATGGCATTCAGACATTGGCTTTTGCCGGATCCGGAAGCCGTTTATCTGACCGTGGAAGAGACGCTCCCTGACGGCAGCACAAACACTTCTTCCTATTTGCTGGAATACGGAGAAATCACGAAGCAGTTTCAGATCATTGAGGAGTTCTATGGGGGTGAGACAGAGCAGGACTCAGGCACAGAAGCATACGGCGGGAATATTGTGAGAAGGATAAGAGCTGCGGATATTGCTTATAGCGTTCAAAAGCTGGAGCGGGGATATGATACTCTGACGCCGAAGCGGAAGCTTGCCTGGCGACTGAGCGGTGCGGCACAGGTGTTGGTTCCCGGAATACTATCCGTCGGCGGCATTTTGTTTTGCGGGTTTTATTTTTACAGAAAGAGATTATCCTTACCGCTGAAATTGTTGTCGGATGCTACAACGCAGATTGCGGAACAGAATTTGGACTTTACGCTGGAATATCCCAAAAGGGATGAAATGGGAGAATTGTGTCGATCCTTTGAGACCATGCGCAGAGAACTGGCGGAAAATAACAGGGCCATGTGGGAGATGCTGGAACAGCGCAGGATGCTGCAGGCCTCCATTGCTCATGATCTGCGCAATCCTATTGCCATTGTGGAGGGATACACAGAATACCTGCAGATGAATTTGCCGGCAGGAAAGCTGAGTCCGGAGAAGGCAGAGAGGGTTGTCCGCAATCTGAATACGGCGGCAAAACGACTGGAGCGGTATACGGAATCGGTGAGGCAGCTGAACCAGCTGGAGGACATGGAACTTGTCAGGCAGGAGATTTCTTCCGGAGAGCTTCTGAGAGGAATTTGTGACGATCTGAAGGTGATGGCCGATAAGGCCGGGATTACACTGCATATAAATGACTCTCTGCCAGAGCAGACTCTGCGGGCAGATACAGGCATAATCAGCCGGATTCTGGAAAATGTATTCGAAAATGCCGTCCGTTTTGCCCGGAATTCGGTGTCCGTGGATTTCATATTAGGGGAAGAAAGAATGGAGATTATGGTGAGGGATGACGGGGAAGGCTTTCCGGAGGAGATGTCCGAAAAGGAGTGGAAAAACCGGTTTCCCGGCACACGGAAGGAAGGGCATCTGGGACTGGGACTGGCTATCAGCCGTACGCTCAGCGAAAAGCATGGCGGCAGTCTGCAGCTGACGAACTGGGAGCCTCATGGAGCGGAAGTAAAAATTATTTTGAAAGTTTGACCAAAAATAGACTTTTTTGTTTTATTTTCTTTATGTTGGATGTAAAAGAAATAAAATAAGGAGGTCTTTTTTATGAAGAAAAAAATATTGACAATATTTCTTGCGGCGGGAATGATGGTTTCTCTGACAGCTTGCGGCGGACCGGGAAGTGTGGATGCCCAGGGAAGCGGGGGCATTGTGTCAGGTACGGATGGCGGCACGGGGTTGAATACAGATGGTGCCGGGGAGGATGGAGCAGTAGAAAATGGAGGGACGGGAAGCGGCATTTCTGCCCCGGCAGACGGCGGTACCGGATCAGAAGGAGGTCTTCGGCCTCTTGCCGGATTTAACAGGGAAGGCTGCAATACGGCGGAGGGATATTATTATCTGTGTGCTCATCCGGAGAAGCTTTCAGACGGAAATTATGGCTCTCATTTGATGTACATGGATTTTGCCTCCCAGCAGGAGGTCTATCTGTGCAGCAATGCAGGATGCAGCCATGATACGGTGGAGTGCTCTTCCGTCCTTTTATATGATGAATTTCCCAGTTACACCACACTTTTGTTCGTGCATGGGAACCAGTTGTATCTGCTGAGCAAGGACAATGATTATGATGGTTCTTCGTTCTCCAGCGTGAGCTATGTGGAAGATGGCGGAGAGACTCTGGGATCTGCAGGTGACGACGGTGCGCCGGCGGTGCTTTATCGGTCGAATCTGGATGGGACGAATCGGGAAAAAGTGTATACTTTTACGTCAGGACTGATGCTGGAGGATTTTGTGTTGGGAGATGAAAACGGAATCTATGTGGCCACGAAGAAGCTGACGACTGAGAAGAACGGTACATATACCTATTATAATTCCTCAGAGCGCCAGCTGCTCTATCTGGATCTGGTGAAAATGGAGGAAAGAGAAATCTGTTCCATGGACTTCGAGGAATCTTTTTTCTGGTGGGTGAAGGGATGCTATGCCAATAAGCTTATACTGGAAGGAACGGATTACGGCAGAGAGGTGTCCTATGAGGAACTGTTTGACGATGATGAGGATAAATATAAAGAACTGTATGAGAATTCAGAAGAGGTATATGCCACTCTTGACCTGAACAGCGGACAGCTGAACCGGGTATACAGCATAAGTAACAGGAAATGGAATTCTGCCGTGGCGGAGGGCGGGGTGCTGTATGTATCCACAGCTGTGGACAACAGTGTAAAGGCCGTAGATCTGGACACTGGCGAAGCGCGTGTTCTGTGCGGGGGGATGGATCAATATTACTATCTCTTTGACATAATTGGCAGTAAGATTCGATGTGAAAACGAAACCTTTGAAGGTACTTTTTCTTATATTGACGTGAACACAGGAGAGCTTCTTCATTCCTCTCTGGTGAACAAAAGTCTGGGCTGGCGGCTGGAATTTCGGGCAGTGTCGGGTTCGGATGTGCTGGTGATTTATGATTATGAGGCAACGCCCAATGGAGACGGCTCCTATGAGATTACCCGTTATCAGTATGGGCTGATTACTCAGGAGGACCTTTTTGCCGGCAGGGAAAATTATCGGACAATCCATATGATCAAAGAAGGGTGGTAACAAGTGCTGGAGCTGCGTGAGATTACAAAAAAATATAAGGATAAGACTGCTCTTGAGCAGGTATCACTGACGCTGGAGAAAGGGATTTACGGACTGCTGGGGCCCAACGGAGCGGGCAAATCCACCCTGATGAATATCATTACCGGAAATGTCCGGCCTACAGAGGGCACAGTCTGCTGGCAGGGAAAGGAAATCAGAGCCCAGGGCGCAGCCTACAGAAGTATTCTGGGGTATGCGCCCCAGCAGCAGGGACTGTATGACAATTTTACAGGTGTGCGCTTTCTCTCCTATATGGCCACTCTGAAGGGAATTTCCCGGAGAGAACAGCCTGGGGAGATAGAGCGTGTCCTGGAGTTTGTCAATCTGACGGATGTCAGGAACCGCTTTATCGGAACCTATTCCGGCGGCATGAAGCAGCGTATGCTGATTGCGCAGGCGGTTCTGGGCAACCCCGGGCTGATTGTACTGGATGAGCCCACGGCGGGACTGGATCCGAAGGAGAGAGTGCGAATCAGAGAGCGAATTCGGGCACTTTCCGGGGAGCGGATCATTCTGGTATCCACCCATGTAGTGTCAGATATTGAGAACATAGCAGGAGAAATTATTCTGCTCAGAGAGGGGAAAGTGGTGGACCGGGATTCGGTGGAAAAGCTTTGTGAGAAACACGGCGGTGCGGGAGGTCTGGAAGAGGTCTATATGCGGGTATTCGGGGAGGAGGAGAGGGATGCTTTGGCTGACGGGATTTGAACTGAGACGGATATGGTGCAGAAGGAGTTTCCTCCTGGGATTTGGCGCATTGCTTGTCTTAAACGTGTTCCTGCTGTGGTATGCGAATCTGCCGGGGGAAGAAAAGCCGGGATTGTCTTCTTATAAGACAGTACAGAGAGAAATTGCCGGAATGTCAGAACCAGAAAAAGGAGAATGGATACACGAGCGAAAGGAAACCATGGATGGAGTAACCCTGGTGCAGGAGGTTCTCATGCTGCAGGCGGGAGACCATGAGATGGGCGAGATGTTCGCTGAACAGGCTTTGGAAGCGGCACCCGGAGTTTTTGAGAGATATTATGATACTTATCAAAATGGGACATATCTGGAATGGACGGATTCCTTCTGGCAGGAAAGGGCATTGACAGACGAGCTGTATGAAGAGTGGGTAAAAACTGCCGGATACGGGGAATATCTCCGGTCCGTACAGGAAAATCAGAATATTCTGGGAGGAATTGGAATTTTTGCCGGAGAAGGGGAGGAATCTTTTTCCTCCCGGAATATCCGTAAGAGTGCTGCGGACTATGAGAAATTAACTCCGGAGGGGATTTCCTGGATGCCGGGCAGGGCTGTCACCCATTCCATGGAGAATATGGGGACTGACCTTATCATGCTGCTTTCGGTGTTCTTCTTCGTTGGATATCTGATTCTGGAGGAGAAGAGGAAAGGGCTTTTTTTCATCACAAGAAGTACCCGGGAAGGGCTTTGCCGGAATATAGCCGCAAAGCTGACAGCACTTATGAGCCATTGTATGCTGACGGCCTTTTTGCTGTACGGAGTCAATCTCCTGTACTTTGGACTGGCAGTTGGCTTCGGAGATCTGAATGCGCCGCTGCAGTCTGTGGCTGCTTACAGAGAAAGCAGTCTGCCGGTGAGCATTCTGGAGTATATTGGGCTGTCGATTCTTACGAAGGGATTTGTGCTGTTTGGATTTGGCGCTGTGCTGACAGCCTTTTCCGTCATGGCCGAGAGACAGGCTCTGCCCTATATGGCCGGCATGCTGATTGTGGGTGTCAGCTATCTCCTCTATCGGATCGTTCCGGCGGTTTCCAATTATAATCCGCTGAAATATATGAATCTGACAGGGCTTCTGAAGACAGAACATCTCTATGGCGGATATCTGAATTTCAACTGGTTCGGAAGGCCCGTATCGCGCCTGAGCCTTGCCTGGATGACCATATTTATACTGGCAGCGGCCGGCATTACAGCAGGTATCCGGCTTTTTGTCAGGGGAGAAAATTTTTACTTAAAAAAGCGGCGTTTTCTGTCACTTTGGCCTTTTCGGCCTCATGCGGGTCTGCCGCGGCATGAGGGATATAAAATTCTGACGGGAAACAGGGCGGCAATCATTCTTCTGGCATTTGGGATTCTGATTGGATGGAGAGAGCTTGGACAGAAGCTTCCAGTCGGCGTACAGGAGCAGTATTATCAGGATATTATGCTGACTCTTGAAGGCGGGATAAACTCTGAAAAGGAAGAGTTGATTCTGGCGGAAGAAGCCAGATACCAGGAGGCCTTTGCACAGATACAGAAGATAGATGAGGCGGTGGACGCAGGGGAGCTCAATGAAAACGCAGGAGAAAGTATGAAGATAAAGTGGTATGCCGTGACAGCCTTTTATCCGGCTTTCTCCCGTGTCTGGCAGCAATATCAATATATAACGGAGAACGGAGGAAGGTTTCTCTATGATACGGGATATCTGTATCTGCTGGGACAGAAGAACAATCCTTTTACGGTCAACCTGCTTCTGCTTGTCTGCGGCGTCATCATGGCTTTCGGAAACGGAATGTCCATGGAGAACCTTGCGGGTGCCTGGAATCTGCTGGGCGCCACGAGACGGGGAAAGAGCAGCATTATCATCGGTAAGACAACGGTCTGCGTGACGGCGTCCGCAATTTTTGCACTGGTGCCGTTTGTAAGCAGATTCTACAGTGTCCGCGGCGTATTTCCCATGCATGGACTGGCTTTTTCCGCAGCGGATATTCCTTATTGCCGCCAGTTCGGATTGGCGCTGCCGGTGTGGGGACTTCTTGCACTCCACATTTTGTCGCAGATGCTGACATTGACTGCGGTTGTCATTGGAGTTCTGCTGATTTCTTATTGGCGGAAGGAACCGGTACAGACCTGGCTTTTTGGTGTGCTGCTGTTTGCGGTTCCATTGGCGCTTAAACTGCTTGGCTTTTCTGCGGCGGAAGCTTTTTCTCTGTATCCGCTGTATGCATGGACAGCTGCATAACTATTGGGTTCTCTTCTTGAAATATAGCCCCGGTCTGTGGTAAACTGAATTTATACTTTGTGTGTATCAATGAACTCCCGGGCAATTGCTTTCATTGATTTACTTTTCTGTGATGGCGGAATGGCCGGCTGCATGAGAGTCCGGGAAGAAAGAGGGGGACACTGTGGAGAACAGAAGACAGGAAGAAGGAATCAATGTACCGGAGGATGTGAAGGTGAAGTCTCTGTATAAGGCAGTTCGTCTGCTGTTCTATTTTACGGAGGAGGACAGGGAGCTGGGGATTACGGAGCTGGCCCAGAAAAGCGGACTGCTGAAGAGTTCGATTCACAATATGCTTTCCACCTATGAGGCCTGCGGCCTGGTGAAACGTAATCCGAATACCAATAAGTACTGTCTGGGGGTGCGGGTTTTGGAGCTGAGCAATCAGTTTTATCGAAATAACGATATACGGCAGATTGCCAGGCCGCATATGAATGAAATTGCCAATCTGACAGGAGAGATTGTATATCTGGCGGTGCTGAACGGGACGGAAGTCATTTATCTGGACGGTGCTTTCCCGGATTACTCCACCGGAGGAAGGAATATGACAGGGCTGAAGGCACCGCTTTACTGTACCGGGATTGGCAAGGCGCTGCTGGCTTATGCCGGGCCTGAAAAGGTGGATGAGGTTATCGGCGAGGGGCTGTATTCCTTTACGAAGGATACCATCACCGACGGAGAGAAGCTGAAGGAAGAACTGGCTGTTGTGCGGGAGAGAGGATATTCCACTGACAATATGGAACATGAATATGGAATCAAATGCGTGGCAATTCCCATCCGGAACGGCGAGGATCAGGTGGTGGCAGCCTGCAGTGTGACGGGGCCTTCTCCAAGGTTTACGGAGAAGCGGATAGCCGAGCTGGCGGAGATTCTGAAAAAACATGCGGTGGAGCTGAAAAAGATGCTTTGAAGGTGTGAAAGAAAAATAGAAGAACAATCTCAAAGAGTAAATGCGTTTTGAACATTATGCACATTACAAGTGCTGAATTTCAAAATGTATTTGCTCTTTTTTTATCTGTCAAAAGAGAGAAATAAAAAAAATTGACAAATTCAGTATAAACTTTGTTGACAATGATGTTGAATAGAGATATAATGTACATGTCATTAATAATGAATGTAGTTCATTATTAATGAAAATGTATTCGAAGAGGCTCTGCTAGATTGGATGGAGTCCGCAGAACCACATTTAGAATTGTCCTGCAGACTTTGAGAAAGGGGAAGCTATGGATATAAAGAAATTTCCGGGAGGGGTCTGGCCGGTGATGCTGACGCCGTTTCGGCCGGATGGCAAAGTAGATTATAAAGGTTTGGAAAAACTGACTGACTGGTACATAGAAAAAGGAAGCAGCGGACTGTTTGCGGTATGCCAGTCCAGCGAGATGTTCTTCCTGGAAAGGGAAGAAAGACTGGAAATAGCCCGGGCGGTGGTGGAATATGCGGCTGGCCGTGTCCCTGTGATTGCCTGCGGCAACATTGGGGCCAGGGAGTCTGAAAGAATTGAAGAGACGAATCAAATGGCGGAGACAGGCGTGGACGCCGTGATATTGGTTACGAACAGTTTCGCTGCGGCAGAGGAATGTGACACGGTATGGATGGCGCGCTGTGAGAGCTTTCTGAAGGAAATCAGAGAAGATATTCCTCTGGGATTCTATGAATGTCCCTATCCTTATAAGAGACTGATCTCTCTGGATAATCTGAAAAAATGTGCCGGAACAGAGAGATTTTATTTTCTGAAGGATACCTGCTGTGATTTGAAGCTGCTGAAAAAGAGGCTGGCCGCAGTGAAAGATACGAATCTGAAAGTTTACAATGCCAACAGCGCCACACTTTTGGATTCACTTTTATGCGGGGTGCATGGTTTCAGCGGCGTCATGGCAAATTTCCATGCGGACTTGTACGCGTATCTATGCAGTCATGCGGAGGACGAAGGGATTCGCCTGCTTCAGGATTACCTGACTGTGGCTGCCTGGGCGGAATGCAAATATTATCCCATGAATGCGAAATACTATCTTCAGAAATGTGAGAAGCTTCCCATTGAGGTGTATTGCAGGAAACTGGACGGTAAAGAAATGAATGATACGCTGAGAAGTGAAATGGAAATGTTCTGTGAACTGACCGCAATGATAAAAGGGCGTTATGGACTGTAAAAACGGAGTATAAATGGAGGGATTTCCGTATGAAGAACAACCCAGGTACAGCATTAAAACCGTACAAAATGACAGGTAAGCAGAAATGGAAGCAGATTAAGCGGAATAAATATCTGTGGATTCTTATGATACTGCCGTTGGCATATTATATTATTTTCTGTTATGGACCCATGTATGGAGTATTGATTGCATTCAAAAATTACAAGATTATGGACGGCGTGTGGGGAAGTAAATGGGTGGGATTGAAATGGTTTGCGAAATTCCTGCCGGATCCTTATTTCTGGAAGCTGGTACGCAACACATTACTGTTGAATCTCTATGGACTTCTTTGGGGATTTCCCATTCCCATTATCCTGGCGCTGATGCTTAACGAAGTGACTCATTCCAAATTCAAGAGAGTGATTCAGAGCGTGAGTTATCTGCCGCATTTTATTTCTACAGTGGTTGTCTGCGGTATGGTGACCAACTTCCTGTCCCTGGACGGCATCATCAATCAGGTACTTGGAGCTCTGGGGTTCGAGAAGAAAGTATTCCTGATGTATCCGGAGTATTTCCGGACAATTTTTACAGCCACAGGTATCTGGCAGAGCTGTGGGTGGACTTCCATTATCTATCTGGCCTCGCTGACGGCAGTTGACCAGGAAATTATTGAGGCGGCTATGATAGATGGAGCCAACAGATGGCACAGGATTCGGCATGTAACACTGCCGGCCATTGCGCCAACCATTTCCACCATGCTGATCATGCAGCTGGGCAAGCTGATGACAATTGGATATGAGAAGATTATACTTCTGTATAACGGCTCCACCTATGAGACTGCAGACGTTATTTCCACCTATGTGTACCGCAGAGGTATCCTGAAAGCGGATTACAGCTATTCCACGGCAGTGGGATTGTTCCAGTCTTTGGTAGGTCTGATCCTGCTGGTGGCATCGAATAAGATATCGAAGAAGCTCAGTGATACCAGTCTCTGGTAATTGATCGTGGAAAGGCGTGGTGATTAATATGAAAAAGCAAAAAGTTGTGAGCAGGAAACCACAGAGTACGGGGAGCAAGGTTTTTGATTGCATAAATTGTATCCTGCTGGCCATCATAGGTTTCATTATGTTCTATCCTATGTACTATGTGTTAATTGTCTCTGTCAGCTCGGCAGTGAACATTGCCCAGGGCAATATCGCCTTTTTGCCGAAGGGGATCAACTTTGCGGCCTACGAGCGTGTGTTTCATACGGCTACCATCTGGACAGGCTATAAGAATACCCTTCTGTACACGGTGCTGGGCACGCTGATTAATGTGGCTCTCACGGCCATGTGCGCCTATCCGCTGTCCCGGAAGGATTTCTATGGGAGAGGACCTTTGACTGTGTTCGTGACGCTGACCATGTTTATCAGTGGCGGCATGATTCCCCTGTACCTTGTGGTCAACAACCTCCATTTGCTGAACACTATGTGGGCCGTACTGCTGCCCAGTGCCATCAGTACTTACAATATGATCGTAATGAGAACTTCTTTCAGTTCCATACCGGATTCCCTTGTGGAGTCGGCCTATCTGGACGGAGCAAATGATATCCAGATACTGGGGCGGATTGTACTGCCTCTGTCGAAGCCTATTATTGCCACCATGGTTCTGTTCTATGCAGTGAGTCACTGGAACAGTTATTTTCCGGCTTTGCTCTATTTAAATGACCAGAAGAAATATCCTGTTCAGGTCATTATGCGGAGTATCATTATAGAGGGAGATGTGGCGGCTGAGACCACAGGGAGCATCAATGTAATTGCCACCAATTACAAATATGCGGTTATCATCATATCGGTAATCCCCATTCTGATGGTATATCCGTTCCTTCAAAAGTATTTTACGAAGGGGGTTATGGTAGGAGCTGTGAAAGGGTGATTCATTATAAAGGTTATTATATCATTTCAAATCAAAAGGAGGATTTAAATGAAGAAGAAAGCAATAATTCAGAAATTGGCCGCTATGGCCATGACGACAGTTCTGGCCGCGGCAACGCTGGCAGGCTGCGGAAATGACGGAGGAGAGAGTTCCTCGCAGGAAGCATCTGACACACAGGCAGATTCCGGTTCCTCCGCAGACGCGTCCGGAGCGTCTGCAGAGAGCGGAGGGGTACAAGACGATGAGCATCCTTCCTGGATTGTAGATGACCCTATTACGGTATCCGTCATGCTGTCGGACAACAGCCAGCAGCCCAAGAGACAGGATGCGCCCGCTCATGAGGAGATTTTCAAGAAGACCAACATCCAGCTGGAGTTTCAGATTGTGCCTGCCGCCAGCTATGAAGAGAAGCAGAGCGTGGTGCTGGGAACCAATAACTTCCCTGACATTATTTATCTGCAGAACGGAACCAAGGATATCGTCACGTATGGTACATCCGGCATTTTCGAGCCGCTGATGCAGTATGTGAATGAGGAGACCATGCCTAACTTCTACAAATTCTGGGAGCAGTATCCGGACATGAAGAAATATTTGCTGGAAGGAGAGCTTTACGCATTCCCCGTTGTGGCGAGAGACGAGTCCGCTGCAGGCTTTGGCCCTGTAATCCGTATGGATCTCTTAGAGAAACATGACATTCCGACGCCCCAGACCTTTGACGAGCTTCTGGATGCGTTGGCAAAGCTCCATGAGATTTACCCGGATACCATTCCCTGGACAGGAAGAAAAGGGACTCCTCAGTTGCTTGCAACCGCTTCCTATATGTTAGGATCCGGAATGGGCGGCAGAACCGACGGTATGTATTATGATTTTGACGAGAAGAAGTACATCTTCGGGCCTGCTTCCGAGAATTTCAAGGAAGTGTTGAGGTATCTGAACAAAGCTTATGAGATGGGTGTGCTGGATCCCGAATTTGCCACGACCACTGACGAGCAGATGGATTCCAAGCTCAGCAGCGGAAAGTCCCTGTTCTATCTGGACAACAGCGGTTTTGGCGCAAACTATACGGCAAAGTTGAACCAGATTGAAGGTTATGAGGATGCCCGTTTCCAGGTATTGCCCATTCCCGAGAACAGTTTTGGTGACAGACGTGCAGTTGCCTATGCGGCTGATCTGCCCGGAAGATTCTATTCGATTAACGCGAAGGCGGAGAACAAGGAAGAGATCATCAAGCTGATCGATTGGTTGTATTCCAAAGAAGGTTCCGATATCACCAACTATGGTGTGGAGGGTGTATCCTTCGAATATGGGGAGGACGGGGAGCCTCATTTCATTGAAGAATATGTAATGCAGTTCAAAGGAGCGGAGCCGTCGGATTATTATGCAGTGTTTGCTGACCTGGGTATCACAAAGCTGGATTTCTGCTTCTGGGCAGGTAACACAAGGATGGGATCAGAGATTCAGAAGATGACGGGAAGCTGGACGGAGCTTACAGATGAATATTGGGAAATTATCAACAATGATCCCGCTTATGTACAGCCCCATATCAATCCTTCCCTGACGGAAGAAGAAGCGGAGACCGTGCAGGATATTCTGGCAGAGGTCAATACCATCCTGGAGCCTGAGTACAACAAGTACATCATGGGAACGGAACCTATCGATAACTGGGACAACGTTATCAAGAAGTGTGAGGATGCCGGTGTCCGTCAGATTGAAGAGATTTATAATGCGGCGGAGGCAAGAGCCAACGCACAGTAAGTCGGCTGACTAAAGACTTTAAAAATGAAACTGAATTTCAGACCCCGGCGGCAGGGATATCCTTTTGCCGGCCGGGGCCTTTGGCAATTGTCCCCCGGCAGTGGGCAAGGAGGTTTTATGACGGAACTTAAAACAGTCATAAAACGTCCATGCCCGGGAGAATTGGCAGATGCGGACTGTGCAGCTGCCAATTGTCCCCCGGCAGTGGGCAAGGGGTTTTATGACGGAACTTAAATAGGAGGAACCTAAAAGTGAAAGTAAAAAATATGGTAAAAGAACTGATTGCAGGAGAGGAAAGAGCTTTTGACAGTGGTCATGCCTCCACGTTGGTACAGGCGGCGGACGGAACTGTCATTGCGGCCTGGTTCGGCGGCAGCTGGGAGAAGGCTCCGGATGTGGCCATCTGGCTGTCACGCAGAGTGAGCGGTAAATGGGAAACTCCGAGAGTCGTGGCAGATGTGAGAGGGGTGGCCACATGGAACCCTGTCCTTTTCCGGAAAGAAGACGGGACTGTTGTGCTGTTCTATAAAGTAGGTGAGAGTATTCCTGTCTGGAAGACCTGGTATGTGGAAAGTTACGATAACGGCGTTACCTTTTCGGAGCCGAAGGAACTGGTGCCCGGAGATGAACAGGGGGGCAGAGGACCTGTAAAGAATAAGCCCATCCGTCTTGCAGACGGGACAGTGTTGGCGCCGGCTTCCCTGGAAGGAGAATTGTGGGATGCGTTTGTGGATATTTCCCGGGATGATTGTGCCACATGGGAGATGAGCTCCCTGGTGCCGCTCAGACGTGCCGGTATTGATGTCCGTGCCATGAACCGCCCCTATGACAGACATCACATTTACGGAAAGGGTGTGATTCAGCCCACACTGTGGCAGGATGACGCAGGAGAGATACACATGTTTCTGCGCAGTACGTCTTCGCGAATCTTCCGCAGTGATTCCACAGACGGGGGACACACCTGGTGTACGGCCTATGATACGGGACTGCCCAACAATAACAGCGGGCTTGATCTGGTAAAGATGGGAAACGGAAATCTTGTACTGGTATATAATCCCAGAGAAAATTATCCCGGTATGTTTAAGGGTTCCCGGACGCCGCTCTGCGTGGCTGTATCAAGGGATAACGGAGTGACTTTTGAGCATCTGGCGGACCTTGAAACCACCCAGGGGAATTTCTGTTATCCTTCTGTAATCTGCGGCGCCAGCCAGGAAATTATGATAACATATACCTGGGACAGACAGACCATTGCATATTGCCAGATGGAAATAGAATAAAGAGTTTCTGAGGGATATTGGGAGTGACAGACATGCACAAGGAGCTGAGAGAGAAACTGAAAAACCCGGATTCATTTTACCGTTCCTTCCCGTTCTGGGCATGGAACGGGAAATTGGATCCGGAAGAACTTGTCAGGCAGGTACGTCTGATGCAGGAAGCAGGTGTGGGAGGATTTTTCATTCATTCCAGAGACGGGCTGGAGACAGAATATCTGAGTGCAGAATGGATGGAATGTGTGAAGGCTGTGGTGGCGGAGGCCAAAAGGCTGGGATTGTATGCCTGGCTGTATGACGAGGACCGATGGCCTTCCGGAACGGCAGGGGGAAAAGTCACTGCCTGCCAAGATGCATATCGCTGCAAGGGGCTGACTCTGGAAGTGACGGAGACGTGGGAATACACCCGGCTGTATGAATCGGAAATCCGCGGCAGAGACGTATTTACGGATGACAGAAACGGGGTTCTGGCAGTTTATGCGGCAAGGGTGAAGGGAGATGAGATTTTCTCCTGCAGGAGACTTTCCATGCAGGAGGAAGAGAACTTTGCGGAAGGAGAGTGCCTGTTGACAGTCAGGCTGGAAGTGTCGGCGCCCAGCGAATGGTTTAATCAGGAAACTCCGCCTGATAATCTGAATCCGGATTGTGTCAGGAAATTTATAGAAGAGACTCACGAGAAATATAAGGCGGTGGTGGGAGAAGAATTTGGAAAGACAGTTCCCGGAATCTTTACAGATGAACCAAGTCTGCATGACAGACATGCGTTTTTCGGGGAAAAGAGGAGCTGGATTCCCTGGACCTATCATTACGGGGCATATTTCAGAGAATTTGCAGGGTATGATTTTCTGGAAACAGTGCCATGGCTGTACTTTAACGGGGAAAAATCCCGACAGACCAGAAGGGATTACTGGAGCAGCATCACTAAGAGATATGGCGAGGCCTATTTTAAAACCATAGGAGAATGGTGTGAGAAAAATAATCTTCTCTTCACGGGCCATTTTCTGCAGGAGGACAAAATGGGACTTGCCGTCAGAGTCAACGGTGCGATTATGCCGCATTATCGTTACCAGCATGTGCCAGGAATTGATCTGCTCTGTGAGCAGACAGCAGAATATATGACGGTAAAACAGTGCACAAGTGTGGCCAGGCAGCTGGGTAAGAAACAGGTGTTGACAGAGACATACGGCTGTACCGGATGGGAGTTTACCTTTGAAGGACAGAAATGGATAGGTGACTGGCAGTATGTGCTGGGCGTGAACCGCCGCTGTCAGCATCTTGCCCTTTACAGTCTGCGGGGCTGCAGAAAAAGAGACTATCCGCCTTCTTTTAATTACAACACCAGCTGGTGGAGCAAAAACAGACTGGTAGAGGATTACTTCGCAAGGCTTTCCGTTCTTCTGGAGCAGGGGGAAGCTGTGCGGGAGATATTGCTCCTCCATCCCGTATCCACTGTGTGGGGAAAGCTGGGCTGCAGTCCCTACGGGAATCCGCTCAGAAGAAAGGAGAGGGATGTTCCCGGGCTGAATCAGTATGGTGATTGCTTTAACGAGCTGATTGCATTTCTGATGAGGAAGCATCTGGATTGTGACCTGGGAGATGAAATGCTGATCAAAGAATTTGGAGCAGTTCAAAACGGCAGGTTTCGATTGGGAGAGGCACTCTATGAAGCAGTGGTAATCCCTTCCGGTATGGAGATTCTGCTGCCTGGAACCGCCGAAATGCTTATGGCTTATATGGAACAGGGCGGGTACGTGTATGCGCTGCAGCCCTGTGTGACTTTGAGGCATCCGCATTTTGTCACGGTGAAGACAAAGGAAGCACTGGAAGAAAAGCTGGAAAAATACCGCACAATTCACATTGAAAACGGAGAAGGGGCGGAATGCACAGATGTGTTGTATCAGCTGCGGAAATGCCCGGACGGATATGTGCTCTTTCTGGTAAATAACAACAGACACAGAGCTGTGGAGGCAAAAGTCAGTCTGCCTTTCTGTGCGACTTTAGAAGAAGTTGATTTGCTCAGCGGAGAGGAATGTGCAACGCCGTTCTATCAGAACGGAGGCAGTGGATTAACCCTGTGTGTACATCTGGACAGGACCGGGTCCGCCGTTTATCTGCTGAAACCCTGTCGAGTGAGAGAAACTGTTTTCCCGAAGGAGCTGCCTTACCGTCTGGACAGACCGAATATTCTGACCCTTGATTTTTGCCGTTATCGGTTAGACGGAGAAAACTGGTCCGAAAAAATGGAGGTATGGCAGGCACAGCGGCAAATCAGGGAACGATTGGGAATGCGCCAGATTTATTATAACGGTCTCGAACAAAGATACAAATGGATCAGTAAAAATCATCCGGGAGACGGACATTTTCTGGAACTTACATTTGAATTTGAAGCGGAAGAAGTGCCTGAAAATGCAGTTTTGGCGGTGGAAAGATTGACTGAATTCAAAATTTGTATAAATGATACAACAGCAGTGAACGACATTTTGAAGGAACAGATATGGATCCTTGACAGAGAATTTGAGACAGTGTCGTTGTCAGGAATCCAAAAGGGCAGAAATCGGATTCTGCTGTCCTGTGAGTACAGAAACCATATGGAACTGGAGAACCTTTATCTGGCGGGCCGCTTCGGTGTATCAGAGGACAGGAAATTGACTGCGCTGCCCGAAAAGCTGCTGATTGGGGACTGGACAAAGCAGGGACTGCAACATTATTGTGGCAGTGTACATTATATATTGGAATATGACTGCCATGAGAGGAACTCCGGAGAAGAGGACGGCTTTGCGAAAATTCTGCTGATCTTACCGGAGATAAAGGCTGTCTGTGTGGAAGTCAGGATAAATGGAAAGCCATGTTCGCTGCGCTGGAATGCTGCCGGAGAGCTGTCTGTGGGCAACTGGCTGCAGCAGGGAAGGAACCTTATTGAGATAGAAGCGGTGGGAAGTCCGCGGAATATGATGGGGCCTTTTCATTTGAAGGAAAAGCCATATAATACGCATGACGCCAGCTTCTGTCCGCCTCCGGAAGCGTATTGCGAAGGATATCTGCTGACGCCCTATGGACTTATGGGAGAAGTCAGGATGCTTGAGATTGAGGAGAAAACAGATGGATAACTACATTACCAATCACTACAAAGAGGGGCAAAAACGCCCGAAGCTCTGCACGGAACAGTTTGTGTTGTGGGAGCCTGACGAAAAGTGGAGTTATGCGCACCATGCGCAGATTATCTGGTTCAGAGGCCTGTATTATGTTATGTTCAGCAGCGGACATTGTAACGAGGATGATACCGGACAGAGAATTATGTATACTGTGTCGGAGGATTATGCAAACTGGAGCCGGCCGGAGGTACTTGTGGATTCCATGGCGGGAACTTATGCGGATGCAGTGCTGATTCCAAAGTGTTGGCATACGGACGGCAATACACTGGTTGCCTACTATTTATCCTTTGAATATACGGAAGACTGGCTGGTAAATGGGAACAGGAAGCCCGGAAGCAAGGGGAGAATGAACTGGGGAAAATACCAGATTACTTCCCCGGACGGACGGCATTGGTCCGAACCTGCCCAGAGCGGGAATGCAGGAGGGAATCATGCACCGTACAGGCTGCAGTCAGGAAGGCTTCTGTGTCCGGGAGGTACAGAACATGGTATTACGGATGATCCTGCAGGCATAGATGGATGGAGGACTGTGCGCTGCTGTGAAGAGGGATATCCGGGCAATCAGAACGCGGAGGACGGAGAGGGGACCACTGCGGCCGGAATTGTGAACGACCATACAGTGTACCTGTGTGAGGCTTCCTGTATTCAACAGGATGACGGTACTATCCGGATGTTGATGCGCAGCGGCACACCTTATCTGTGGGCGAGTACAAGCACAGATGATGGGGAAACCTGGACTTTGCCGGAACCTACCCGCTTTACGGACAACCGGACGAAATTTGCATTCGGCAGACTTCCCGGAGGAAAGTATTATTATGTGGGAACACCGGACCCTTTCCCTCCCCGCACCCGCCATGTGCTGGCCCTGTCCCTGTCCGGGAACGGAACCGATTACAATCAGCATTTTATTTTGGATGACAGACAATATAAGGGAAGGTATATCGGTCTGGATAAAAACGGGATTTACGGATATCCTTCAGTGCTTGTCAGAGAAGGGTATATGCATGTTGTGTTTTCGATTTGCAAGGAGACTATTGTAGCCATGCGGTTTCCTTGTGAGACATTATAGAAACTAAACTTTCATGCGGCCGGCAGAATAAGCGTATTTTGTTTTGGACTGACAAACGTTAGTTCGACAAGAAAAAACACTTGACACCATTTCATATCTGTAGTAAGATACACAAGGTTGATAGATATGGATAAAATATATGAACAGACAATGTTGTATGATTTCTACGGAGAATTACTGACAGAGCATCAGAGAAGCGTCTATGAAGACGCCCTGTATCGGGATATGTCGCTGGGAGAGATTGCGCAGGAGCGGGGAATCAGCAGGCAGGGCGTGCATGATCTGATCAGGCGCTGCGACAGAATTCTTCAGGGATATGAGAATAAGCTTCACCTGGTGGAGCGTTTTGACCGGGCGAAGAAGACTGTGGCGGAGATTGAAAAGCTCACAGGAGAAACGGAGAGTCCGGACAGCGGTGAATATGAGCATATGAAAGAGAGGCTGCAGGCTGTCAGGAAGCTTTCTCTCGAACTGTTGAAAGAATTTTAATCGTTATAGAAGGAGTCGCAGGTGGCATTCGAGAATTTAACGGAAAAACTGCAGAATGTATTCAAAAATCTCAGAAGCAAGGGGCGGCTGACGGAGGAGGATGTTAAGACTGCCTTAAAAGAAGTGAAAATGGCTCTTCTGGAAGCCGACGTCAACTTCCGCGTGGTGAAGCAGTTTGTCAAAGCTGTGGAAGAACGGGCCATAGGCCAGAATGTGATGAACGGACTGAATCCGGGGCAGATGGTCATCAAGATAGTCAACGAAGAGATGATCTCCCTGATGGGCAGTGAGACCACTGAGATTGCCATGCAGCCCGGCAAAGCCATCACCGTAATCATGATGGCGGGCCTGCAGGGTGCCGGTAAGACCACGGCCACCGCGAAAATCGCCGGAAAGCTGAAAACAAAAGGAAAGAAATCTCTGCTTGTGGCATGTGATATCTACAGACCGGCCGCCATCGAGCAGCTGCAGATAAACGGCAGGAAGCAGGAGGTGGATGTGTTCTCCATGGGAACGGATCACAAGCCTCCGGAGATTGCCGCACAGGCTATTCAATATGCGGAAAAGAACGGCCACAATGTAGTGATTCTGGATACGGCAGGACGTCTTCATATCGATGAAGATATGATGACTGAGCTCCAGGAGATCAAAGCCAAAGTTTCCGTACACCAGACATTGCTGGTGGTGGATGCCATGACCGGTCAGGACGCCGTGAATGTGGCGAAGGAATTTGACGAAAAAGTGGGAATAGACGGTGTCGTTCTGTCCAAGATGGACGGTGATACCAGAGGCGGTGCGGCACTTTCCGTAAAGGCTGTCACCGGCAGGCCGATTTTGTATGTCAGTATGGGAGAGAAGCTGTCCGACATGGAACAGTTCTATCCTGACCGTATGGCAAACAGGATTCTGGGTATGGGAGATGTGCTTTCCCTGATTGAAAAGGCTCAGGAAAGTATTGATCTGGATGAGGATAAGGGTCGGGAGATGGCAGGCCGCATGAAGAAGGGAAAGTTCGATTTCGAGGACTACCTGGAAAGCATGAAGCAGATGCGGAATATGGGCGGATTATCCAGTATTCTGAGTATGCTGCCCGGACTGGGAATTAAGGGTGCCGAGCTGGACTCCATGATTGACGAAAAGCAGCTGAAGCATATGGAAGCGATTGTTCTCTCCATGACAAAAGAGGAGCGGAGGAATCCGAAACTGTTAAATCCCCGGAGAAAGCACCGCATAGCCAGGGGAGCAGGAGTGGATATCGCAGTGGTTAACCGCTTTATCAAACAGTTTGAACAGAGCCAGAAGATGATGAAACAGTTTGGCGGTAAAAAAGGCCGGGGAATGTTTGGAGGATTTCCAGGTATGGGAGGCGGCAGATTTCCTTTTTAAAGCCTGCTGTATGTAAGGGTGAACATGGAGTCATACGCTCCTTTTCATAAATAAATTTATAACACGCAAAAGGCCGGCAAGACGGCAGAAAGAGGGTAAAAAATGGCAGTAAAGATCAGATTGAGAAGAATGGGACAGAAGAAGGCTCCTTTTTACAGAATTATCGTGGCTGATTCTCGTTCTCCCAGAGACGGAAGATTTATCGAGGAGATTGGGACTTATGATCCCAGCACAGATCCCAGCACATTCAAAATCAATGAGGAGCTGGCAAAAAAATGGCTGGCTAACGGCGCACAGCCCACGGAAGTGGTTGGTAAGCTTTTCAAGGCTGCCGGAATTGAGAAATAAAATTTCATTCTTGGAGGTGGCTTATGAAGGAATTGGTGGAAGTTATCGCAAAAGCGTTGGTTGACAACCCGGATGAAGTCGTTGTGACGGAAAAAGAGGAGGGCAGAAGCACGCTGATCGAGCTTCATGTGGCGCCTTCCGACATGGGTAAGGTTATCGGCAAACAGGGCAGGATTGCGAAAGCAATACGTTCTGTGGCAAAAGCGGCGGCATCCAGGGACAAGAAGAATGTGGATGTGGAGATTATGTAGAGATGGCTGGGAGGAACCTGTGGTTCCTCCTTCCTTTTGTCAGCTGACAGTGAGAGGAAAACGATGGAAGAATATTTTCAGATCGGTATTATCGCTTCTACGCATGGTCTGCGGGGTGAGGTAAAGGTATACCCTACAACAGACGATGTAAAACGATTCAAAGGGCTGAAAGAAGTGATTCTTGATCCTCATAAGACAAGAACAGTAAACAAAGCGGAAACCTCCGTTCCGGAAGTACCGTTTCAAAAATCCGATAAAGAGAGCGGCAGAATTCTGCTTGAAATAGAAAGTGTCAAATTTTTTAAACAATTTGCTATCCTGAAGTTCAAAGGGCTGGAACGGATCGAAGATGTGGAAAAGTACCGCAGCTGTCCTCTTCTGGTGCCCAGAAGCAATGCGGTGCGTCTGAGACGGAATGAGTATTTTGTGGCTGATTTAATGGGGCTTATTGTAAGGGATGAGGACGGAACAGAGATTGGAATTCTGAAGGAAGTGCTGGAGACAGGGGCCAATGATGTGTATGTGATTGGGCTGAATGACGGAAGGGAATTGCTGCTGCCGGCAATCAGACAGTGTGTTCTTGAGGTGAATGTGGAGGCTGGATTTATCAGAATTCATATTTTGGATGGACTGTTGTAGAGACGCAGGGGTTCTATGTACCGTCTGAACTTTTACAGCAAAATATACAGTCTGGACATGTAAGGAATGCGAAGGCAGAAGACAGGAGAGAAAGTGAAATTTCATGTGTTGACTTTATTCCCGGAGATGATTGCGCAGGGACTGGGCCAGGGGATTCTCGGCAAAGCGGCGGGAAAGCAGCTTTTTACCCTGAATGTGGTGAACATCAGGGATTATACGCAGGAGAGGCACGGAAAGGTGGATGATTACCCTTACGGAGGCGGAGCGGGAATGCTGATGCAGGCGCAGCCCGTCTATGATGCCTATAAAGCGGTGGCAGGCGGAAGAAAGATAAGAACCATCTATGTGACACCTCAGGGAGAACCCTTTACCCAGAAGAAGGCAAGAGAACTTTCAGAAGAAGAGGAACTGCTTTTTCTATGCGGTCATTATGAGGGGATAGATGAGAGGGTTCTGGAGGAGATTGTGACGGATTCTGTTTCCATTGGAGATTATGTGCTTACCGGAGGAGAACTTCCGGCTATGGTGATGATAGATGCGATAGCCCGGCTTCTGCCGGGAGTGCTGGGCAACGACGCTTCCGCAGAAGAGGAAAGCTTTCACTGTGACCTGCTGGAGTATCCTCAATATTCCCGGCCGGAAATATGGCATGGGAAACAGGTACCGGAAGTGCTTTTAGCAGGCGATCACCGGAAGACAGCGGCGTGGCGGCTGGAACAGTCCATAAGCCGTACGGCCAGAAGGCGGCCGGATTTATATGAAAAATATTGTAAGAAGCAGGATATCATCAAAAGGCTTTTTTCGGAAAAGAGAAACAATATCCATATGATGGAAGCGCTGGCCTCAGGCCGGGGAGAAATTCTGTATGCGGCAGATACAGGTACTTCCGGAGAATGGGATATCCTGGTATATGACGGGGAAAGCGGAATTTGTATGATGACGGCCGCAGACGAGACGTCTGGTAAGATGCTGGCAGAGAGAATTCCCGCGGATGCCCGGTGGATAGTGATATCCCAGCCGTTTATGAAGGAAATCCTGGAAAAAAGAGAATTTTCAGATTCCGGGCGGACATTCCCGGAGGACAGAAAGGGAAAATTCCGTGAGACAGCCCTGTGCGGGCAGATGCTGTATACTCCCCGTGAGACACTTTCGGTGCGATATAAAGAAGTGCACAGACTTTCTGAAAAAGCATTCTCTTATATATGTCTTCATTATCCTGAAAAGGAAGGCGGCGGAGAAGACTATATCAGGGAACGGATTCGGGCCGGTGCTCTGTATGGAGCGTTTGAGGAAGAACGTCTCATAGGATTTGCAGGGGTACACAGGGGCGGCAGTCTGGGGATGCTTTATGTGGAAGAATCCCGGCGAGGAAGAGGAATCGGGGAATCGCTGGAGGCATATGTGGTAAACCAGATGCTGGGCAAGGGGCGGACGCCGTACCTGTACGTGGACGAGAAAGACATCGCAATGTACCGGCTGCAGGAGAAGCTGGGATTTTACAAAGCACGAAAAAATTTCCTGTGGCTGAAAAAAGTACTTGCAAATGGAATGACCCTATGCTAAAATTTTAATGTTGTGAAAACGAGATGGTCCTCTGTTACAGGAGAAGCGGAGAGAAGTGAGTCCGGAGCTCAGGCGTATTAAGAACATCCATTTTATGAAGGAGGCTCATTATGAGTGAAATTATCAGAGAAATCGAAGCGGAACAGTTAAAGAAGGAAGTTGACGAGTTCAACGTGGGCGATACCGTAAAGGTATACGGCAGAATCAAGGAAGGAAATCGTGAGAGAATCCAGGTATTTGAAGGGATTGTATTGAAGAGACAGGGCGGCGGCGCCAGGGAGACTTTCACTGTCAGGAAATCTTCCAATGGCATCGGTGTCGAGAAGACCTGGCCTGTACATTCTCCCAATGTTGAGAAGATAGAAGTAGTCAGAAGAGGTAAGGTAAGACGTGCCAAGCTGAATTACCTGAGAGGGCGCGTAGGTAAGAGAGCGAAGGTGAAAGAGGCAATCCGGTAAGGAGCATGCTGCTGTGGACGATGTGAACAGTAATATTGACACAGAGACGATAAGAGGGCGATTACTTGTGTAGTTGCCCTTTTCGCTTTAAAGTGGTATTATGGTATAGTATATGGCGAAAAAAAGGGGCTTAAGTTTTTATAAGCGGAAAAAGAAAATAAGTTACGCCCATGTGCGGGAGGGATTCAGCTGGGTCTTCGGTATTTTGACGGCGATTTTTATAGCGATTGTTCTGAATGTTTTCCTGGGAATGACTACCAGTGTGGTGGGAGTATCCATGGAACCGACATTGTACAACGGTCAGAAGATATTCATCAATTCCTTTCTCTATTTGATTTCATCCCCCAAAAGAGGGGATGTGGTTGTATTTCTTCCCAACGGGAATGAGAACGCACATTATTATGTGAAGCGTGTGGTAGCCGTGCCCGGGGATAATGTGGTAATCCGGGATGGGATTCTGTACGTGAACGGAGAGGAAAGCAGGTGGGTGACGGAGAAGCTGGCAGATGCAGGAATTGCCGTCAATGAACTGCTTCTTGAAAACGGAGAGTTTTTCTGCATCGGAGACAATCCGGGGAGCAGTGAGGACAGCCGCTCTGCCAATATAGGACCGGTAAAGGAGACGGAGATTATAGGAAAGGTATGGTTCCGTGCTCCCTGCGAAGAGGTGAGCATGGGATTTATAAAATAAAATGAACTATCAGTGGTATCCCGGTCATATGACGAAGGCTAAGCGTATGATGCAGGAAAATATCAAATTAATCGATCTGATTATAGAGCTGGTGGATGCGAGGGCGCCGCTGGCCAGCCGGAATCCGGACATTGACGAGATGGGAAAGGGAAAGTCCAGAATTGTGCTTTTAAACAAAGCAGATCTGGCGGATGTGTCGGTAAACAGAAAGTGGATGAAGTATTTTGAAGCCGGAGGATGCCATGTGCTGGAAGTGAATTCCAGAACGGGAGCCGGCGTGAAAGGAATCAACCATGTGGTACAGTTGGCCTGTGCGGAGAAAATTGCCCGGGACAGAAAACGGGGAATTGTAAATCGACCTGTGAGAGCCATGGTAGTAGGGATTCCCAATGTGGGGAAGTCGACGTTTATCAACGCCTTTGCCGGGAAAGCCTGCACGAAGACCGGAAATAAGCCGGGCGTTACAAAAGGGAAGCAATGGATTCGCCTGAATAAATCACTGGAACTGCTTGATACGCCGGGGATTCTGTGGCCGAAATTTGAAGACAATCAGGTGGGGATGTACCTTGCGTTTATCGGTTCCATCAATGATGAGATTATCATTATGGAAGAGCTGGCCTGTGATATGCTCAACTGTCTCAGAGCCGTTTACCCTGATGCGGTGACTGCCCGATACGGGATTGCATGGAAGGAAAATGCGGCGGATATGCTGACGGAAATTGCCCGCAGCAGAGGGTGTTTTCTGAAGGGGGAAACGCTTGATCTGAAAAAGGCTGCGGACGTGCTGACGGATGATTTCAGGGCGGGACGTCTGGGCAGAATATCACTGGAGAGGCCGCCTGAGCGACAGACGGGGAAGAGTGCGTCTGAGGGCGAAGGCTGACAGGAGGGGTTGACTATGAACAAAGTGATGAAGGAAATGATAAGTACCCTGTCTTATCTGTTGGGAGTATTGTGTCTGACCTGGCTGGTAATCACATTTGTGGGACAGCGCACGGAAGTGGATGGTTCCTCCATGGAACCCATGCTCACAGACGGGGATAATCTGATTGTGGATAAAATTACGTATCGTTTCCGGGATCCCCAGAGATTTGACATTATTGTATTTCCGTTTAAATATCAGGAGAATACATACTATATCAAGAGAATTATCGGTCTGCCGGGAGAGACGATTCAGATTGACGAGCAGGGGAATATTTATATTGACGGTGAAGTTCTGGAGGAGAATTACGGGAGAGAGATTATTGAGCCGGATAACATTGGAATAGCCGCTTCGCCGATTGTCCTGGGAGAGGACGAATATTTTGTTATGGGTGACAATCGTAATAACAGTAGGGACAGCAGGGAGGCGATAGTAGGCAATATCCGCCGGGAGGATATTATCGGCAGGGCATGGGTGAGAATCTGGCCTTTGTCCCATATAGGTGTGCTTAAGCATCAGTGAAAGAGAGCGGGTACGGAGAGAAGAAATGAAAAGTATCAATGAGATAAAGGAAATTTTTCAGGCAGCGTCCGCAGAGAAGCTGCCTGAATTTATAACTGTCTATTCTGCAGATGAGAGAGCCGGGGTGCGGAAGCTGGCGGCTCAGGCCGCAAAGCGCCTGGAAGCTCTGGAGAAGGAGAAGAGAAGAATAGAAAAGCTCAGGATGTATGAGGAGCAGTACGGGGAATATTCATATATCTGTGGAATTGACGAGGTGGGAAGAGGGCCGTTGGCGGGTCCGGTAGCCGCGGCAGCGGTAATACTTCCGAAGGATTGTCGCATTTTATATATAAATGATTCCAAGCAGCTCTCCGAAAAAAAGAGAGAGGAGCTTTATACGGTGATAACAGAACAGGCTGTGGCATATGCGGTAGGCTTTGCCTCGCCGGAGAGAATCGATGAAATCAACATTCTTCAGGCAACATACGAAGCCATGCGGGAGGCGGTGGGGAAGCTGAATCCGCAGCCGGATCTTCTATTGAACGACGCGGTGAAGATTCCCGGAATAGCCATCCCGCAGGTACCGATTATCAAAGGGGATGCGAAGAGCATCTCTGTCGGGGCGGCCAGTATTGTGGCAAAAGTAACCAGAGACAGACTGATGGCGGAATATGACAGTATGTTTCCGGAGTATGGCTTTGCCGGGAATAAAGGCTATGGCAGTACCAGCCACATTGAGGCCCTGAAAAAATATGGGCCTACGCCGATACACCGCAGAAGCTTTCTTAAAAATTTTGTGCAGGAGTGAAATTTGAAAGTTCCTTTCAAATATTGCTTGATATGCGCGCCAATGTGCGCTGGGGGTAAAAATGAAACTTTCGCAGTTGTTTTCAGGAGAAGTACGCCCGGAAGGGCAGTCGCAGCCACAGCTGACACCGGCCCAGACAGAACATCTGAATCGTCAGATTCGCTCTCTGGCGCCCGGACAGACCATCAGCGGTGAAATTGTGGGCCGAAACGGCAGTGAGGTACAGATTCGGCTTTCCGAAGATATGATACTCAGTGCCAGAGTCGATCACAATATGAACATTGAAATCGGAAAAAATATGACATTTGAGGTGAAAAATAACGGCAGCACGCTGACACTGAGTCCTCTGTTTACCAATGTGGCCACAGATGTAAATGTGATGAAGGCGCTGGATATGGCGGGACTGCCTGTAAACCAGACCTCGGTCAGCATGACGGAACAGCTGATGGCTGTGGGGCTGCCTGTGAATAAGAATTCGCTGCAACAGATATTCAGGGAGATCAATGCCTATCCTCAGGCAGAAATCTCAGATATTATCAATCTCCATAAGCTGCAGCTTCCCGTAAATGAAGCCAATGTAAATCAGATGGTTTCCTACCGGAATCTGACACATCAGCTGACAGGAGGAATGGAAGTCATACAGGAAGCTCTACCCGGAGTATTTGACGCCATGATTGCGGAGGGAGACATTTCAGGAGCCGTAAAGCTGTACGGCGAAGTTCTGCAGCTGTTTCATGGGAATTTCGGGGATGCCGGGGAAGGAACGCAGACAGGTGAAGCGTCGGCCGGTCAGGAAATTGGCGCGGAAGAAGCAGGACTGCCTCAGGCTGCGGAAAGCGGCTCACCCCAGGCCGCAGAGTCAGGGAGAACAGAAATGCCCGGGGAACGGCAGACGGAAGCGGCTGTGAGGGAACAGCTGGGGAAGACTGCGGAGGAAACAGGGAAAACCATATTGAATATGGTGTCCGGAGAGACCGGAGATGTGTCCGGTCTCACAAAGAATCCGCCCCAGGACGCTCAGTTGAAGCCTGCCGCCGGGGAAAGCGGGAATCTGATATCCGAGACTTTGAGAAGTACGGCAGCCAGAGAAGTACTGCAGCTTGCAGATCAGATGCAGCTGTCGGAGGGAACTGCTTCAAAGGTCCGGGAACAGATGATACAGTTTGCCCGGGGAGGAAATATGGGGCAGTTCTTTTCGGCTTTGACCGAACTGGCGGATGCGGCGAAATTTTCCCAGACATCTGCGCAGGTGCTTGAAAGACTTTTTTCCGGAAGAGGATTTCGGGAATTGATGAAGGGACAGCTGAAAAGCAGCTGGATGCTCAGACCGGAAGAGCTGACAGAGCCCGGTAAGGTGGAAGAATTATACCGCAGAATGGACAGACAGCTTAAGAACTTGGCCAATGTGATGGAAAACGCCGGGCAGACGAGTTCCACTGCTTTTAAGGCTGTCGCCACCATGTCGCAGAATGTGGATTTCCTGCAGCAGGTCAACCAGATCTACGCCTATGTACAGCTGCCGCTGCGCCTGCAGCAGGGGGAAGCCCACGGAGAACTATACGTCTATACCAATAAAAAGAAGCTTACCTCAGGCGACGGAACGGTCAGCGCGCTGCTGCATCTGGATATGGAACATCTGGGACCGGTTGACGTACATGTGGCCATGAAGGACAGTAAGGTAAGCACAAGATTTTACCTGCGCGATGAGGAAATGATTGATTTTATTGCGGCACATATGGATACTTTGACTGCACGGCTGAAAAAGAGGGGATATGACTGTAATTATTCCATGACTGTCAGAGCCGGCGAGCAGCCTGCGGCAGAAAAAGGGGGTCTGAACCCTATTCTGAGACAGGAAAAGGGAATTGTGCTATCTCAGTATGCATTTGACGTACGTACCTGAGGAAAGGGAAGGAATTTGATTTCATGGATGGGAAAAAAGGAAAAGAAGAAAAAGTGAAGCAGGCCATCGCATTGGAATATGATTCTTCGGATGACGCGCCCAGAGTCATTGCCAGCGGCAGGGGAGCGCTTGCGGAACGTATCATTGAGAGAGCACAGGAGAGCGATGTGCCGATTCACCGGGATGATAAACTGGCAGACACACTGTCCAGACTGGATATCGGTGATATGATTCCGCCGGAGCTTTATGAAGTGGTGGCGGAGATCTTGATTTTTGTGGATTCTATGGATAAGATTAAGGGTAAAATAAAGAGGTAAACGATTGAATAAAAGGAAAACGGGAGCCGGATGGGAAAAGCGTGCCGCGGAATATCTGAAGGAAAAGGGGATGAAGATTGTGGAGACAAATTTTCGCAGCAGACAGGGAGAAATTGATCTGATTGGCTTTCATCGGGAATACCTCGTGTTCGTGGAGGTAAAGTTTCGTCAGTCTGCAGAAAAAGGATATGCGCTGGAGGCGGTGGACCTCCGCAAGCAGAAACGAATCTGCAGGGTGGCTGATTATTACAGGTATCTTCACAAAATAAATGCTGATGTGAGTGTGCGCTATGATGTGATAGGTATTCAGGGGGAAGAAATCCACTGGATACAGAATGCATTTCCTCATCATTACGCAGAAAGGTAAGAAAGGGTATTATGTTTCAAATACATCGTGTGGAGGAAGAGAATCCGGTGCTGCGGCAGAACTGTATCCGTACGGAAAACGGCACGGAGTTGGAATATCTGACTTTTCCCCTGTTGGAGGAGACAGGAATTGTAAGGCATCTGTTCAGCACCCGGCTGGGCGGTGTCAGCGGAGATGAATTTGCCTCCATGAATTTCAGCGTTGACAGAGGGGACCGGAAGGAAAACGTAATGAAAAATTACGGCAGGATTGCGGAGGTGCTGGGCTGCAGTGTAGGTGATATGACAGCCTCTCACCAGACGCATACCACCAATATCCGCAGAATGGGTCCGGAGGACAGAGGAAAGGGAATCACATCTGCCAGGGATTATGAGAATGTGGACGGTCTGCTGACAGATGAGCCGGGGCTTGTGCTGGTCACGTTTTATGCGGACTGCGTGCCGCTGTATTTTGTGGATCCTGTGCACAGGGCTATTGGCCTTGCGCATTCCGGATGGAAGGGTACCGTTGGCCGGATGGGGGAATGTATGGTGAGAGCCATGGAACGAAATTTCGGTAGCCGGCCGGAGGAGCTGTATGCCGCAGTGGGACCTTCCATCTGCCGGGACTGCTATGAAGTGGGCGAAGAAGTGGCAGAGCAGTTTGAGGGGTTTGGCGATGGCGTGGTGATGCCGGGAAAGCGCGCAGGGAAATATCAGCTCGACTTATGGCTTGCCAATAAAAGAATTCTGAGACAGGCCGGGATTCCGGCATCCAGGATTGCCGTTACGGATATCTGTACCTGTCACAATCCGGAGTATCTTTTTTCTCACAGGGCAAGCGGAGGCCGGAGAGGGAATCTGGGTGCGTTTATGATGCTGAAAAATTAAGAAAAGTTTCATATTTTTCCTGAAAAAGATTTAAAGAAATTCTGTTTCAATAGAACCTGACGGAATGGAATTCCGGGAAAAAGAGGTGTAAAATGGCAAATATACTTGTGTGTGACGATGACAGAGAAATTGTGGATGCGATTGAGATTTATCTGAGCCAGGACGGATATCATATTTTTAAGGCATATGACGGAGAGCAGGCTATTGAAATTTTAAAAAAAGAAGATATTCAGCTGTTGATTATGGATATTATGATGCCCAGGCTGGACGGAATCCGGGCCACCCTGAAAATCCGGGAATACAGCAGCATTCCCATTATCATGCTGTCGGCAAAGTCCGAGGATACGGATAAAATTCTGGGCCTGAACATAGGTGCGGATGACTATATTACCAAGCCGTTTAATCCGCTGGAGCTTGCCGCAAGAGTGAAGTCGAATCTGCGCAGGTATACTTTGCTGGGGAGCCTGGACGCGGGCAGTCGTGCCATCTATCAGACCGGCGGTCTTGTGATTAACGATGATACCAAACAGGTCACTGTGGACGGAGAGCCGGTGAAAATGACACCCATAGAATACAATATTCTGTTGCTGCTGATGAAAAATCAGGGCAGAGTTTTCTCCATAGATCAGATTTACGAGAATATCTGGAACGAAGATGCCATAGGCGCAGATAACACAGTGGCGGTACATATCCGTCATATTCGGGAGAAGATAGAGATCAACCCGAAGGAACCCAGGTATCTGAAGGTTGTCTGGGGCGTGGGCTACAAGATTGACAGACAAATGTAGGAGAGGAAGATGAAGAAATCTTTTTTGAAGAGACTGGGTCTGAATCTGCTTCAGCATTTGCTGGCGGCCGGTATTCTGACAGCGGCGGCATGGCTTCTGCTGAATTCTTATATGGCGGTGGATTCCATTAACGGAACAGTGGTATACCGGATATTTCCTGTGGATACGGAGCAGGAATTCGAGGAATCTGAAATCTATCACGATCTGTTTCGAAACGCAGTATCCGATATCACACAGCTGGTGGTGATAAAGGGACAGCTGGAGACAGACGGTGTCTTTGATCCCCAGAAAAAAATTGATGTGACGGAGTATGCAGGTAAAATCGGTGCGGATCAGGGCTGTGCCGTCTCTGTGGTGTATGAGCTGGACGATATCATAAAATGGGGAAAATACGGTGTGGAATATACCAACCGGATTATGAGTATGTCGGAATTTATCGACTATTTCGGTAATTGCTTTTATCCGGAAAACTTTATCCTGGACGAGCACGGGCAGCTGGTCTTTGACGGCTTCCATCGGGTGGAAGATATGAAGGATGAAGCTGTGGAGGAGATGGAGGACGGACGGAAAGAAGAGAGCGGAAATGCCAAAGAGGGAAATCCGTCCGGGAAAAGTGAAGAAGAGCTGGCTTTGTTGGAAGAAAAGCTGAACGAGTGCACGAGTGAACAGTTGGAGGATATTGTTTTTTCATATATTGTGGCGGCGGACTTAAATGATGTGAAACTGTCCAGAGAGGATGACGGAAGCATGAGCGTGTATATTCCCATGCTGAACTGCCGCTATCACACCGTGGATAAGGAAAAGCAGCTTACAAACTATGTGAATAACTGGGTGGATTATATCAGGCTGCAGAATAATGTGGTGGCGACCATAGACAGTCTGATGCTAAGTTATCAACGCTACCAGGTCTGCAATGCCGCATACGGGGAGGACAGCAGCAATATTAAATATATGGTGCGTATGATGACAGACAATGGAATGGTCACATATACAAACCGGTCGGAACTGAAAGAGGAGAGGGAAGACTTTGTGACGGAAGCCTTTTCCGAGTACAGACGCTATCTGATTTATTATCCGGACAGCCTTGTGTTTATGGGAAATACCATCATAAATGAGGAGGAGCTGGACGGATATATCAGTGTCTATGATTATGCCTATCCGGACACCACGCATATCTGGGTGGGGGTGGATGCTAATTACTCCATTGCAGGAGATGCTTTTTACACAGCAAATGCACTTTATCAGAAAATCGTGCCCAATATCAGCCGGATTATTTTTCTGATTGGTTTTCTGGCACTGCTGTGGCTGGGAATCGGCATTTATCTCACAGTTACAGCGGGAGCGGCTGTGGGTGAAAACGGACAGCGCACCTGGTATCTGAACAGATTTGACAGGCTCTGGACGGAAGCGGTTCTTCTTCTGGGGGCGGCAATATGTTATGGGGCGTACCGCGGTTATCAGATTATTGTGGAAATTGTGGCAAACGCGGGAGCGGATATGGAGATCCTGGGAATCCAGCTCACGAGAATTTATCGTTACGGAGCATTTGCGCTGTTTGGCATTTATATCAGCATTTCAGCCAATCTGCTCTGGTACAGCCTGGTGCGGCGTATTAAGGCGGGAAATCTGTGGAGGGACAGTTTCCTGTGTCTTGTCTGCAGAAATCTGATAAATTCTGTGAAATTTATCTTTCGCCACAAAAATTCAGTGATCAGCATGCTGCTTCCCTATAATGTTTTCGTTTTTTCCAATCTGGCCGGAATTGTACTGGCTTACAGTCTGAGGGAACAGATAATGTATACGGTTCTGATTCTGATTGTTATGGTAACAGCGGACGGAATCGTAGGGGTACTGATGTTCCGACGGAATGCGGAGCAGGTGGAAATTGTGGAGGGAATTAACAGAATCCGTGACGGGGAAGTGGACTTTAAGCTGGAAACGGAAAGCCTTCACGGAGCCAGCAGAGAATTGGCGGATGCGGTAAACAATATCGGCGAGGGGATTCGAAAAGCGGTGAGAACCAGTATGAAGGATGAGCAGATGAAGACAGATCTGATTACAAATGTATCTCATGACATCAAGACACCGCTTACTTCGATTATCAATTACGTGGATCTGCTGAAACGGCTGAAAATCCAGGAGGAACCTGCGAGGGGATATATAGAGATTCTGGATAATAAAGCTCAGCGGCTGAAACAGCTCACGGATGATCTGGTGGAGGCTTCTAAAATTTCTTCCGGCAATATCGAACTGGAAAGGGAAAAACTGAATCTGACGGAATTGATGAATCAGGGGATAGGAGAGTTCTCCGAAAAGCTGGAAGAGTGCAGACTGCAGATTGTATTCGAAGAGGATGATGTGCCGGCTTATATTTATGCGGACAGCCGCAGAATGTGGCGTGTAATGGAAAACCTGTTTAACAATATCTGTAAGTATGCTCTGGAAGGAACGAGAATCTATATTGATCTTCTGAAAGAAGAAGGACAGGTGGAGGTATCTGTGAAAAATATTTCAAGACAGCAGATGAACATTCGCCCGGAAGAGCTGACCGAGCGGTTTATCCGGGGAGATTCTTCCAGAACAACAGAAGGCAGCGGCCTGGGGCTGTCCATTGCCAAAAGTCTGGTGCAGGTTCAGGGAGGAAATCTGGAGATTCTTCTGGACGGAGATCTGTTTAAGGTAAAGATTACCTTTCCGGAATATACAACAGCTCGGACGCCTGTCTGAGCTGTTGCCCAGGGTCCGGACTTCTGCCCGGGAACCCAGAGCGTGTTTGAAAATTCATTCCCTCCCACAAATTGTGAAGCATATCTGTCAGAAAGCAATTTTCAAACACACTCTAGTGAAATTCGAAATCAACGCGATTGTTGTAGGCCTGTAAAATACCCTGCATTTTTTCCGTG
This sequence comes from uncultured Acetatifactor sp., assembly GCA_910588225.1. Taxonomy (GTDB): domain Bacteria; phylum Bacillota; class Clostridia; order Lachnospirales; family Lachnospiraceae; genus Acetatifactor. Next base: position 58,380 of record CAJUQT010000009.1, read on the forward strand.
GTGTCAAGTATATTGTTCATGGAGACATCATGGTTCATAAAATCAATGAGAGAAGCGATGAACTTACTCATATCGGCTTCTGCAAAATAGGGTCTTGTATAAAGCTCCGGAGGAAGATATGTCAGATTGGTGGTAATTAATCTGTCGAAACAGCCTTTTTCAAACGCTTTGTCAAAGGCGTTCAGACCGTCGGTAAACAGTCCGAAAGTACCGCAGAGGAACACACGTCTGGCATTCATTTTCTTCAGCTGTTCGGCTGTGTCCAGTATGCTCTGCCCGGAGGATATGATATCGTCAATTATGATGACATCTTTGCTGTCAATGTTGTCGCCCAGGAATTCATGGGCCACAATGGGATTCCTGCCGTTAATGATGGTGGAATAGTCCCGGCGCTTGTAGAACATGCCTGTGTCTACACCCAGAACGCTGGCAAAATAAATAGCCCTATCCAACGCTCCTTCGTCAGGACTGATTACGGTGAGATGTTCTTTGTCCACAATCAGGTCGCCTTCGGAATGCAAAAGCACTTTGATAAATTCGTGAGGTGTGGTAAAATTATCGAAGCCATTGAGAGGAATGGAATTCTGCACTCTGGGGTCATGAGCATCAAATGTGATAAAATTTTTGATTCCCATATCCTGAAGTTCCCGCAGAGCGAAGGCACAATCCAGGGATTCCCGGCCGCTGCGCTTATGCTGTCTGCTCTCGTATAGAAACGGCATAATGACATTAATCCTGTGGGCCTTGCCGTTGCAGGCGCCGATAATGCGTTTCAGATCCTGATAATGATCATCAGGAGACATGTGATTGGTGTATCCGTTCATGGTATAGGTGATGCTGTGATTGCAGACGTCTACCAGAATGAATAAATCCTTTCCGCGGATGGATTCCCGGAGCATGGCCTTTCCTTCTCCGCTTCCGAAGCGGAGCGTGTCGGCATCCACCAGGTAATTCAGTTCGCTGTATCCCTGGAAGGCAGGGTCTGTTTTTACTTTATCGTTATGTATGGTTTTCCGGAATTCTACCAGATAATCATTGATTCTCTTTCCCATTGCCCTTGCGGAAGGCAGTGCTATCAGCTTCAGCGGGGCTGCGGGCATGGCGTTTTCCAGCTCTTGTAAATTAGGCATGATAACCTCCATCTGTTGTTTAAAGTAAGTAATATTATGTAATAGTCAGGGGGTACTCTTCTTTTATAACATTATGACAGTGACACGTCAAGGGATTTCTTGCAAGACAGAAAGGTGTGGTAAAAAATGACATATACGGCACATATCATTAAGGCAGTTCTGCCCGGCAGCATTGCCGCGGAGATGGAAGTAGAAGCGGGAGACAGGCTGCTTTCCATCAACGATACGAAAATAGAGGATGTTTTTGATTATCAGTTTCTGATACAGGATACGGATATAACGGTTTTGATTGAAAAAAAAGACGGGGAACAATGGCTTTTGGAGGTAGAGAAAGAACTTGAGGAAGACCTGGGAATTGAATTTGAGAATGGTCTCATGGATGAATACAGACACTGTCGAAATAAATGTATTTTCTGTTTTATCGATCAGATGCCTCCGGGAATGAGGGAGACATTGTATTTTAAGGATGATGACTCCAGACTTTCCTTTTTGCAGGGCAATTATGTGACGCTTACGAATATGTCGGATCATGATATTGAAAGAATCTGCAGATATCATCTGTCCCCCATTAATATATCCTTTCATACCATGAACCCGGAGCTTCGCTGTACAATGCTGAACAACAGGTTTGCAGGGGAGGCTTTGAAGAAGGTGGACACCCTGTATGAAGCGGGGATTCCAATGAACGGACAGATTGTTCTCTGTAAGGGGATAAATGACGGGGCGGAACTGGAATACAGCATAACCGGGCTGATGAAGTATATTCCCATACTGGAGAGCGTTTCCGTTGTGCCGGTGGGACTTACCAGATACCGTGAGGGACTGTATCCGCTGGAAGCCTTTACAAAGGAGGACGCGGTCAACGTCATTGAGCTGATAGAGCGCTGTCAGAGACGATGCTTTGAAGAATATGGAATTCACTTTATCCATGCCAGTGACGAATGGTATCTTCTGGCCGACAGGGAGATGCCGGGGGAAGAACGCTATGACGGATATCTGCAGCTGGAAAACGGTGTGGGAATGTTGAGGCTGCTTGTGAACGAATTTGAGCAGAGTATGCGGGAGCGGGAAGCGGACGGGCGCTTCCCGGACCTTCTGGTCTCCGGTGAACTTGCACTGGCCACGGGACGGCTGGCGTATCCGTATATCCGGCAAATGGCGGAGCGGGTGGAGGCAGCCTGCCCGGAAATCAGGGTCCATGTGTATCCCATTACCAATTATTTCTTCGGAGAATCCATTACTGTCTCCGGGCTTCTCACCGGGCAGGATCTGGTTGCGCAGCTTGAAGGCATGCCTTTGGGCAGGTGTCTTCTTCTGCCGGAAAATATTCTGCGGAGCGGGGAGGATGTATTTTTGGATGATATGCACCTGGAAGAAATGGAAAAGGCTTTACAAGTGCCGGTTTATATTGTAAAATCAAGCGGAAATGATTTTGTGGAAGCGATTCTTTGTGCATTGAGTTAAGCAGATGTCTGAAGGGATATGGAAGGCGGATGCTGCGGTGTGAGAGGTGAATTATGGCAAAAAGAAAGAGAAAGCCGATTGTGGCAGTAGTGGGAAGACCCAATGTGGGAAAATCCACGCTGTTCAATGCGTTGGCAGGACAGCGGATATCTATTGTCCAGGATACTCCGGGGATTACCAGAGATAGAATTTATACAGATGTCACATGGCTGGACAAGGTATTCACACTGATTGATACCGGGGGAATCGAGCCGGACAGCAGGGATGTGATTTTGGCTCAGATGCGGGCCCAGGCGGAGATTGCCATAGAGACGGCGGATGTAATCCTTTTTCTGGTGGACGTAAAGCAGGGGCTTGTGGATTCGGATGCGAAGGTGGCGGATATGCTGCGCCGTTCTCGAAAGCCGGTGGTGCTGGTAGTCAACAAAGTGGACAGCTTTGAAAAATATATGACAGATGTCTATGAATTCTACAATCTGGGAATCGGCGATCCCCATCCCATCTCCGCGGCGAACAGGCTGGGACTGGGAGATATGCTGGAGGAGGTGGTTTCCCATTTCCAGGAGAGCACGGACGAGGAAGAAGAGGACGAGAGACCCCGGGTTGCCATTGTGGGAAAGCCCAATGTGGGGAAATCTTCTCTTATCAATAAGCTGTTGGGAGAAGAACGGTTGATTGTATCGGACATTGCAGGGACGACCAGAGATGCCGTGGATACGGAGATTGCTTATAAAGGGAAGGAATATGTCTTCATAGATACGGCGGGGCTGCGGCGGAAAAATAAAATTAAGCAGGAACTGGAAAAATACATGATTGTCCGGGCCGTAGGTGCGGTGGAACGTGCGGATATTGTAGTATTGGTCATTGACGCAGTGGAGGGAGTCAGCGAACAGGACGCGAAAATCGCGGGAATTGCCCATGAGCGCGGCAAGGCGGTTATCATTGCCGTAAATAAATGGGATGCTGTGGAAAAAGATGACAAGACCATTTACCGGGTGACGGAAAAGGTCCGCAATGTGCTTTCCTATATGCCGTACGCGGAGATTATTTTCATTTCTGCCCTGACAGGACAGCGGCTGAACAAACTGTTTGATTTAATTGACATGGTCAGTGAAAACCATGCAATGCGTGTGGCTACCGGCGTGCTGAACGAGATAATGACGGAAGCGGTGGCGCTGCAGCAGCCTCCGGCTGACAAGGGCAAGAGGCTGAGACTTTACTATATCACCCAGGTGGCGGTGAAACCGCCCACTTTTGTGATTTTTGTGAACGATAAAGAGCTGATGCATTTTTCCTATACAAGATATATTGAGAATCAGATAAGGGAGACCTTTGGATTCAGAGGAACGCCTCTGCGGTTTATTATCAGAGAGCGAAAGGAAAAGGAGTAAGAAAAACGATGGAGCGGATAATCTGTTTGGGGATTGGTTATATATTCGGATTGTTTCAAAGTGCTTATTTTTACGGAAAAGCACATGGAATTGACATCAGACAGCATGGAAGCGGGAATGCCGGTACCACCAATACTCTGCGTGTATTGGGAACGAAGGCGGGCTTGATTGTGTTTGCGGGAGACTGTCTGAAATGTATGGCGGCAGTATGGCTTACAAGGCTGATTTTCGGCGGCAGTCATCCGAACATGATATATCTGCTGTGTCTGTATACGGGAGCAGGAGCCATTCTGGGACATAATTATCCCTTTTATATGGGATTTAGGGGAGGAAAAGGAATTGCTGCCACAGCAGGAATGATTCTGTCCTTTCATCCCTATTTTATTGTTATGGGCGTGACGGTATTTTTTGGAATTTTTCTCACCACGCATCTGGTGTCGCTGGGTTCGCTTCTGGTGTATCTGGGCTTTGTGATCGAGATGGTAATCTGTGGTCAAATGGGTGTGTTCGGTGCCATGTCCCAGGAACAGCTGTATGAAATGTATGTGCTGGCGCTGATTTTGGCCGGAATGGCCTACTGGAAGCACAGACAGAATATTGTGCGTCTGATACATGGAAATGAGCGCAGAACCTATCTGTTTAAGAAAAATAAAGTAGATGTGGAAGAAGAACCCAAAAAGTAAAAGGGGAGGGAATATGGCAAAAGTAAGTATCATCGGCGGAGGAAGCTGGGGGATTGCCCTGGCAGTACTGTTACGGAAGAACGGACATGAGATCACAGTCTGGTCGGCATTGGAAAAGGAAATTGCGATGTTGCGGGAATTCCGGGAACATAAGATGCTTCCGGGCGTAAAGCTGCCGGAGGAGATTGTGCTTACCACAAATGACAGGGAAGCTGTGGAAGGGAAGGAGCTGCTGGTGATGGCTGTGGCAAGTGCTTACACCAGAGAGACTGCTCACAGGCTGAGCAGCCTGGCGGCTCCAAAGCAGAAGATTCTGAATGTGGCCAAAGGAATCGAGGAACACACATTGATGACCCTTTCCGAGAGTATCGAACAGGAGATTCCCCAGGCAGATGTGGCTGTGATGTCCGGGCCCTCCCATGCGGAGGAAGTGGGAAAGGGGCTGCCGACTACCATCGTGGTCGGCGCCCGAACGAAAGCGACTGCAGAGTATATCCGCAGCCTTTTTATGAACGAGGTGTTCCGGGTATACATCACGCCTGATATTCTGGGGATGGAGCTGGGGGGAGCCTTGAAAAATGTTGTGGCCCTTGCGGCGGGAATTGCGGACGGCCTGGGCTATGGGGACAATACCAAAGCGGCACTGATTACCAGAGGAATCACGGAGATTGCCAGGCTGGGTACTGCCATGGGGGGAAAGTTTGAGACATTCTGCGGTCTGACCGGGATTGGAGATCTGATAGTGACCTGTGCGAGCATGCATTCCAGAAACCGCCGTGCAGGGATTTTAATCGGCCAGGGGAAGCCCTGTGAGGAAGCCATGGCGGAAGTCAGAATGGTGGTGGAAGGTGTCTATTCCGCAAAGGCCGCCATGGAACTTGCCCGGAAACACAATGTGCAGATGCCGATTATCGAGCAGGTAAATGCAGTATTATTTGAGGGAAAAGGCGCCGCCCAGGCAGTGAAGGAGCTGATGCTCAGGGACAAGAAGCTGGAAGTATCTGACCTGCCCTGGCCGGAGGAAATAAGGTAAAGATTAGGCGTCACTGGAAAGGGGCGCCTTTTTTGAAGCTTTTTCCCACGAAGAGACAGAAGAATGGAATTTTTCCGACGACCCTGGTTATAAGCAGTGTAAAAGGCAGAATCACAATTGTTTCCGCTATATTCAGCAGATAGGAGGGTTCGCGTATAAAGGGAAGTCTGCGCACGAAGAGCAGCAGCACATACCCGGACAGAATATAGATGCCCATGCTGTTTTGTCCAAGCTTAGTCAGAAGCCGGAATTCCATCTTTCCCTGAGCCTTTTTCAGAAGATACTGCCATAGCAGCGTGAAAAATGCGATGCCGGCAAAACCGATAAGCGTTCTGTAGCAATCAATCTGAAGCTGAAGGAGAATATTTTTTCCTGTAATTTTATATCCGGAGAGATAAATCATGGAATTTTCGTCGAAGAAGACAAAAAGAGCTCCGAAAAAAGCGCCTGCGGACAGCATCTGCCAGAGACGTGGTTCAGCGGGCACAGATAAATACTTATCCAGCCAGTCATGGGAATAAAAGGCGGCTACAAAAAATGGCAGCATATATTTGTAGGCTCCCAGTCCCAGACCGTCCGGAAGAAAGAGCATGGCAATAAAGCCTGCCGAATATAGGAGAATCGAATCCTTAAAAAAGTAATGCATAACATAAACAATCAGAAAGCACCAGAAAACAGCCCACAGAAACCATAAGTTGAGAATGGAATTGTGGAAAAAAGTAAGCAGGAATTCTCCCGGATGAGAGGGAAGCGGCTCGGAAGCCGTCACCAGAGAACGAATGGTATCTGCTCCTGTCCATAAAAAAATTGGTGCCAGCAGCCGGACTGCCCTTTTTTTCAGTAAAGTAATTTGCTCGGAACGGCTTTCTGCCCGTTCCATGCTTTCCCGGCAGAGATAGCCGCTGACCGCGATAAAAAGGGGCATATGAAAACTATAGATAAACTGATACAGTTTATCATAAAAATAAAGGGATCGGGCACTGAAGGCCTCGCCGCTGCCTTCCTGGATACAGTGCCCCAGAACGACCAGTATCACGGCAAAACCCTTCAGCACATCCGGCATTTTTTTTCTTTGACGCGTTTTTTGACACAATTCTGCTTTTGCCGCTATATTATCTGTAAATTGCATTTACAATTTCTCCGGCCATTTTAGGCTTATTCATGGTATAGATATGGATATTGTTCACACCGTTTTCCTGAAGATCGCAAATCTGACGAATTGCGTAGTCGATTCCGGCCTTCCGCATTTCCTCCCGGTTATCTCCATATGTGGCAAACAGATCGGAAAGTGCCTTCGGCACGCTGGAACCGGATAGCTTGACGGTGGTGCCTATCTGTCTGGCTGTGATGATGGGCATGACGCCGGCGCAGATGGGAATGGTAATTCCCTTTTTATCAGCCTTTTCCAGGAAAGAATAGAAATAATCATTGTCAAAAAAAAGCTGACTGATAAAAAATTCGGCGCCTGCTTTCTGCTTTTTGAGCAGATTGTTCAGATCGGATTCCATGCTGAAGCTTTCGTAATGCTTTTCCGGATAGCATGCACCTGACAGGTGCAGCTGTGTATTCTTCTGTAAGAACTGCATCATATCGCTGGCATGAGTAAAGTCCCGGCTCATATACTGTTCGTCGGTCATGTCCCCGGGCCTGTCGCCCCGCAGAGCCAGCACATAATCTATATTGGCTTCTTTTAACTTCTCTGCTATGCCGAGTAAATCTTCTTTTTTACTTCCCACACATGTCATATGCGCAATGGTATCGATTCCCAGCGTATTTTGAATATAGGAGGCAAGCTCCACGGTTTTGCCGGAGCGACTTCCACCGGCGCCGTAAGTGACGCTGATAAAGTCCGGTTCCAGCTTTCCCAGCGCATTCAGCACATCGAAAGCGGCTTCAAATTCCCCGTCCTTCTTCGGGGGAAATACTTCAAAGGAAAGGGTTCGTTTCTGTTCAAACATATCCTGCAGCATAAGTAATTCGCCTTTCGTCTGTCTCGTCAGTTTATTGATTTCCTTAGTTTAGGCTTGATTTTACAGCGATAATATCGTAACATAAAAAGGACTTAATTTCAAGGGAAAGGTGTGTGGAACAAATGGGACAGCAGGGATTTCAGGGGACGGGAGAATATGTGGCCAGCCAGGAGCTGATGGCCAGTGTGAATATTGCAGTTGCGCTGAAAAAGCCGCTTTTAATCAAGGGAGAGCCGGGGACCGGCAAGACAATGCTGGCGGAGGCTGTGGCAAAGGCGCTGGGAAAGAGGCTGATTGTCTGGAATATCAAGTCAACCACCAAAGCCCAGGAAGGATTGTATGTGTATGATACCATACAGCGGCTTTATGACGGGCAGTTTGGAGAGGAAGGTGTCAATGACATAGCACGCTATATCAAGCTGGGCAAGCTGGGAGAGGCCTTTGACAGCGATGAGCAGGTGGTGCTTCTGATTGATGAGATAGATAAGGCGGATTTGGAATTCCCCAATGACCTTCTGTGGGAGCTGGATCAGATGGAATTCTATATCAACGAGACGAAGAGAACCGTAAAAGCAAAGCAGCGTCCTATTGTAATCATTACTTCCAATGCGGAAAAAGAGCTGCCGGACGCTTTTTTGCGCCGCTGCATTTTCCATTATATTGATTTCCCGGACAGAGAATTGATGGAAGAAATTGTCCGGGTGCATTATCCGGATGTGGAAGAGAACCTGCTGAAAAATGCAATGGAAGTGTTCTACAATATTCGCGCTATCCGGGATATCCGCAAGAAGCCCAGTACCTCCGAGCTTATTGACTGGATTAATGCTTTGCAGATCGGCGGAATTCCGGCGGATACCATCCGTAAGGCTCTGCCTTTTGTGGGTGTGGTGGTGAAAAAAGATGAGGATTTACAGCTGGTGCGGAGTGAGCCGAGTCTGTAGAGAGTGGAAATGGCGTTGGAAAAAGCATTTAGAACAGATTTCCGGAGCATATAAAGGGAGACAGTCATTTGTATAAAGGCACAGAGGCAGGATTAGCGGCTGTAAAGAGAAAGGATTGAAACGGCTATGATGTATCGGAGCCGGACTACAAAAACAGGAAAGGTAAGAATCACGATATGTTCATAAAATTTTTTGAAGCCTTGCGGGAAAAAGGACTTCGCGTGACCCTGGGAGAGTGGCTGACCTTTCAGAAGGCACTGGACAGGGGGCTTTGCGGTAATTCTCTGACACAGTTCTATTACACAGCCCGCATGATTCTGGTCAAGAGCGAGACCGATTTCGACAAGTTTGACATGGCTTTTGACGAATGCTTTCGAGCGGCTCAGAGGGAGACAGAAGTGGGAAAGGAAATGCTCCGCTGGCTGGACAAGTCGGATATGATGGAGCTGGCCCACGAGGAGGCCAGAAACCATCTGAACCAGACAGAGGATTTGCAGATAGACAAAGAGGATGTGGAAGAGAAGTTCCGCCAGCGCCTGAAGGACCAGGACAGCGAGCACAACGGCGGAAGCTTCTGGATTGGTACTATGGGCAAGACCTCCTTCGGCAATACGGGCGGAAATGTAGGCGGTGTGCGCGTGGGTGGCAAGACCGGTTATCAGTCTGCCTTTGCGGTAGTAGGTGCCCGGAAATACAGAGATTTCAGAGATGACAGGGTATTGGACAACAGGCAGTTCCAGATGGCATTCCGCAAGCTTCGACAGTTTTCCAGCAGATTGGACATTCCGGAGACAGAACTGGACATTGATGGAACGGTGAATAAAACCTGTAACAACGGCGGCTGCCTGCAGATTGTCATGCAGAAGCCCCGGAAAAATGCGGTAAAGCTGCTTCTGCTGATGGATTCCGGAGGTACTATGATTCCCTTCAGCAATCTGCTGAACGATTTGTTCCAGGCCGTACACAAGTCCAATCATTACAAAGATGTGAAGACCTACTATTTTCATAACTGTATCTACAACAAGCTGTACAAGACGCCGGAATGTGAAAACGGAGACTGGATTGACACGGAATGGATGTTCCGCAATGTAGGCAGTGATTACAAAGTAATCATAGTGGGCGACGCGGCCATGGCACCGGAAGAGCTTTATTCCGACACAGGCAATTACCGGGGGCCCAACGGCGGACTTTCCGGCTATGAATGGCTTCAGCTGGTGAAAAAGAAATATAAAAAGGTGGTATGGCTGAATCCGAAGATGGCACCGGGCCGGGCCCCCTGGAGAGAGGCGGAGACAGCGGTAAAGGAACTGTTCCCCATGTACAAGCTGACGGTGGACGGGCTGAATCAGGCTATGGTGAAGCTGATGGTAAACCGGTAACGCAGTGCTCTTCTCATGGAATGTTATGCCCACGATAGGCGACATGGCGGAAAGTGTGTTTATGAGGAAAATATTATGTGTGATTGGGAAGCAGGCAGCAGATATGATATACGTTTTTCTGTAAAGATTGCAAGCTTGTAAAGGTGTTATAAAATAATAATGGATTGGTACACATTTCTTTATGATAAAAGAATCAAATAAAAGTGAAAGAAAGAGATCATGAGATAAAGAAAGGTATGGAGAATCAAAATGACAGTATTTGAAGAATTAAAGGCAAGGGGACTGCTGGCGCAGCTTACCGACGAAGAAGAAATCAAAGAATTAATCAATAATGGGAAGGCCACCTTCTATATTGGCTTTGATCCCACGGCAGACAGTCTCCATGTGGGGCATTTCATGGCACTGTGCCTGATGAAACGTCTGCAGATGGCCGGGAACAAACCTATTGCCCTGATCGGCGGCGGCACAGGCATGATAGGGGATCCCTCGGGGAGAAGCGACCTGCGGACCATGATGACAAAGGAGACCATTGAGCATAACTGCGAATGCTTTAAAAAGCAGATGAGCCGTTTTATAGAATTCGCCGAAGATAAGGCGCTGATGGTGAACAATGCGGACTGGCTTCTGGATTTGAATTATATTGAATTTATTCGTGACATTGGAGTGCACTTTTCCGTGAACAGAATGCTGACTGCAGAGTGCTACAAACAGCGCATGGAGAAGGGGCTGAGCTTCCTGGAATTCAATTACATGATCATGCAGAGCTATGATTTTCTGAAACTGTATGAAAATTATGGCTGTAATATGCAGTTCGGAGGGGATGATCAGTGGAGCAATATGCTGGGCGGAACGGAGCTGATCCGCCGCAAGCTGGGCAGGGACGCCTATGCCATGACCATCACGCTGCTTTTGAATTCAGAGGGAAAGAAGATGGGCAAGACTCAGAAGGGAGCTGTTTGGCTTGATCCCAACAAGACCTCTCCTTTTGAATTCTATCAGTATTGGAGAAATGTTGCAGATGCAGATGTGCTGAAATGTATGCGTATGCTGACCTTTCTGCCCATAGAGCAGATTGACGAGATGGATAAGTGGGAGGGCAGCCAGTTGAACCAGGCGAAGGAAATCCTGGCCTTTGAGCTGACGAAGCTGGTGCACGGAGAGGAAGAGGCGCAGACAGCACAGGAAAGCGCGCGCCGGCTGTTCGGCGGCGCCGCGGCCGGGACGGATTTCGAGATGCCCACCTGTGAGCTGGCGGACAGCGATTTCCAGAACGGTACCATAGACATTCTGGGAATCCTGGTAAAAGCAGGTCTGACCGCTTCCCGCTCCGAGGCGAGACGTGCCGTGGAACAGGGCGGCGTCACCGTGGACGGAGAGAAAGTAAGTGATGTCAAGACAGTTTATCATCCTGAACAGTTTGACGGAGAGGGCATTGTGGTCAGACGTGGGAAGAAGAACTATAAGAGAGTGAAAATGGGGTGAAGACAGGTTGAAGGATGCTGTTTAATTCCTATATTTTTATATTATTTTTTCTTCCGCTGACATTTTTTTAATATTTTGGACTGAATTATCTACAGCGGGAGATAGAAGCAAAAATTGTGTTAATTGCCATGTCTCTCTGGTTTTATGCATATTTTCATATGAGTTATCTGGTAATTATATTGTGCAGTGTCCTGGTGAATTACGTGATCAGCCGCCTGCTTATTAATGAAAAAAGCCCTGTTTGGATCATCCCGGACGATTAAGGGAAAATGGTAGGTTACTACTCTGGCAAAAGTGTGGTATACTCTGGGAGAAGGGACAGAAGGGAGGACAGCCTATGGATTATCAGGAATTATTGCGGAAACGGGATGCTTATCAGGAAGGAAAGCATCTCATACCGGAGCTGACCATTGCCAGCTATGAGCGGACGTTTGAGATAGAATATACCCATCATTCCACAGCCATAGAGGGGAATACTCTAACGCTGATGGAGACAAAGCTGGTGCTGGAGGACGGGATCAGCGTGGGCGGCAAGAACCTGCGGGAGATCTATGAACAGGTGAACCACCAGAAAGCATTCCGATATGTGAAGAACCGTATCGAGGAAGGGGGCGTCCTGGATGAAAAGGCTGTCAAGGATATCCATGCCATGCTGATGGAAAATATCCTGGTAGGCGGAGTCTACCGGAATGTAGATGTATACATTTCTGGCGCACAGCATACACCACCCTCCCCCAATGAGATGTACCGGCAGATAAAAGATTTCTATGTGAATCTGGGCTGGAAGGGACAGCAGCTGAACCTGATTGAGCTGGCGGCATGGACCCATGGAGAGTTTGTAAAGATTCATCCATTTCCGGACGGTAACGGCAGAACCGCCAGGCTCATCATGAACTATCAGCTGATGACAAAAGGCTTTGCGCCCATATCCATTGCAAAGGAGAACCGTCTGAACTACTTTAATGCGTTGGAAGCCTATGCGGTGGAGGGGAATATCGCACCGTTTGCGGAGATGCTCGCGGAGCTGGAGGAAGTACAGCTTGACCGGTATCTTGCTATGATCGAACAGGCCCAGGGAATGAGCCAGCAGTTCTAAAACAGGATTATAAAAAATTTAGAAGCAGGAAGCGTCAGATGTGAAAAGCGTCTGGCGTTTTTTCGTGCAACCGCCCTTATGTATTAAACGTGAAGTTCCCCATTGCCATAATGCCCAATTCGGAGTACAATAAACAGGAATCTGATACTTGAGGCAAAAAGACAGGGAGCATGACGAATGACAAAAATTCGCTGCGTTGTTGAGAGAATTACATACCAGAATCCGGAAAACGGATATTCCGTTTTAAAAGTGCATGTAAAAGGATACGAAGAGCTGGTCACAGTGGTGGGAAACCTTCTGGATGCCAGTGTGGGATCGGTTCTTCTGATAGACGGCGACTGGAAAGTGGATTCCAGATACGGACGTCAGTTTATGGCGGTAAAGTGGGAGGAAACACTTCCGGCAACCGTTTACGGTATGGAAAAATATCTGGGCAGCGGACTGATTAAAGGCGTGGGACCGCAATATGCGAAGAGAATCGTACAGAGATTCGGCATTGATACCTTTCAGGTGATTGAAGAAAATATTCAGATTCTCATGGAAGTGCCGGGAATCGGAAATAAGCGGATCCGGATGATTGCGGAGAGCTGGGAAAGGCAAAAAGAAGTAAAAAATGTCATGCTTTTTTTACAGGAACATGGTGTCAGCACTGCCTTTGCCGCTAAAATATACAGACAATACGGAAATGAAAGCATAGAAAAAATGCAAGAAAATCCGTTTCGGCTGGCGGATGATATCTGGGGAATCGGGTTTAAAACAGCTGACAGCATCGGGGAGAAGTTGGGCTTTGGAAAGGAGGCATATGTCCGGCTGCGGAGCGGTATTATGTATACACTGAGCGAACTGGCGGATAACGGACATGTCTATGCGGAAAAAGAACAGTTGGTCGGCAAAGCATCGGAACTGCTGGAGGCGGAAGAAGGCTGTGTCGTAATGACTATGGATCAGATGCTGAAAGATAAGGACTTGATACAAGAGGAAAATGCCATATACCTTCCGCCTTTTTATTATGCGGAAATCGGTACGGCAGGCAAACTGAAAAAGCTGGCTGCCGTACCGGCAGGGGACAGATTATGGACACGGCTGGCCAAAGCGCGTATGGAGACGGGAAATTCAGAGCTTTCTGTGGATGTAGGCAGAATCGAGGAAGCGGTGGGGATGCGGTATGACAAAATCCAGGCGGATGCAATCCGGAAGGCGGCTATGGCAAAAGTGATGGTGCTGACAGGTGGTCCGGGTACCGGCAAAACCACCACCACCCAGGGGATTATTGCCGCTTATCGGGCCTATGGTCTGAACATTCTGCTGGCAGCGCCCACAGGCAGGGCTGCAAAGCGGATGACGGAGACAACCGGCCTGGAAGCGAAGACACTGCACAGACTTTTGGAATGTAAGCCTCCGGAGGGATACGGAAAAAATGAAGAAAATCCTTTGGAGGGAGATGTCCTGATTGTGGACGAGTGTTCCATGATTGATATTATATTGATGAATTCTCTGATGAAGGCGGTCCCTGCGAACATGCGCCTGATTCTGGTGGGAGATATCGACCAGCTGCCTTCTGTGGGTGCGGGAAATGTGCTGCGGGATATCATTGATTCGGAGTGTTTTCCGGTGATTCGGCTGACCAGGATTTTCCGGCAGGCACAGGAGAGCAGAATTATTATGAATGCCCACAGAATCAATGCCGGCCGTATGCCTGACCTTTCCAACGGCAGGCGTGCAGATTTTTTCTTTGTGGAAAAAGAAGAGCCGGAGGAGGCGGTGGATGAGATTGTGGAACTGGTGAAAAATAAACTTCCGCAATATTATGATATTCCGTCTTCTGCGATACAGGTGCTGACCCCCATGCAGAAAGGCATTGTGGGGGCCACCAACTTGAATCTGGCACTGCAGGAGGCCATAAATCCTCAGGGTGAAAGCCTAAGAAGGAGCGGTTTTGCCTACCGTCCGGGAGACAAGGTTATGCAGATAAAAAATAATTATGACAGGGAAGTTTTTAACGGAGATATCGGAGTCATTGACAGGGTGGATTTGACAGATCGTGTCCTGACAGTGGACTTTGAAGGTCGTAAAATCTGTTATGAAGTCTCAGAGCTGGACGAGTTGGTGCATGCTTATGCGGTTACCATACATAAGGCGCAGGGATCGGAATACAGCATTGTAGTTATGCCAGTACTGATGAATCATTTTGTTATGCTGCAGCGGAATCTGATTTATACCGGAATTACCAGAGCGAAGAAAATTCTGGTTATCGTAGGTACGAAAAAAGCTCTTTCCTATGCGGTAAAAAATGTGACAGTGACGAAACGAAATACAATGCTTAGAGAACGGCTGAACGGTTCGGGACCTGTCTGAACTGTTACGACAGGCTATGAGGAAGGAGAAACACAAATGACAAGAAAACAACGCGCACTGGAAATTATTGACAGACTTAAAAAGGAATATCCGGCTGCCGACTGTACTCTGGATTACGATCAGGCCTGGAAGCTTCTGGTGAGCGTGC
The DNA here is from genome assembly GCA_910588225.1 of uncultured Acetatifactor sp. Lineage (GTDB taxonomy): Bacteria > Bacillota > Clostridia > Lachnospirales > Lachnospiraceae > Acetatifactor. The sequence goes on from CAJUQT010000009.1 coordinate 73,452, forward strand.
GGCTCGCCGCCCAATGCACGGATGCAAGAGTGAATGTGGTGGTGGAAAAGCTGTATGAGAAATTCCCGGATGTCAATGCCCTGGCGGAAGCACCGGTGGAGGAGATAGAGAAAATCGTACATCCCTGCGGACTGGGGAACAGTAAGTCCAGAGATATCAGTGCCTGCATGAAAGTGCTTCGGGATGAATATGACGGGAAAGTGCCGGAGGATTTTGACAAACTGCTGGCTTTGCCAGGTGTTGGCAGAAAAAGTGCCAATCTCATTATGGGAGACGTCTTCGGGAAGCCGGCTATCGTCACAGATACCCATTGCATTCGGCTGGTGAACAGAATGGGACTGGTAGATGGCATCAAGGAACCTGGGAAGGTGGAAAAGGCACTCTGGAAAATCATTCCGCCGGCAGAAGGAAATGATTTCTGCCATCGTCTGGTGAACCATGGCAGGGATGTCTGCACAGCGCGGACAAAGCCATACTGTGACAGATGTTGTCTGCAGGATATCTGTAAAAAGGTCGGTGTGGAGTAAAAATGTCCGTGGATTCTATCTCCAGCGCCAATGGAATATAGATTATTGTAAAAATCTTTGTTTCAGGAGCAGAGTATGGAAATCTATGTGGTGAAGTCGGGAGACAGTGTGGATAGTATCGCACAGGCATCGGGAGAAAATGTGGAGCAGATCATTTACGACAATCAGCTGCTCTATCCATATGAGCTTGCCATTGGGCAGGCCCTTTATATAAACGGAGATATAAGGAATGCGGTGAGAACAATTTCGGTAAGCGGTTATGCGTATCCTTTTATTGACAGTCAGGTGCTGGAACAGACCTTGCCGTTTTTGTCTGAGCTGCCGGTTTTCTCTTATGGCTTTACGAAGGAGGGAGAATTGCTGCCGCCGGCTTATGGGGATGTTGAGTGGATGATTGCCGCTGCTTTCAGATTTGGTACCAAACCTATATTGACACTGACCCCTTTCGGGCCGGACGGCAATTTTAATAATCAGTTGATTCATTCTGTGGTAAACAACCCGGAATATACAGACAGACTGATTGAAAATCTGCTGGAGACCATAGGTGAGAAAGGGTATCAGGGAGTTGATATTGATTTTGAATATATTCTGGCAGAAGACAGGGATGCCTTTACAGCCTTTGTGTGGAAGGTGGCAGATACCATGCGCAGGGCCGGATATCACACTTCCGTAGCTCTGGCGCCTAAGACAAGCGCTAATCAGCCGGGGCTTCTGTATGCGGGAAAGGATTACAGGGCATTGGGAGAAGCAGCAGATCATGTGCTGCTGATGACCTATGAATGGGGCTATACATACGGACCTCCCATGGCAGTTGCGCCTATCAACCAGGTGCGGAGAGTGGTGGAGTATGCGCTGACGGAAATCCCGGCGGCAAAAATAGATTTGGGGATTCCAAATTATGGATATGATTGGCCGCTTCCCTATGTAAGAGGGTTGACCCAGGCGGTCACTCTGGGGAATGTGGAGGCTGTGCGCCTTGCTGTGGAGCAGCGAGTGGAAATCAAGTTTGACGATGTGGCTGAAAGCCCGTACTTTACTTATGCCAGCGAGGGCATTTCTCATGAAGTGTGGTTTGAGGACGTGAGGAGTCTGCAGGCAAAGTTCAATCTGATTCAGGAGTATCAGCTGCGAGGCTGCGGGTACTGGCAGATTATGAAGTGGTTTTCCGCCAATTGGCTGTTGCTGCAAAATCAGTTTTACATTTCTAAATAATGGAATCCATAAATCATGATGGAATTATTGTCATGAATCAAGGCGGCCAGACAGTGTTCTGCTTTCAGGCCTGCAGAAAGGATTCGTTGACGCGGACAGGGTTTTTTATTATAATATCTGTAAAATATTAATAATTCCGGAGGGTGCCATGGGAAAGGTAAAATTTGACTGTAAAAAGTCGATTTTATATCTGTTCATTTTGTCAGCGGCGGCGATTCCTCTTATGGTCTGCAGCAAATGTTCTCCTTTGTATCCATTTAATGACTGGCCGGATATCAATATCTTTTTTACAATGGGAAAAGGTTTGATGAATGGGTATGTGCCCTATTTGGATTTAGTGGATCATAAAGGGCCGTATCTGTATCTTGCTGCTGGAATAGGATATTTGTTTTCTCATTCAGGATTTGGAGGATACTTTTTGCTTGAAGTGATTAGTATGTTCTTTTTTCTGCTTTATACTCGCAATATTGTTCGATTATATACGAAGGGGCCGGTCCTGTGGCTGCTTCCGATTTTGTGTACAGGAATTGCGGCTTCTAAAAGCTTTGTGCATGGGGGGAGCCTGGAAGAACTCTGTCTGGGCGTTTTCGCCTATGCGGTTTATTCTCTGCTTTCCTGGCTCAGAAGTGACGAAAAAAAGCCCATGTCCCAGATGACATTGTTGTTGAATGGTTTTTGGGCAGGAGTATTTCTCTGGTCCAAATTTACACTTCTGGGGTTTTATATGGCTTGGATTGGGGTGGTGGCACTTGGCTGGCTGCGGAAGAAGCAATTCCGGGAATTCTTTCGAAGTGCGGGAATCTTTCTGGCTGGAATGCTTGCAGCGACAATTCCCTGGCTCATTTATTTCAGTATAAACGGGGCACTGAAGGAATGGTTTGAGATATATCTGTGGGATAATATTTTCGGATATGCGTCATGGAAAGAATTTTCTATGATTGGAAAAATTCAGGAGACATTCCTCAGTGTGCTGCGGTTTCTCAAGGATAGAGAAAATCGATATTATTCTGTCTGGATTATGGCAGGAGCCTTGTTTTATGCTGTGTTTCCCGCCAGAATTATTTCATGGAAGGAAAAAATTTCTGTATTATTTTTGGGATTAGCAATGGGAATGGGACTTTTTATCGGCGGTAATCTGCAGGACTATTATGGACTTCCATTGGCCGTATTTTGTGCGTTCGGTATTTTGGGAGCTGCTATAATTCTTGATAGTCCTTTTAGATGGGGGTGGAAACATCTGAAAAAAGGTGCGGAGTATTTGTATGTGCTGGTTTTTGGGGGAATGTTAATTCTGTCCGCATGGACAGGGTATCGCTTAAGCTCCAATGTGTATCTGCTTTCAGTGGATAAGTCGCAGATGCCGCAATTTCGTTTTGCAGAGAGGATACAGAAAGCGGAAGACAAGTCCGTGCTGAACTATGGATTTCTGGACGGTGGTTTTTATACCGTTCTGGAAGAAATGCCTCAGGTAAGATATTTTTGTGTTACGAATCTGAATCCGGATAGAATGATTTTAGAACAGAACAACTATATAAAGGATAAAAAAACGCATTTTATCGTGTACTGGAAAGCATACCCGGCAGAGAAAGAGGAGCTGGAAAACCTGCCGATAGTAACTGAGTTTTACGATCTGGTAGATTATGTCTATTTTTATCTGGAGGCAGATACACGAACCTATGCTTTGTACGAGCTTCGGGATGATTAAGGTGATGCTGATGAATGGCGGAGGTGAATAATATGAGAATGTATGACATTATCATGAAGAAGCGAAACGGAGGAGAGCTTTCCACGGAGGAAATCAATTTCTTCGTGGATGGGTACACGAAAGGCGTGATTCCTGATTATCAGGCATCGGCGCTGATGATGGCTGTGTATTTTCAGAAGATGACGGAGCGGGAGACGCTGGCGCTTACCATGGCTATGGCGGGCAGTGGTGATATGCTGGACTTGTCGGAGATTCAGGGCACCAAAGTGGATAAGCACAGTACGGGAGGTGTGGGGGACAAGACTTCACTGGCGCTGGCACCCATGGCGGCGGCCTGCGGCATTCCTGTGGCAAAAATGAGCGGAAGGGGCCTTGGACATACCGGAGGAACCATTGACAAGCTGGAGAGCTTTCCAGGGTTTACCACGGCGCTTACAAGGGGGCAGTTTATCGAGAATGTGAATCGGATTGGCATTGCCATTATGGGCCAGACCGCAGATCTGGCTCCTGCAGATAAGAAGCTCTATGCACTTCGGGACGTGACGGCCACTGTGGACAATATGTCTCTGATTGCAAGCTCCATTATGAGTAAAAAGCTGGCGGCCGGAGCAGATGCCATCGTGCTGGATGTGAAGACCGGAAGCGGTGCATTCATGAAGGAGGAGCGGGATGCGAAAGCTCTGGCACAGGAGATGGTGAGAATCGGGAAGAATGCCGGACGCAGGACCATTGCTGTGATTTCCGACATGGATCAGCCGCTGGGATATGCGGTGGGAAATGCGCTGGAGGTGAAGGAAGCCATTGAGACTTTGCAGGGAAGGGGACCTGCGGATTTTGTGGAGCTGTGTCTTACACTGGGTAGCAGAATGCTTCTGGCCGGAGGAAAGGCGGAAACGGCACAGGAAGCGGAAGAAAAACTGTGTAAGGTAATTGCCGACGGCAGTGCTTTGAAGAAGTTGGCGGAATTTGTGGAAGCCCAGGGAGGCAACGGGGATGCCGTATACAATACGGGCCTGCTGCCGGAGGCAAAGATTGTTTGCCCCATTCCGGCGCCTGTAAGCGGTTACATAAATCATATTATCTGTGATGAAGTGGGAATCTGTTCCCTGATTTTAGGTGGCGGCCGGGAAACCAAAGAAAATATGATTGATTTGTCCGTTGGACTGGTCCTGCGCAAAAAGGTCGGGGATTATGTAAAGGCGGGCGAACCACTGGCAATGATCCATGCCAATGATGAAAACAAGGCGGAGGAGGCTGCGAAGCGTTATCTGAAGGCTTGTTCCATTTTGGATACACCTCCTGTGCATACTGCTTTTATCAAAGAGATTATTACATGAGAATGGTTTTGCATCGAAATAGATGAGAGCAGGTGTGTCAGGAATACGGGGGCATAGTTTTTCAATCATGGTAATATAATGAAAACATGAAGAGAAACAATAACCGTATTCAAAAAAATGAAGTAAAAAAAAGTGAATCAAAGAGAGAAGCCATCATCGAATCCCTGAAGCTTCCAAAGGATATCTGTATGGGTGCCTTAAAGGTGACTTTGACAGGAAACCGCGAGGCATGGATTGAGAACTACCGGGGAATTTTGGAGTATACAGAATGCACGATACTGCTTCAGGCAAGGACCTGCCAGGTGTGCTTTGAAGGTACCGGACTTACCGTTGACTATTATACCAATGAAGATATGAAAATCAGCGGTTGTATCAGTTGCATAAAGTATATCTGAGCCGCATGTACATGTCTGCAGTATGGAAGAAAACAGGGAGAAGAGGATAGGCCATGATCAAATTTCTGAAATATATCAGGGGATATCTGCGTATCCGTATTTGGGGATTTTCTCCGGAGCGTTTTATGAATCTGTGCAGCAATAAAGGAGTTCTGTTGTGGGATATTGTCCGGGAGGGCGATGTCTATTACATGAATATCAGCCTGAAAGGATTCTGGGAGCTTCGGCCGATTTTAAGGAAAACGGGGACAAGGGTAGCCGTATTGGAGAGATATGGACTGCCTTTTTTTCTGCCCCGGCTGCTGAAACGAAAAGTGTTTGTGCTGGGATTTTTGCTGGCGATTGCCTTTTGGACCCTTTCTTCTTTTTACATATGGGACATAGAGCTGAGCGGCAATTATCAGATAACAGAGGACATATTTGAAAGCTTTCTGAAGGCAAATGCAGTGACTGTGGGAATGCGCAGAGATTCTCTGGATATAGAGGAGCTGGAAAAAGAGATTCGCAGAACCTTTCCGCAGATTACATGGGCTTCCGCAAAGTTAAGCGGTACAAAGCTGCTGATTGAGATTAAGGAGAACGATGCGCCGATTGTGGTGGAAAAACCGGAATCCACATTGGGGACAGATCTGGTTGCCGGGTATGACGGGACCATTGCCGCAATGATTGTCAGAAGCGGTGTGCCCAAAGTGGCCATAGGAGATACCGTAGAAAAGGGAACGATTTTGGTAGAAGGTAAAGTTCCGGTATATAATGAAGACCAGACTGTTCGGGAATATTACTATGTGGATGCAGATGCGGATATTCTGCTGGAACATACCATTACCTTTACAGAAAGTCTCCCTTGGGAATATACGAAAAAGGAATATACGGGCCGGGAGAAGAAAAGCTTTTATCTGAAAGTGGGGGAGAAGACATATAAGCTGCCGGAAGACCCACCCTTTCTGGTATATGACAGCCTGATGAAAGAAAGCAGACCGCTGGCTCTGGAGAAATTGTCCATTCCAATATACTGGGGGGAAGTGACTAACAGAGAATACCAGAATGTAGAATATAATTATTCTTTTGAGGAGGCAAAAGTACTTCTTAATCAAAAATTAATAGATTTTCTTACAGATTTAGAGGAAAAAGGGGTACAAATTATTGAAAAAGATGTTAAAATAGAAAAGTATGATAACGCATGGGTGGTTACCGGGAATTTCCTGGTGCGGGAGCTTGTGAGTGAAAGTCTGGAAACGGTAAGAGCAGAGCAAGAGGAAACAGATGAGTGATTTTTCATTAAAACTGCACATGCCTGTAGAGCATATGCAGAAAATATTTGGTATGCAGGATGCATATCTGAAGAAGCTGGAGAGAGATTTTGGAGTATCTATTGTAGACCGCAACGGTTGTGTTGTAATCAGCGGAAACGAAGATATGGTGAAAAAGGCGGAAGGCGTTTTGAGACAGCTTTCCATTATCTCCGAGAGAGGAAACGAAATAGAGGAGCAGAGTGTGAATTACGCGATTACATTGGGAATGGAAGAACAGGAAAAAGTGTTGGCAGAGATTGACTCCGACTGTATCTGCCATACGGTAAACGGTAAGCCGGTGAAGCCGAAGACACTGGGGCAGAAGGCCTATGTGGATGCCATTCGGAAGAATATGCTGGTATTCAGCCTGGGACCGGCGGGAACGGGGAAAACATATCTTGCCATGGCTATGGCGATCACCGCTTTTAAGAACAACGAGGTGGGAAGAATTATTCTGACCAGACCTGCCATCGAAGCAGGTGAAAAGCTGGGCTTTCTGCCCGGAGACCTGCAGAGTAAGGTGGATCCTTATCTGCGGCCGCTCTATGATGCCCTGTATCAGATTATGGGAGCAGAGAGCTTTGCAAAAAATATGGAAAAGGGATTGATTGAGGTGGCTCCGCTTGCTTATATGCGCGGGCGGACTCTGGATAATGCCTATATTATTCTGGATGAAGCGCAGAATACAACGCCGGCTCAGATGAAAATGTTCCTGACCAGAATCGGGTTTGGATCGAAGGTGGTGGTCACAGGTGATAATTCCCAGAAAGACCTGCCTGCAGGGACGAAATCCGGACTGGACATCGCAGTGAGAGTGTTGAAGGGAATCGACGATATTGCTTTCTGTACATTGACCAGCAAGGATGTGGTACGTCATCCTCTGGTGCAGAAGATTGTCCAGGCATACGAGAAGTTCGAGACAAGGGAAGCCGCCGGAAGCAGACAGAAAACCGGGGAAAGACAGAGGAGCAGAAGGTAGGGATGCATTTATACGTTGAGAAAGAGACGGAACGGAGTTTGCCGTTTTCGCCGGAGGAAACGGCAAACCTTGTCTGCAGTGCGGTGCTTGAAGAGGAAAGCTGCCCTTATGAAGTGCAGATCAATGTAATTCTGACAGATAATGAGGGAATACATGCGCTGAACAGGGAGTACAGGGGCGTGGACCGGGAGACAGACGTGCTTTCCTTTCCAAATGTGGACTTTCAGAAGAGCGGTGTTTTCGACATTGATGAGGATGCAGAGGCGGATTACTTTGACCCGGAAAGCGGAGAGCTGGTGCTGGGAGATATTATGATTTCCGTGGACAAGGTGTATGAACAGGCGGAAAGCTATGGCCACAGTGTCAGAAGAGAGTTTGCTTTTCTGCTGGCACATAGTATGCTGCATTTATGCGGCTATGATCATATGGAAGAGACAGAGCGAATGGTCATGGAACGTAAGCAGGAAGAGATATTGATCGGTTTGGGTATTACGCGGGACTAAGAGATGAAACTGAGGAACAGCAGATGAACCATGGAGAGGCAAAGCGGCGGCAGGCAGAAGAAGTTACTAATATATTGACACTGATTACGGTATTGATCACAGGACAGCTGACTGGAAATAAGGGAATTGCCTATGTGGCGGTGGCGGTGGAAGTTTATGCGCTGGTGTGGACTGCAGTGAGCGGAAATCTGTCCGATACGCTGGGGCGGCTGCTTCGAGGCAGAAAGAACAGAGGACAATATGGTAATATTGGAAGGCTGCGCAGAAATGCCATGTTTTTTCAGGTTGCTCTGGGGTTGGCAGGAAGCCTGATCCTGCTTTTTTTTGCAGAGACGATTGCAGAGGGAATATTCGGCATCCGTTACAGCACGTTTATTATCAGAGTGCTGTCGCCCATTATATTGCTGAGAACGGTCAGTGCTGTACTTTTGGGATATTTTCAGGGGGATGGTTTGGAACTTCCCAGGGCAATTTCCGGAATTTTGCGGCAGATTTTTATTCTGGGTTTTGGACTTTTGTTTTCCGGAATGATGAAAAATTACGGTGAAAAGGTGAGCAATCTGCTGATGCAGGAGAATTTTACCTTTATGCACAGCGGCGCGGGAATTGCCATTGCCGTCTGCCTTGCCGAAATTTTTATCATTATTTTTCTGATGGTTATTTTCAGAGGCAGTCAGCGTGCCGAAAGGAGAAATCGGAAGGAAGAAAGATTTGCCACGGAAACTTTTCCGGACAGTGTCAGATATCTTTATGTCAGCAGATGGCCGCTGCTTGTGACGGGAGTACTGAAGACTGTTCCCTTTGCGGCTGGGCTGATTTTCTTTGTCAGGGAAGCGGAAGATGAAAATGCGGCGGCGCTGGAATACGGGTTATACGCGGGGAAGTATCTGGCAATCTGCGGAATCATAGTATGTTTGATATCTGCCGTGTCTCTTCCGGTTACGGCAAGAATCTTTACCTGCCTCAGAAGCGGAGAAAACCGGTTTGCGAAGAAGGTTTTTCAGAGCGGAGTACATATCTGCCTGATACACGGAATTTTCAGTTCCGTGTTCCTGGCTTTTATGGGAGAACAGATAGCAGGCCTTCTGTGTCCTGAAAATGAAGAGACTCTGCAGAAAATGTTTGCAGGAGGCTCGACGCTGGTGCTGTTTACGGCACTGGCCTGCTACTTTGGCCGTTTTCTACAGATTACGGGGAAGAAATATCTGGTGTTAGGCGCTGTGGGAATGGCAGATATTGTTTTTTTCTTTTTTGCGATAATTTTGCTTCAAGTGAGCAAAGCGGGTATCCTGGCGCTTGTATACGGAGGAATGGCCGGAATGGCAGTACTCTGTGTTGTGCTGGGACTGTTTGCTTACAGGCAGCTGCGGACACAGGCTGACTGGCTGGGCATCCTGCTTGTTCCCCTGGGAGCAGGAGGTGTGGCAGGACTGGTTACCATGCTTCTGGGCAGAACGCTGTCTCCGTATCTTGGCAGCCTTGTGACGCTGCTGGCAGGTTTTGCAGTCAGCACAGTTATATACTGGATACTCTTACTGGTACTTCGCAACTTTAAAGAACATGAACTGGAAGCAATTCCGGGAGGACGTCTGATAGAAAAGATAGGACAATTGTTCCATATTTTTTGATAGTTACATGTATAAACGGATATAAAAAGCTGATACTAAGATGGAAGGAAACTCCAAAGTATAAGGAAAGATACAATTCCTGTGGGAAATTGTTGTGGGGGTTGGCATGAAAATCCTGAAAGGTATCAGCTTATTTGTTTTATGTCCCTTATTGTTACTGGGGCTTGGGTTCTATGTGGGTGTGGAATCCTCTCATTTTTTTTATCCTGGAGAACAGGGCGGGGAAAGCAGCTCTGCAGGAGAAGCGTCATCGGAACAGACAGTTCCGACGACGCCGGATGAGCCGGAATCCGGGGAACCGGAATCCATGATGGATGACAGCTTTGATTATGGAATTGTGTCAGAAGAAAGCGGGGAAGAAGAGGCAGAAGAAGTGCTGCTTTTTCCGGAGACACTCTGCGTGGACACAGAGTATGTTCTGGAGGAAACGGATATTATCAACCATACGGTAGTGGAAACTATCTGGAGACTGCCGGATAAGTATGTGGGGATGAACAGAGAACAGTTTCTTCAGGCCATGGAAGTATATGAGGCGTTTCCGCCCCTGACCGAAATGGAGCGCGGGTTTGTAAGTCTGGAGGTCCTTGCCTTTTCCAGAGAGCGTGTTGTAGTACAGATGAATTACAAATTTGTGCAGCCCAGCAGCAGTTTCTATCTGGCGGTTTATGATAATAACGTGATTGTCTACCTGGAGGATATGAAGACCGTATATATTGAGACGGATATCCGGTTGGATACGCTGCCGGAACCGCTGCAGCAAAATATAATGGAAATGATGTGGATAGAGAACGAAGAAAAGCTGTACAGTTTTCTGGAGAATTATTCCAGTTAAAGGAGTGTACCAGAGGAGAATATGGGATATTTGGTGGGAATTATTGGCGGAGGGGCCGCCGGATTGACAGCGGCTATTGCGGCGGCGTGTAAAGGTGCGCAGGTTACACTGCTTGAGAGGAACGACAGACCAGGAAAGAAGCTGCTGGCTACCGGAAACGGAAAATGTAATCTGGGGAATGAGAATTTAAGTCTGGATAAGTATTATACGGGAGAACCGGATTTTCTGAAGGGCTGTCTGAAGCGATTCGGCACCGCGGAGACGAAGGCTTTTTTTGAAGGAATCGGTATGATGCTGAAAAGTAAAAACGGTTATTTGTATCCCATAAGCGAACAGGCCTCCACGGTGCTGGATGTGCTGCGCTATGAGGCAGCGGCTCTGGGAGTCGCATTTGTGACGGGATGTAAAGCAGATAATGTTGAAATGCTTCCCGGAGGCGGGATATGTGTGAGGGGAGACGGAAAACAGTTTTCCTTTGACCGTGTTATTCTTACCTGCGGAGGAAGAGCCGCACCTAAAACCGGATCTGACGGCAGCGGTTATCTGCTGGCGCAACGTTTAGGACACAGCATCATTCCAACAGTTCCGGCGCTTGTACAGCTGAAATGCAGGGAAGATTATCTGAAGTCGGTGTCCGGAGTCAGGACAGATGCTTTGGTGACTGTGTTGCGGCGGGGAAAAGTGCAGGTTCGGGAGAGAGGGGAACTACAGCTGACAGATTACGGGATTTCCGGAATTCCTGTATTTCAGCTCAGCCGGGTGGTTAATTACATATTAAAGGAAGAGCGTGAAGTGGAGATTGTCATTGACTTTCTGCCGGATGAAACCCGGGAATCTTTTGAGGCTATATGCAGGAACAGAGCTTTCCTGGGGAAGAAGCGAACAGTGGAAGAATTTTTCACGGGAATGCTTCACAAGAAACTGATGATGCTTTTTATCCGGCTGGCAGATCTGAAAGCCACAGAATCCATGGCGGCTGCGGACAGGGAAAAAATACGCCGGATTTATGCGCTCTGCAGAAGCTGGAAGCTTCATGTGACGGGAAGTAATTCCTATGATAACGCACAGGTATGTGCCGGCGGAGTGCCGCTGGCCGAGGTGACAGAGCAGATGGAATCGAAAATGGCCTCCGGGATTTATCTGGCGGGAGAGATACTGGATGTGGACGGAAAATGTGGAGGATATAATCTGCAATGGGCCTGGTGCAGCGGATATCTGGCGGGAAGCGCAGCGGCAGGGGAATTCGGACGCAGGGAGGAAAGCGGCAGAGCGCACCAGCACAAATGACAAATGCAGATGCGGCGTTTCCTGGAAGATCGGATGTTGAAGATGATAGGTATAGGGAAAATAAGGGGACAGATTTATGCTCAGAGTCAATCAGATAAAGATACGGCCGGGGCATTTGGAGGCGGACTTACGGAAGAAAGCGGCAGGAATCTTACGGATTCCTGAATCAGATATAATGGAGATGGAGATTGTTCGAAGGTCCATAGACGCCAGGAAAAAACCGGAGATTTTTTATACTTATACACTGGATGTGGCAGTGAAAAGAGAAGATAAGGTATTGCGAGGATTCCGTGGAAAGGAAAATCAGGTGTGCAAAGCACCGAAATTTATTTACAGGTTTCCCGGAGCCGACAGTCATGTGCCATTCTGCCTGCCTGAAATCAACGGGCAGATGAAATCTCCTGTAATAGTGGGAGCAGGTCCTGCCGGATTGTTTTGCGCATATTTTTTGGCGCTGCATGGTTACCGCCCTGTTCTTCTGGAACGGGGAAAATGTGTGGAGGAGCGTCAGCGGGATGTGGAAGCCTTCTGGGCTGGCGGAAAATTAAATCCCGATTCCAATGTACAGTTTGGGGAAGGCGGAGCAGGCGCTTTTTCCGACGGAAAACTGAATACGTTGGTAAAGGACAGGGAAGGTCGAATTCATATAGTGCTGGAGACACTTGTGAAGTTTGGCGCCGACAAAAAGATTCTCTATGAGGCGAAACCTCATATAGGGACAGATGTGATCTGCAATGTGGTCAGGGCTATGCGGGAGGAAATCATCCGCCTGGGCGGGCAGGTACGTTTTGAAAGCCGGATGACAGATATTCGTACAGATCAGGAGCGTGTGACAGGCATCGTTCTGGAAAGCGGAGAGCTGCTGAACTGTGAGCAGCTGATTTTGGCCATTGGCCACAGTGCAAGAGATACTTTTTTCATGCTTCATGGAAAAAGTGTTCCAATGGAAGCGAAAGCCTTTGCCGTGGGGCTTAGAGCGGAACATCCGCAGTCTGTGATTAATCTGAGTCAGTATGGTACGGCGGAGGTGGGCGTGCTGGGAGCGGCTCCCTATAAGGTGACGGCAAAAGCGAAGAACGGCAGAGGTGTGTATTCTTTCTGTATGTGTCCCGGCGGCTATGTGGTGAATGCCTCTTCCGAAGAGGGCAGGCTGGCGGTAAACGGAATGAGTTACAGCAGGCGTGACGGGAAAAATGCCAACAGTGCCATTATTGTGACAGTGACGCCGGAAGATTTCAGTGACGAAGGACCGCTGGCAGGAATTACATTTCAGAGACAGCTGGAGGAAAAAGCATATGCTCTGGGACAGGGGAAAATTCCGGTACAGAGATATTCGGATTTTAAGCGTCAGGTGGATGGAAAAGCAAATATAGATGGAAATGACAAAAGTATTTTGTACAAAGAGACCGGCGTCGTTTTTACCCGGCACTTGAAAAGCCAGAAGGACAGAACAGATGAGATAATGCCTCAGAGCAAGGGAATGTACCAATGGGCAGACGTAAGCAGGATTCTTCCGGAAGCCTGCAATCAGGCCATAGTGGACGGTATGGAAGCATTCGGAAGACAAATTGCGGGATTTAACAGAACGGATGTATGTCTGTCGGGAGTGGAAAGCAGAACTTCTTCCCCGGTGAGAATTCTGCGGGACGATACAATGCAGTCTAAGGTCAGAGGACTTTATCCCTGCGGGGAGGGCGCAGGCTATGCCGGAGGAATCGTTTCTGCCGCCGCAGACGGTATGCGGGTGGCGGAGGCTGTTGCGAGAGGATTGTCCGGAGGCTGAGAGTCATAATAGTTCAGACAGGCCTGAATTGCCATAGGTTTTCGCCTTGCCAGAGAGACCGAAGATATTTTATAAAAAGAAACAGGAGCAATGTTATGAATATGGATGAAAGAATTGCACGGATTAATGAGTTGTATCATAAGTCTCAGGAAGAGGGACTGGATGAAGCGGAAAAAGAGGAGCAGGCGATTCTGCGGAAGGAATATGTGGCCAGCATCCGGGCAAATCTGAGGGGTCAGCTGAATAATCTTACTATTGAACGGCCGGACGGTTCCAGAGAAAATCTTGGTGAAAAATATGGAAACAGGAATAAAGGACAGTAAAAGAGAAATTCGAAAAGCAGTTTTAAAGCTCAGAGACAGCCTGACTATGGAGGAGCGTGAAAAAGCTTCTCTTTTGCTGACAGAGAGAATTCTGGGACATCAGTGGTTTTACCGTGCGGAAGAGTTTTTGTGCTTTGTCAGCTATGGAAGTGAGATTGGCACCCGGGAAATTCTGGTGGAAGCACTGAAAGCAGGTAAGAAAGTGTATGTGCCAAAGGTACTTTCCGGGAGTGAGAACCCGGAAATGCGTTTTTACCGCATGACTGCGCTGACAGAGCTTGAAACGGGCTATCGGGGTATTCCAGAGCCTGCGGGAGACTCGGAAGAGTATGTCTATTTCCGGGAGACGGCGGAACGAACGCTGATGCTTATGCCCGGTGTGGCTTTTGACAGGTACCGGAACAGAATTGGATACGGCAAAGGATTTTATGACAGATTTCTGATGAATAAGCCAGTACTGCAGCAACACACTATAGCGATTGGATATTGCTGTCAGATAGTGGATGCATTGCCGGCAGAGGATACAGACATGAAACCATATCAGGTGATTTGTGTGTGAGTAGCCGTCTGGTGTTCTGACTGTATGTATAAACAGTAACAGTTCAGGCAGAACTTCCCGTGAAGTCATAATCGTGTCTCAAAGGCGGTGAGTCTCCTTGCGTTTGTTGCGTGCTCTGTAAATATGAGAGATAATGTAAGCACTTTCATTATAATTGACGGCAGGAACAAATTGGATTATAATAAGTCTGTTTATAAGAGAAAGAAGGAAGGCCGATAAAAATGACGCTTTATGAGGCACAAAAGGGCCATAGATATTGCATCGAAGGACTATATGTAGAGCCGGCAATCACCAGACGTCTGCAGGCACTGGGATTGAATGACGGAACGATTGTCAACATACTGAACAGGAAAAAGCATGGTGCACTGATTGTCCAGGTACGGGGCACACGGCTTGCGCTGGGAAAGCATATCTCATCCAGCATCGAAATCAGTGATATCGGTGAGAATAAGGAGACAGAAGGGGGCCGGAACTTGTGAACCGCAATGCAAATGACAAAACAAAAAAGCACATAAATGTGGCCTGTATTGGTAATCCAAACTGCGGAAAGACCACACTGTTCAATGCGCTGACCGGTTCCAGGCTTAAGGTGGCGAACTGGCCGGGTGTCACTGTGGAACGTGTGGAAGGAACAACCAGCTATGAGGATACGGAAATCACGCTGATTGATACCCCGGGGATTTATTCATTGACCTGTTATACCATTGAGGAAAAAGTCACAAGGCAGTGTGCCATGGATGACAATATTGATGCCATTATCAACGTGGTAGATGCCTCCTCCCTGGAGCGAAATCTCTACCTGACACTGCAGCTTTTGGAGCTTGGGAAACCTATTGTGCTGGCGCTGAACATGATGGATGTGGTGGAAGAGCGTGGAATGGAGCTTGATATGCACCGTCTGCCGGAAATGCTGGGAGACATTCCTGTGGTTCCCGTGTCAGCGGCCAGACGCACAGGGCTTGACATTTTACTTCATGCGGTGATTCACCACTGTGAGGAAGGGATGGAGGATTATATACTGGATTATCCTCCGGAAATAGAAGAGAAAATTACCACGCTGGAAGCCATGATGCAGGAGAATTATCCCAGTCATTCTTCTGCCCGCTGGCATGCAATCAAGCTTTTGGAAGACGATGAGGAGGTAAAAAAGGAACACCCGATTTCTGTGGTTCATGTGGTGGACAGAAGTTACGAGAAGGAAATTATTCAGTGCAAATATACATATATTGAGAAAGTGGTAAGGGAAATTCTATTTTATAAGAATAAAAAAGCTGCTTCCACGGACAGGATTGACAGGGTGCTGACCCATCCGATATGGGGGATTCCCGTTTTCCTGTTGATTATGTGTTTTGTATTTTTCCTCACCTTTACAGTGGGGGATGCGTTGAAGGATGTGTTCGAAACCGGGCTTGATTTTATATCCGGCGGCGCGGCTGCGCTGCTGGAAAGTCTGAAAGTGACCGATTGGCTGAAGTCACTGATTGTGGATGGCATTATCACGGGCGTCGGCGGAATTCTTACCTTTATTCCCAATATTTTTATTCTCTTTTTGGCCCTGGCAATTCTGGAGGACAGCGGCTATATGGCGAGAGTCGCCTATGTGATGGACTCTGTCATGGGAAAAGTAGGACTTTCGGGAAAGGCTTTCCTGCCTATGATACTGGGCTTTGGCTGTACTGTACCGGCCATTATGGCCACAAGGGCTCTTGAGACGGAGCATGATCGCCGCAGGACCATGCTGGTGACCCCGTTTATGTCCTGTTCTGCCAGATTGCCTGTGTATGTGCTGCTTTCGGATATGTTTTTCCCGGATACGGCGGCGCTGACGGCGTTTTCCATGTATGTGGTGGGAATGGTGATTGCCATTCTGGCAGCGCTTGCGGTGAACCGGCTGGAAAAGGGGAAAATCAATGATTCCCTTCTGATAGAATTACCGGAATATAAAAGGCCAAATGCCAGAACGATTCGAATCTATGTCTGGAATAAGTTGAAGGATTATCTGACAAAAGCCGGGACAACGATTTTTATCGCATCCATAGTGATCTGGTTTGTACTGAATTTCGGCATAACAGGCATTGTGGAGAATCCGGCGGATAGCTTCGGCGCAATGCTGGGACGGGTGCTGGTGCCTGTGCTTGCTCCGGCGGGACTTGGCATGTGGCAGATTGCCGTGGCGCTGCTTTCGGGAATCTCGGCTAAGGAAGTGGTAGTATCCAGCTTTTCCGTATTGTTCGGGGTGGCAAATGCCAATTCCGACACAGGTGTGGCAGCTATTGTGGAGAATATTCACAAAATCAATCCGGCATTCGGTCCTTTGAATGCCTACTGTCTGATGCTGTTCTGCCTGCTGTATGTACCCTGTGTGGCAACGGTAGCCACGATTAAGAAAGAAAGTGGTTCCTGGAAATTTACCGGGAAGATGATTGTATTTCAGATTGTTCTGGCATGGGCAGTTTCTACAGTTGTGTTCCAGATGGGAAGCTTATTGGCTGGCTGATCAAATGTTCTGACAGCGTTGTAATGTGTATATCAAGGATGGATTTTGGGTCTGCAGCTATTATACAGGGCAGTCATTCTGGAGGAATTCAGAAAATGAATAATCTGAGGCAGTGCATATAGCTTTAATTCTGTTGTGCCGTCAGATTTAAAATGAACTTTCGATTCCGAAAGTCTGTTATGGTTTCAAAGTATTCAATTCTGTTCAGTGTCCGATTTTTGTAGATGAAGACAAAGTTTTTATTATTCAGTAATTTTTCATAGTCCTTTGAAGCACAAATAATTATAGATAGTGCCTCCTTTTTGCTAATTACTTTCATAGGACGTATGGCTATTGTGGGAATGAACGTGTGATGTTGTTCATTGCTGACAAAAGAAAAAGCCCGCTGAAGTTCTGCTGCGCCAGAATTTTGCGGGTATTTTTCTTGTCATTTTTGTACAGATATGATATCGTTAATTCAGTTGTCAGAAGTACAGGAAGTAAAAAGCAGTAAGGATTTGATTATGAGGAAAAAATGGGTATCGGAAAGAAGAGCATCTATCTTTCAAAGTAAACTGTTTCTCAGGTTATTTTTCAGCTATATACTGGTTATTGTATCTTTTATGGTTCTGTGCATTTCATTTCTACTGTTCGAGAATAACCAGATCAGTAAAATTCAGATGAAGCGTAGAAGTGAAATTCAGCTGGATGAAGTCAGCAATATATTCATGCAGCGCATTATGGCAGCTCAGAATATTGTGCAGAATCTCAGCTATTCCACAACCATGAAACAGCTGTATATGAGTACAAAAACAGGCCGGCAGCTGGATTCTTATGCACTTTTTTCCATACAGAGTGAAATGAGCAATACCATGGCCTCGGGGGGATTATCCATATATCAGACAGTTCTGTTCGTGAATGACAGTAATAAAGCTTATTCCAGCGGAGGGATAATTTCGCTGACGGACAGCTATGTTCCGCTTGAAAAGGAGCTTCCCTGTATGGTGGTCGGGACGGTGAATGATACGTTTCAGTTAAGCGATACCAAAAGATATTCTTTTAATCAGGAATTTCTTCTATACTGTGATGATTACACCTATCAGAACGGAAGTAACATTGGGACAATGTGTATTCTGTTTGATCTGAAAAGTCTGGAGAATGACATGAAGAATGTCCTGGATAAAGGATATGGAATGGAGATTTATTATAAGGACAATATGATTTTTTCACTTGGGGAGAGCTCAAAGACATCATATGCGAAAGAGTCCTCGAAAATGCCGGGTATTGTTTATAGGGTATATGCATCTAAAAATATTGCTTCAGAGGTAAACAGGTACTTTTATTTTACATTTCTGGGTATCATTGTGATTTCGATTATCTTTCTGGCGCTTGCCTATGGGGTGAGCCGAAAATATTACATGCCCATCAATCATCTGGAGCAGATGGTATCCACAGGCCAGAATATTTCCAGAGATGAAATGGAGACTATTATTCGCGGAATACAGGATCTGATCGGTGAAAAAAATGCGTACAGGGAGAAGATGCTGACCATCACTCCTTATGCGAAGACGGGCATCCTTCATTCCATGATTGCCGGAAATGTTGCGGCAGACCATGTGGGCGTATTTCTTGATGAGAATTACCTGGATTTGATTAAGCCTTATTTTATCGTTTCAGCCGTAAATTTTGCATTTGACAGCGGCCTGGTGCCGCAGGAGGAGAAATACAGACGAAAAATCGAAGAGCTGTTTAATGTGGTGACAGAAATCTTTTCCACGGATGAGCTGCACATTGTGTATTATTTCAGGGATGTCTATAATGTGTTTTTGATTATAAATTATGAAAATGAGAGGGAAATGGATGAATTGTTTCATCAGATTCATCGTTATATCAGCACTGCCACAGCGAAGGATTATTGCTATGTGACAATGGGAGTGGATGCGGTACGGGATGATATCGGGGAGTTGAAGGATGCCTGTGAAGGGGCGGTGAGGGCGCTGTACGGTATATTGACCGACGGCCGGGGAGCGGTCTATTTCCTGGAAGATATGGAAGGAACCACCAATACATATTATTTCCCGGTGAATTTCGAAATGTATCTGGCGCTGGTAGATGAATTTCATCTGTCTGTCATTAAGACATTGCGGGAGATAACAGGGCCTCCAATGACCTCACCGGTGTCTGCTTTGATCACAGCTGGGCAATGTCCATGATGTACAGTCCTGTGCTTCCCTATTATGACGGAACTGCCGCAACTGCATTTGTCGGTGCCGCACCCCTTTCCGGAACCCATGAAGGCGTTTATATAGGAGGTTCTGATTTAGGAGGAATGTTCGGTGTCACTTCTGCCTCCTCGGATGTGGCTCTCGCGTGCAGATTTCTGGATTACTGCCTGAATGATACCAATATGGACTATTATCAGTGGGGAATTGAGGGGGAAAGCTATGTTGTAGACGAAAGCGGAAATAAAACCTTTACAGAGCAGGGAAGCGACAATGACTGGCTGCAGCAGCTGGGTATCAATCCTGCGTTTGTATTCCCGATTCGTTATTCGGTAGTTGCAACAGATGTACTGGTGGCTGACTGGCATGCAGAAATTAACAAGTGGCAGCATGACGAATTTGTGGTAGAAGGATGGCCGTTTATCTATGCCACAGACGAGGAATCCGAAGTGGTTAACACTTATCTGACGGATATCCAGACCTATGTGGATGAAAATACAACTGCCTTTATCACGGGAACAAAATCCCTGGATGAATTTGACAGCTATATCAGCGGTCTGGAAGCGCTTCATCTGGCGGATGTAGTCGCCGTTAAGCAGGCCCAGTATGATCGCTACAGCTCTGCTTTCAATTGAGAGACAGACGGAGAAGAAAAAGGGAAAGAGCCGCGCAATGCGGCTTTTTCTTATGTGGAAAGAAAGACAGACCCATTTAACCGGAAAGGACAGTTGAATTTTCCGGCAACTTGTCTTACAATAGTGATGTGCTATCGCGCAGCGATTTAAATCAGGAGGGATAAAATGGGTAGAACGATAAAAATAGAACCATATTACGGCAGCCTGAAGGGAATGATGGCAAAATATGATGCGCTGGCCAGGCAGGATGCCTTTACAGGAAATACGACGGCAGATTACGAGAAATGGAAAAAGCAGGCCCGAAGCATATTACATGATTTGCTGGGGCTGGATAAAATGGAAAGCTGTCCTCTGACGCCGCGTACACTGGAACAGAAAGTACTTGACTGCGGAATTGTCAGGGAGAAAGTGCTTCTGCAGGTAGAGCCGGATACCTGGATGCCTGTTTTTATACTGATTCCTTCCGGTAAGTCGGAAGAGAGACCAGACTGCTTTATCGCGTTGCCCGGACATATGGGGGCGGGAAAATACAGTGTGGCGGGATGCAGTGAAATCCCGGCGGTCAGAGACGCAATCCAGCGCTTCCACTATGATTATGGCATGCAGCTTGCCAGGATGGGGTATGTGGCAATCTGCCCGGACTGCAGAGGATTTGGAGAGCGAAGAGATGAGGCCCTGCAGAATGACAGGGAAGATGCTTTTCTGAACAGTACCTGCTTTCAGCTTGCGCATATGGCGGAACCTCTTGGACAGACCGTGGCGGGTATGTGTACATATGATGTCATGCGCCTGTTGGACTATATTGAGGAACGGGGAGAATGGAATCCGGACACCATCGGATGTCTGGGCTTTTCAGGCGGCGGGATGCAGACGCTCTGGGCAGCCGCAATGGATGACAGAATCAGACAGGCGGTAATCAGCGGTTATATGTACGGATATAAGGACTCCCTGCTATATCTGAACGGGAATTGCAGCTGTAACTATGTGCCGCATCTGTGGGAACATTTTGACATGGGAGATATCGCTTCCCTGATAGCTCCCAGGCCGCTTCTGATTCAGTCCTGTCGTGATGATAATCTGAACGGACCGAGAGGACTTCGGAATGTGCAGGAACAGGTCGATATTGTAAGAAAGATTTATGCGCTGTACGGGAAGGAAGACTGGCTGATACATGACATACGGGAAGGCGGACACTGCTGGCATCAGGAGCCGCTGCAGGATGCACTTCCCTTTTTCCGGAATCTTCTGAAAGCCTGACAGTTGAGGGGGCTGTAATTTTTGAAATGTCCTTATAAAAAGCTGAAAATATGGGTAAACTAACGGTAAAAATGCAACATTCTCTGTCAGAATGTTGCATTTTTTATTCTGCATATATTATCGGAGCTATTTAAAAATACTTTAGTCTTTTTCTGTAATTTCCTGTGAAGCTTTATTCACAGGCGGATTTTCGCAAAAACTTCATCTCTGTCTTCCTGGTCAATACACAGATAACGCTTTGTAATGTTATAGGAAGAATGGTTGTATATATTCATGAGTAAAGCCGGCTGTACTCCCTGCTTCCACGCGTGATAGCCAAAAGTTTTTCTGAGAGAATGACAGCTGATATTTTTGTCAAGGCCGGCATATATCCCGGCATTTTTAACAATACGGTATGCCTGATACCGGCTCAGCGGATGCGCCTGCTGTCTCTGACTGCCAAAAAGCCAAGAGGAAGAATCATGCCGGGAAGGTGCCGCATATTGTTCCAGAGTTTCCCGAATTTCCTGATTCATATAGATACAGTTTTGCTTTCCGGTTTTTTGTTCTCGTATGGAAATATGTGTTTTCCATTCCCTTTTCGGATAATCGTAGACATCGCCGTATCTCAGACCTAATATATCTGATATACGCAGAGCCGAGTTCAGGCCCATGACAATCAGCAGATAATTTCTGGCATCAGGTTTTTCGGAATGATAATATTCCTTAAAATTTTTCAGTTGTTCTGCATTTCTGATAGGCTGTGTTGTGCACATAAATTGTCCTCCTTTTTACGCAACATTCTGACAGAGAAAGTTGCATTCTGATTCCTTACAATAGAAAGTTTGAGAAGCATGCTTTCTATTGTTCCCAGCATAGCAGGAATCGCTCAAAATAAACAATGGAGGTGGGATATGCTGAGACTTACGGTAAGCCCGGAGGAATATCTGCTTATCAATGACAATATCAAAATTGTGTTTCTGGGCGGTTCCAGAAATAATATGCGCATCATGGTGGACGCGCCCAGAGAAGTCAACGTTGTCAGAAGCACTGCTCTGGAGAACAGAATGCCCGGTGAAGCGGAACGGGCCGAAATGCCGAAGTATTATGCAGCGCCTGAGACTCCGGAGAAATACAGGAGACCTAAATCAAGATAATAACCGAGGGAAGAAATCCGGCGGTCCAGGGCCCGACCGCAGAATTTCCGAATTGGTTACTATAAATAGCATTAAAACTGACGCAAAAGGATTTGCGCAGTAATACAAGGAGGTAAATCATGGTAGTACAACACAATTTAACGGCAATGAACTCTAACAGAATGTTAGGCATTACCACCGGCGCACAGGCAAAGGCAACAGAGAAGCTGTCCTCCGGTTACAAGATCAATCGGGCGGCAGACGATGCGGCAGGTCTGGCGATTTCCGAGAAGATGAGAAAGCAGATCAGAGGTC